>CAZLVG010000009.1:0-28536 GCA_964562905.1 uncultured Candidatus Saccharibacteria bacterium | reverse complement strand
TGTACTTGACGCCGGCGTAGACCAGGAAGATGGCGGCGGCCAGGCCGACCAGGGTCAGGAGGGTGTTCATCACGAGATAGATGCCGTCAATTAGCCCACCCGGATAAGTGCCGACAAAGGGGACAACAGGCGCAAACAGCCCGACTATGGCGGCGGACAGGCCTACCACCACCAGTCCCAAAACGGCGTATACGATCTGCCGCTTGGCCTGGTTCGCCGCCTCCTCGTCGCCGGTGGAAGAGATGTATTTGACGCCGGCGTAGACTATGAAAATGAGAGCGGCCAAACCGACAAGGGGCAGTAGTGAGGAAACTATCGAATAAATGCCACCTCTTAGCAAGCTCTTACTTACCGGCTGACCAAGAGCGGGCACGAAATAAGTAACGATGGCCAAGGACAAGCTGACCACTATGATACCCAAAACGGCGTATACGATCTGCCGCTTGGCCTGGTTCGCCGCCTCCTCGTCGCCGGTGGAAGAGATGTATTTGACACCGGCGTAGATAAGAAAGATAATGGCGGCCAGCCCGACCAGGTAACTGACCGCGTAAATGAAGGGAGAAAGCCAGTTTTCTATGTAGAGTCCTTTCTCCCACGCCGACTCGGCCAGCAGGGCACCTAGAATAACAGAGGCTCCCCAGGCCACTATTACGCCAATAACGGCGTAGACGATCTGGTTCTTGGCCCGCTTGGCCTCCTCTTCCTCCCCGCGGGACATGACGTATTTGTAGCCGGCGTAGATAAGAAAGACAACGGCGATAGTGCCTATCAGTAATTTCGCGGCCCACACGAACGGCCCGATGAAGTTGGTAAGATCGCTCACGCCCTCCCCCCCCTCAACAGAAACATTGGGGAAGCTTAGGTTCTCTCCCTTGATAGGCTGCACCTGGGCCAGGGCGGGAGAAAAAGCGAAGAACAAGAAGAACAAAAGGCCTAGGAAAGCCGGGAAGGACAATCTGTTAAGGGGAGCAAACATAGCCAGCGAAGCTGCTCAAGGTAGGTTGACCACCACATTAACTACTATGGCCGCGGCACCGACAATCAGCAAACCGATAACGGCAAAAATGATAACCATCTTAGCCTTGTGGGCTCTTGCCTCGTCGCCGGCAGAGATTACGTACATGGCGCTGCCGTAAACCAGGGCGGCCGTGAAGAGGGTGCCAATGATCCCCAGAGTCGGCGTCGGCGGCGCGAGAGCCGGCTTGATAAAGGATAAAATGTAGTTAGTAAGGTTCCCGCCGCCGGCGTCTAGCGGGCAGCTTATGCCAAGCTGTTCACATTTTTCCGCATTCAGCAGCTGCGGTTGGAGCGCAACTAAGGCGGCCAACTTGTTTATCATAAGCGACGGGCAGCTGCCGCCGTCGGTGGCGGCGTCATATGATATTAATGATTATGTTGACAATTATACCCGCCGCGCCGATAACGGCCAGGCCCAGCAGGGCGTAGAAAATAGCCTGTTTGGCGCGGGCGGCGCGGCTTTCCTCGCCACCGGAGGTTATGTACAAATAGCCGCCGTAAACCAGGGCGCCGAAGGCTATAGCGCCGGCGGGGGCGAGAAGTACCCCGATAGCAGTAAGAATGATTTCGACCAGACGTTCCACGCCAGGAGCCCTGTAGCAAAAAGTATATTTCTGTTGGTCCGCTTCCAATATCTTGCACCAAACGATATTGCGTATTAATTCAGCTATGCCAGCCAACAACAAACCGATAATCGCAAATAATATGATGTGCTTAGCGCGGGCGCTGCGCGCCTCGTCGCCCAAAGATAGGATGTACATCATGCCTCCCCACGCCAGAGCGGCCAGAGCCACGCTGGCCACCAGCGCTACCAAGAAGACAGCCATGTTACCAAACAAGGTTTCGAAACTTATGTCAGACATACCCTGCTGTGTCTTCCCCTCGTTAATAGCACTATCAAGACCTCCTAAAAATTCGCCTTGGGCCAGGGCGGCAGGGATAATTCCACCGGTCAACAAAGGTATTGTCATAAAAGGAAGTGGATAAGCATTTTATTCACAGCAGTGCGTCATACCGCCGGCGGCTTAAAATAACCAACCCTTTATAGCCTCCAAAATGGCCGCGCCCATGCCGATGACCATCAGTCCCACCACCGCCCACAGTATCATCTGCTTGGCCCGGGCCACTTCCTGCTCGCTAAGAGCGGCGCCCAACACAAGACGAAGTCCCGCGTAGACAATAACAACAAGAGCTGTCACGCCCGCCAGACCGAGGATGAAAGACAGTAAGCTAGTGATAAAGTCCTTTATAATCTTATCTGCTTTAGCATCACCAGTATTAAGAGGATTCACAAACTCGGTCTGGGCGGCAGCGGCAGCGGGCCAAGACGCCGCCACCGCCACCAAAAGCCCGGCAGCCACGAGAGAAAGAGAGGAAAGGCGCATAACTTTAGTATACTACAAACACCGCTTAAAGGCTGAATCCCGGCAGCGAGGGTCCGCCTCCTTCAGGCGGGGGCTGCTCCGGCTCGGCGGCGGGCCGCAGTCGCTTCAGCTGATCCGCCGCGCGCCTCACGCTCTCGGAAGCCGTGGCGGCGCCCGTAATCACGCTGTCTATCATGGTGTTGAAAATCTCATCGGTGGCGACAACGTCCTGCCGCGGCCAAGTAGCCGCCGTCAACGACTGTTCCGCGAAAACTCCCAGGACGGGATCGCGAAACATTTTGGGTACGTCCTCGCGGCGGGCCGGCGGAATCTCCATGGCTTTGTCCAATAATAAAGCATTTTCGGAGCCCGTGACGTGCCGGACAAACCGCCAGGCGGCGGCGGGAGCGTCCGACTGACTGGACACGGCCAGGGGCCAGTAGGAGGCGAAGTTAATCACTTTACTGTCGGCTATCTGCGGCAAGGGGCCAACGCCGAAATCAAGGCGGGGATTTTTAGCGCGCACGGTAGGGATGTTATAGGCATAATTGATCATCATGACCGTTTCGCCCTCGGAGAAAGCGTCAATGGAAAAGCCCTGCCGCAAATTCCAGGTGTAAACTTTTTTAGATTTATTGGCAAAGTCAGTGTAAAAAGTGAGGCTGCGCTCCGCCGCTTCGCCGCCCAAGGCGACGTCCCCGCTGTCAGGATCCACGATGGACTGGCCGCTTTGCAGCATCAGCACCTGCAGCAGGTCGGGAGCCCGGTTGACGTTGGCCGCCGTACCCATGGCGGCAGCGCTTTGCTGGATGCCGCCCAGCCGGGTAACGCGCGTGACTCTTTCCACTACCTCCTGAAATTCCGACCAGGTGCGGGGCGAGCTGGCAATGCCGTTAGCGTTAAGAACATCTTTGTTGTAATACAGCGCCAGCGTGTCAACGGAATAAGGCAAGGCGTATATTTCACCCCCGCGCATAACGTCCTCGGCTACCACGTCAACAAACTCCTCCCGCAGCGCCCGCTCGTCAATAACGTCAGCGGGAGCCGGGCTCATAAGCGCCCTTTTGCCCTGTACCCAGGTGTGGTGAATTACAAAAACGTCCGGGCCGCGGCGCTCGGCCAGAGCGGACAGCAGCTTCTTCTCGTAATCCGCCACGGAGGCTATTTTCTTATAGCTGACGTTGACCCCCGTACTTTCCTGGAAAGACTGAATTAAGGGGTTTAAATACTCACTTTCGGTCCAGAGCCCCCACACCACCAAGTCAGCGGAGCCGCCCAGTCCAGGGGTGGCATCGCTTTGGGGACGGCAGCTCAAAGCCGTCAGCGACAGCACGGAAAGACCGACCAGAACCAGCAGGCTAGCCTTAAACCTCCAGGAGTAGGCCATAATGGTAAGGTGAAGGGTTGAATTCCTGGTAAGGTTTTAACTTGAGGCGCCGGGCAAGCTCAAGAACCTCCTGCCGGCCAACCCTGTCTTCCTGGGGAGGACCTAAAGGGGTAGCTACCGTGTCCCATTCCACGATGACTATGGTGCCGCCGTGCTTGGTGATACGGGCGGCTTCGCCGATTATCTTAACGGGGTCGGATTGGTACAGAACGTTGGCCACTAAGGTCCAGTCGGCCACATCGTTTTTCAAGGTAGAGCCGAATCTTTTCTCCAGATCGGCACGTATGGTGCGTATGATATCATCCACACCTTCCCGACGGGCGCGCCCCTCGGCTTCCCGCAGCATGTCAGGCAATACGTCAACGCCCACCACTTTTCCCCCGCGGCCGACAATCTTGGCGGCGTGTGTCAGGTAGAAGCCGGCGCCGCAGCCCAAATGGACTACCGTCTGGTTGGCACGCAATCCCAAGTCACGCCAGAATTTTCCGGGTCGTATGAAGGCGGCTGTACTGCTCTCCAGCATACTGTACAGGATACCACAACTGGGCGGTAAATATTTCAAAAAGTGTCACCGGCGGATACAACCGGGCTATAGTCTTTACTTTTCCCTCGTCGGCAAATCTCTCTTTGACGGCATAAATATTGGACTTATGGTATTCGCCCGTAAACATCCGGCCGGCTAAGCGCCGCCCCGCGCGATAAGCAAAGTTCTCCGTCGGACCGGATACAACCACTTCCCCGCCGGGCTTGAGCAGGCGGCGAAAAGCCGCCAGCGATTCATCCAGATTCTCCGCGTGCTCCAAGACGTCCAGGGCCACTACGGCGTCAAAAGAGCGCGGAAGCGTTTTTAGCGCTGACGGGTCCGGAGGAAGCCAGATGATATTGCGGGGAAATTCCAGATATTTTTTGGCCTTTTTCAGGGGGTTATATTCTATATCATAAGCCGTTACATTTTTGCCCGTTTCGGCCAGAAGATAAGCCAGCATGCCGCAACCGCAGCCGAAATCAAGAATGTCGCGGTGAGGAGAACGGAGCAGGTAGTTAACCACGATGGATATTCTCCGCCACATCAGATGACGAACGAGGGGATTCCGATGAGCGTAGGCCGGAAAAGCGGCCTCCTTAATGGCGTAGTCTATCTTTTCTTCCTCAAGTACCTTAGTGATAGCTTGAGTGAACATCTTTCTGGCCTCGCTGGTCACAGGCTGTACACCATGATTTCGGGATAATTCTTATCAGTGTAAACTTTTTTGAACCTTTCGTCTTCCCGTAGCGCTTGGAAAAATTTATCTTCGTGTTCATCCTCCTTGTTTTCCCCGCCCGGTTTCTCGTAATAAACAAAGCTGGCGTTAAACTCCCGCCGCATAGCTTCATACACGCTTATCTCGTTATCCGCCGAACATTCCTTTTCAAAGCAGGCTCTGCCTTCTACCGCTATGTGACGGTACAACAGATATTTCCGCGGAGAATGTACGTAAGTAAAAACGGCCCCCATACCCATGATGTAACGATTTTGACTGTTAAAGAAAACGAGCCGGGGGTAGTCGCTGAATCTTCTGTGAAAGACTGTGTCGCCCGGCGATGAGTTGTTTTTTATAAATTCTGCCGCGGAACGTGTTTGGTCGTAAGCAGGCAAACTGCCGATACTTTCTGAATAATAAGCCGTTTCCACCAGGAAAAACACTGCCAGAGGAAGAAGCAAAAGATAACGGGGGGGAGGAACTATTTTTCTGATTAACGGAGCCAGATCGTCTGCCGCCGCCCAAGCCAGTAACAGAACGGCAAAAGGTATAAGATACTCAATAGCGCGCTGAATAAAAATACCGAGGATAAAAAAGAACAAGGTGAGGCCCAGGAGGTAGAATTTCGGAAACGACATCCTTACGCGGCACGGCATTTTTTTATCGATAAAACGGGCGTAATATAAGTGAACGAAAAAAAACAAAAGCGCTACCAGCCACGCAATCTCATGATGCAAGTTTCTGGCAGCATACAGCTCGGCGCCCTCCAGGCTCATTGGTTCAGTGTAAACCCTGATCACGGCCAGAATATGGACGAAATAGGCGTTGTAAATATAATGCAGGGAATGAGGATGAAGCCAGATGCCCGCGGCCAGCCCCAGCAAAGCGTAAATAAGCGGCGCGTGTACCCGATAATTAAGACGCGGTGTGCGGTAATATAAGTGATAGCATGCGGCGTAGAAAAAAGCCGGGATCAGAACAACAAACGATATTGAATAGAGAAGCGGGGACACAGCCGCCGTGAGAAAAAGTAGCCAGTGCTTTTTAGTTAAAGTGAAATAAAAGGCCAGCAGCAACAGGATCGTTGAAATCACGTGCGGGCGTTGGTAAAGCATCCTGCTGGTAAATCCGGGTGAAATCAAAAATAAAAAAAGTGTCGCCAGTAGAGCAATTTTTACAGCGTCAGAATGTTTAATTTTTTTTACGTAATCGCGCAGGATGCTCTTAAAAATAAGGTAAAAAGCAAAAAAAAGTAACGCGGCTGCCGCGGCATGAAATACTTTGAAGCCGTTGATTAAAGCCTGATAATTGCTGCCGTTAAAAAAGTAAGTGAACGGTGCTATTAAAAGGTGGTAACCGACATACAGATCAGCCCCGGGGCTGTTCATAGTGGAAAAGACAGGCATGTTCATATCTTCCCCCGACCAGTAAGTTTGAGCGTGTTTTAAGTGGTAATACGGGTCAAAGGGACTGGCCAAAGAGGGGCCGGCAAAAGAAATCACCAGAAACAGCGCCGCGAAAGCGATGAAGACCAGGCAGGCCGGCCAGCCGTGAAGCGCTGACTTCAGCATACCGGCTAGGGCTAATTATTGGTCCAGGTGGTAAAGGCGGCTACTTCTCCGCCTCTGACGCTGGAGCTCATGAGTTTAACTCCCCTGGTATCACGAGACTGTTCAGTGATGGCGGACGCTTCTATGCGCACCACCTGCCCTTTTTCCGAAACTATAAATACGTCCGTGCTGTCAGCGCTGGCCTTATCAATGAGCGCGGCATTGACTACCGGGCCCGTCTTGTCGCCTATGTTAGCCGTTTTGATGCCAAATCCGCCGCGTCCCTGCAGCCGGTATTGCGACAGAGGCGTGCGCTTGCCAAAACCGCTTTTAGTGATAACCAGCACCTGTTGGTTCTTGACCGTCTTTTGGGGAACTATGTGCATGGCCACCACTTCGTCCCGGTCACCCAGGCGCACGCCGCGCACGCCGGAGGCCGATCTGCCCATGGAGCGCACGTCAGTTTCCCGAAAGTGGATGGCCTTCCCGGCTTTGGTAACCAGCAGTAGGCTGTCCCTGCCCGTGGAGCCTGCTACCCACTCCAGCGCGTCGCCGCTCTTGAGGTTTATGGCCTTAAGGCCGCTGCGGCGTATACTGGCAAACTCTTCACGGGGCGTCTTCTTCACCACGCCTCCCTTGGTAGCCATGACTAAATACTGATGGTCGTCGCTTTTGGCCGGCAGCGCCTGCACGGCAGTCACTCTCTCGCCGGCTGCCAATTCCAGGAAGTTGGGCAGGGCCTGCCCCTTGGCCGTCCGGGTAGTAGCCGGTATCTCGTAAGCCCGCAAGGCAAATACGCGGCCCTGATTAGTGAAGAAGAGCAGCTCTTTATGGGTGGTAGTGGCCAGAAAGATGTCAACTATGTCTTCTTCTTTAATGGCCATGCCGCGCACTCCCTTGCCGCCGCGCCTTTGCACGCGGTAAGTGCCGGTAGCCAGCCGTTTAATGTAACCTCCCCTTGTCACGGTAATAATAGTCGGCTCGTCCGGTACCAGATCTTCCGGCACAAAATCACCGGCGGTCTGGGCAAAAACGTGCGTGCGCCGCCCATCCCCGTAGGTGTCTTTTAGGCGGGTGTACTCTTCCTTTATCAATTCCTTGACTTTTTTGGGGTCTTTCAGGATGGAAGACAGCTCTTTTATTTCAGTCTTTCGCTGCGCCAGCTCGTCTTCAATTCTCCTGCGCTCCAGGCCAGCCAGCGTCTGCAGACGCATTTCCAGAATGGCGGTGGCCTGGGCGTCAGAAAGTCTGAAGTTCCGCCGCAAGTTGGCATGGGCTGTCTCGCGCGTGCGCGACTTTTTAATAGTGTCCGTAACGGCATTAATATGATCCAATGCCTTGCTTAAGCCCTCCAGGATGTGGGCCCGCTCCCGCGCGCGCCTAAGATCAAATTTGGTGCGGCGGGTTATAACTTCCCGCCGGTGCGCAATGTGTTCCTCCAGAGCTTCTTTAAGGGTCAGCACCTTAGGCTGGCGGCCGCCGTCCACTAAAGCCAGCATGTTGACGTGGAAGGTTTTCTGAAGGTC
Organism: uncultured Candidatus Saccharibacteria bacterium; assembly: GCA_964562905.1. Classification (GTDB taxonomy): domain Bacteria; phylum Patescibacteriota; class Andersenbacteria; order UBA10190; family UBA10190; genus CAYSWF01. The sequence continues at coordinate 20,451 of CAZLVG010000009.1, read as the reverse complement.
CGTGGTAACAAAAAGCTGGTTTAAGACTTTTTTGGGAAAGGCGTCCTTTTTAAGTTCAATAACAATGCGGATGCCTTCCCGGTCTGATTCATCCCGCAAGTCCTTCACGCCCTCCAGGCGCTTGTTCTTTACGGCTTCCGCGATCTTGGCTACTAGGTTAGCTTTGTTAACTAGATAAGGTATAGCCCGGACAATTATGCGATAATAGCCCGTGCTCCCTTCTTCAATATCGGCCAAAGCGCGCGTTACGATACTGCCCTTGCCGGTAGCGTAAACCTGAAGTATTTCTTTTTGGTCGTAAATGGCGGCCCCCGTGGGAAAATCAGGCCCCTTAACGTGCTGCGACAGGTCCTCAACGGCAGCGTCCGGGTGGTTGATAAGGTGTATGGCGGCATCGCACACCTCTTCCAGATTGTGGGGTGGAACATTGGTAGCCATGCCCACAGCAATACCCAGCGTTCCGTTAACCAGAAACTGCGGCAACGCCGACGGCATAACCGTCGGCTCCGTGCGCGTATTGTCATAATTGGACACGAAATTAACGGTCTCCTTGTCAATATCCCGCATCATCTCGTCCGCCAACTTGGACAGGCGCGTTTCCGTGTAACGCATGGCGGCCGGAGAGTCTCCGTCTATGCTGCCCCAATTACCCTGTCCTTCAACTAATTCATAACGCAGTGAGAAATCCTGCGTAAGCCGCGCCAACGCGTCATAGACGGCGATATCTCCGTGAGGATGATATTTTCCCAGCACGTCACCAACTACGTTAGCGGACTTGCGGAACCGGGCCGCGGAACGAAGCCCTTGCCGCCACATGGAATACAAGATGCGCCGGGCTACTGGCTTAAGGCCGTCACGCACGTCGGGAAGAGCCCGTGTTACGATAACACTCATCGCGTAATCAAGATAACTTTCTTGAATTTCCTGCGTTAGTTCCCTGGCTATGATATTACCAGCGGGTGTTTTGAAGCTACCGTTTTTAGCTGTAGTTTTTTCAGCCATATTCTAGTTAGTTTTTGTTAACTCAAATACAACTGCAAAGGCAGCAGTATTAACAACACCAATAACCCGACAATTATACTTACTATTACGGCCGCCCTGACCGCGAATTGCAAACGGATGCTTTCCGGCTGCTGACGCATCTGTTGTATCTTTTTGCGGTGGTTGAGTATCATAGGCGGAAACACGCCACTGTTTTACGGTGAAAGGATGACTGTTGCCAGCTCGTCCGACGGAAGCTTTCTGGCATCAACGTTAAACCTGGGTTGCGTGTCATCCGAGCTGACCCCCATTTCCTTGGCGAACGACTTAATTGAAGTATGGTTCACGGGTATAACCACTCTGGGCTCTATGGTGGTGATTATTTTTTTATCGTAGTCATTTACCGGCAACAGCAGAATATCTACCGGCACCCGCTCAATGCCCTGCAATTCTTCCGTGGTCAACGGCCGGTCAAGCGTTCCCAGGTGCAGAAGGCACACCTCTTCAATGCGCCAACGCTGAAGGTTGCGCTCGCTGCCGTCGCGGTGGTGCCAACCCCGCGCGTATAAGTTCAAACCCTTTACTGAATATTCGCCGGGGGTGTCTATAATAATCGGCGAACCCTGGATTCCGTCAGTGTGCGACATACTGGCATCGGATGGATTAGACAAGGCCACCGCGTCAGCTTTAGACCTAAACGGCGAGATATCCTTGCTGGGCGCGTGGGGGTCAAGCACTACCGTGACGCCACGCGTAACTATCTTCACGGTATAGTGGCCGTGCCAGGTAATAACCATATAAAGGCAGTGTAAGTGAACTTGTGGTTTTTGTCATCTTGTGTCATGATGCTAGATACCATGACTACTGCCATTAAAACGTCTAGTAAAGGATCTATGGAGCAACTGGTTAGCGATAAAAGCGAGTTGGTCCAGATGCCTAATGTTGGCGAGAAAATAACGGGGCGTATCATAGATAAGATGAGAAACGCCATGTACGTCGATCTGGGCTCTTTGGGAGTGGGAGTAATATACGGAAGAGATCTGCTTGACGATTTGGATACCTTCCGCAACGCCAGCATAGGTGACGAGGTTCAAGCCACTATACAAAGATATGACAATGAGGACGACTACGTGGAGTTGTCCTTGAGAGCCGCCACGCGGGAAAAAAGCTGGGAAGAATTGTCCTCAATGCTAAACCGGGGAGAAGCCTTTGAAACTGAAATACTGGACGCTAATAAAGGCGGCCTCATTGTACGAGTTAAGGGGATAACGGGTTTTTTGCCTGTTTCGCAGCTGTCGCAGGAGCACTATCCGCGCGTAGAAGGAGGAGACAAGACAAAAATTTTGTCTCACCTGAAGGGGTACGTGGGAGAAAAGTTCAAAGTAAAAGTGCTAGCGGCCGACATGGAAGATGAAAAACTTATCGTTTCTGAAAAAGCCGCGGTTAGCGACGAGTTAAGCGGCTTGTTGGAGAAGATAGAGGTTGGTCGCGAAATAGAAGGTACCGTAAGCGGCGTGGTGGACTTCGGTGTATTCGTTAAGTTTAAGATTGAGGAATCGGATCAGGAACTTGAAGGCCTAGTGCATATATCGGAATTGGCTTGGCAGAGGATTGACGATCCGTCGGATTTTGTGTCGCCGGGAGAAACGGTCAGGACCAAGGTGATAGGTATAGACGGCACCCGAATTTCGTTATCCGTTAAGCAGCTGCAGGAAGATCCGTGGAAATACGTTCATGAAAGTTACAAGGTAGGCGACGAAGTTGAGGGTGAGGTTATCAAAGTCACGCCCTTCGGAGGTTTCGTAAAACTGGATGAAAAGATACACGGCCTTATCCACTCCTCGGAGTTGCCAAAGGAGGCCCAAAACGACCCGGGACTGGTGTTGAAAGCTAAAAAAAAGATAAAGTTCACCATCATATCCCTTGAGCCGACTGAGCACAGGCTCGGGTTAAGCGTGAAGTCGCAGCAGAAAGAAGACAAAGGTGAAGATAAGGATAAAGCAAGGGAACAGAAACAGACGGCGGCCGATACGACAAAAAAATCCACCAAGGAAAAAGATAAGTGAAGTAACTCGCGGCTGTTTACTCGCTCGCGCGCGGCAGTAATCGTGATACGAGCGGCTGCGCGGTCCGTTTCTCTACAGTGAAGCCGGCAGGCCAAATACGCCCATCGACTGGCGTGTTGCCGGCCGTAATAAGTGGTCTGTCCGTGCGGTCTATGTGACAAATTTTCAATTTTAAATTTTTAATTTTCAACTAATACCAGCCACACCTGATTAATTCCGCGTCATTCCCGCAAAAGCGGGCATCCAGGCTAATTTCGCTGGATGCCGGATCAAGTCCGGCATGACACCGTGGATGTAAATAGATGCGGTTGGTATAATACCAAGTCCACCTAATCTCTGCTAAAATCACAGCAGAGTTTTTTTAATCCTTCACCAACACAAATACATGTGGGGCATCAGTGGGTGATTGAGGCGGAAGAGAAAGCAAGAAGATTTTAAGTGGACTTGGTATAATGTCCTGATGTTTCAATTTTTAATTTTAAACCTTCAAAAATCACCAGTTGCGAGTGGCGGATTATAAAATAAACTTCCCATGATCCTATTTTCAAACACGCGCGCCTAAAAGCGAGTTACGAGCTACTTATTACTAATTGTTAGGCAAGAGCTCACCAAGCCTAGCAACCCTCACCCAAGGGGAGGCTCTATTATGAGGATATAAAAACCGGCGAAGCAATCTCGGCGCTTTACGCGCCGTCGCGCGGGCTACCCGCCCGCGTCCAGACGTAACGGCCGTCTCCTGCGGCTACTACAGTTACTCTAGCTGCGGCGCGTGGCTTTTTCCGAATAAAATATAACAGGGAGTCTGGTCGGGGTGGCCGGATTTGAACCGGCGGCCTCATCGTCCCGAACGATGCGCGCTACCTCTGCGCCACACCCCGTTATACACACCATATCACTAATTTATGAAGCTCCAAGGCGGCAGAGCAACCAAAATGACAGCTGGCTATGATAACCCCTCTACTTTCTGCAAGTGCCAGCAGGAAAATGAGGAACTTTCGGAGCAAAATTAAATCAACCGCTCATCGCGAAAGGCTTTTCCTGAAGAGCTTTTGAGGTGCTTCTCGAAGTCACGCGTCTTCTTTTCTAACTCAAAAGCGGCACAGAAAACAAGTTTAAGCGGCCACTTGTGTCGTGCTGCAGCTACACCACCTCGTTGGTGCTTCAGCATATCCCTTCTTTAAGTTGTGCGTATGATCCGCCTACAACTGCTTTGTAGCCAGCTTAAGAATGTAAGGGTCATACACAACTGGATTACAGCCCAGCTTCGCTCCGCTGCGCCGGATGGCTTCTCCCCGAAGCTAACTCCCTGGTTTATGCTTCAAGGCTTTGCTGAACACACTTCGCGTCGGCACCAGGCAATACCAGTTTAAGCGAGGTGATGGCTTGCCACGCGAGGCCCTGCTTTAGCAAGGGCGGAGTGTGGACCGTGCCGGATTTGAACCGGCGACCTCAACTGTGCGATAGTTGCGCTCTGCCATCTGAGCTAACGGCCCCGAAATGAAGCATGGCGGCTGCAGTGTTCAGCGTAGTTCTTAACTTTTGCAGCTGGCAGTTTTCAATGTCCAAGTAATCACGCGAAACGAAAGGCCCCCCATCCCCCGCCACGCCTCACGCGCAGGCAAACACGCAACATCCATTCAAGCCAGGCAGTCCGCGCGCGGGAGACTAAGCTAAACCGCCTCTGTGACAGCTGCCTAAACACAGCAACCGGCGAAGGATGGTGGACCCAGGGAGGCTTGAACTCCCGACCTTCTGAATGCCATTCAGACGCTCTGCCAAACTGAGCTATGGGCCCATAGCTTGCCAGACCCAGTTCGTAAATCCTCGCCTTAATCAGTATTATGCAGGACAGTCCATTATTCAACAAGCTTCTTATTAAGTAAACTTGATACTGTGCGCTAATGCGCCAGGCAATCCGACCGTGCTAGAGGCCAGCCGCTTTCTGGCAGGGCCTGGTGCCCCCGTGCCGGGTGCCGGACACGCCTGCCCGTGCCGCTACCCACCAGGCAGAGGCGCGCTCGCGCGGAGCGCGTAGCCCGCGGGATGGCGTAAAGCTGCCCAGCGGCCACGCCCCTGCACACAAGAACCAGGATGAGTCGTTAATTAGCATAAATCGCATACCATGGGATTTCCAGCAGTTACCCTGACAGCAATAGGTACAGCCACCGCCATGCTGCCGTTACTGCGTCAGCTTCAATACCCCAGGGACGTGTTTCTGGCGGCAACCGCCTTCAGCGCGGTCCTGCTGCTAGCCGTCAGGTTGAACGGCAGCAAAGTGGTGGCACTTGTCGTCGTACTGGCAACCTTACTCCACGCGCAGTGGGGCATAGCCCAATTCATTGCACAGAACGACCTGGGACTGCAGTATGTCGGAGAAACGCAGCTGGATACTCACGCGCCGGGCATTGCTAAATTTACCGCGCCGCAAAAAAAGTTAATTAGGGCTTACGGTCCGTACGCGCACGCTAACAGTTTCGGAGGCAGTATGATGTTGTCTCTCGCGCTGTTAGCAGGCAGCGCGATGCCAACGTTAAAACCGCGCCCCAACCACCGGCAGCCGGGAAGGCCTGTTTTTGTAATCTTGTCCGCGGTGCTGCTGTTGGCGGTCGTTTTATCATTTTCAAGAGCGGCATATTTAGCCGCGGGTTTCACAGTACTGTGGCTATGGCTAAGGCTTTATGCCGTAAACATACGCTTCGGGTGGCGTTACCTGGGGCTGGTGTCCACGTTAGTAGCGACCTTGTTGCCGCTAATGGCCATGCGCGCTGTTGACGCTGAAGACGCCGCCGTGCGGGAGAGGTGGACCGGCGTAAGCTGGGCGGTAGGCCTAATCGCGGAAAACGGATGGCGTGAGGGGGTAGGCTTAGGCAATTACGTCAGCAGCCTTAATGATTACTTGAACAACCACTCTATAGAACATAAACCGTGGCAGGTTGATTACGTACACAATGTGCCGCTGGTGCTGATAACGGAACTCGGCGGCAAAGTAGTAGGACTGGCGGCAGCGCTGCTGCTGCTGCTTGTCTACACGCAGGCAAAATGGTGGTACGTGGCAGCGGTAAGCCCGTTACTGTTGCTGGATCATTACTTGATTACCCAGGCAGCTCCTCTGTCATTGTTACTGGCTGCCGGCATTTTGCTGTACCACCGGTAAGGCAATTTTGTATACTCAAGTTATGAAAGAAGAGCCGCACCTTCTGTCGTCCGCGGACGTCCTGCTAAAGTACAGGGTTAAGCCGGAGGAGGGACTAAGCAAGAAAGCCGTGGCTAGACATCGGAAGCGGTACGGGTCTAACGAGCTGCCCCGGGCTCATCGGCGGCATCCCTTGTGGTTAATCGCCGACCGCCTGACCGACACGCTGGTCCTTATTCTAGTGGGAGCAGTTATTCTGTCCCTTGCGCTGGGGCATTACGCCGACGCGGCTATCATAACCGCGGCCATATTACTGGACGTGACGATGGGGCTGACGCAGGTGTGGAAGACAGAAAAAACATTGGAGAAGCTGCGCAGCCAGGTGCAACCGTCGGCCACGGTAATCCGCGGTGGCCAAAGGCAAAGGATACCGGCGCGCGAATTAGTGGTAGGCGACATTATTGAGTTGCGGGCCGGGGAACGCGTGGGAGCCGACGCGCGGCTAATCACCACCGAGGGCCTGCGCACGGTAGAATCTGCCTTAACGGGTGAGTCAGATGACATTGAGAAGTCGCCCGCGAAGCTGAACACTCGCACACCCGTCAGCAACCGAAAAAACATGGTATTTATGGGGACAGCCGTGGCGTCAGGATCGGCCACGGCCGTAGTGACAACCACAGGCACCAGCACTCAGTTAGGAAAAATCGCCCAAGTACTAAAGGCGACCAAGTCTCAGCCGTCGCCCTTGGCGCGCAAACTGCGGAAAGTTGGTCTGCAGATTGGAATAGCCATTGTGGGAGCAGTGTCTATCCTGGCCGCGACAGGCATTATGATGGGTCAGGACCTGGCAGAAACATCTTTAACCGCGGTAACCCTGATAGTGAGTGCCATCCCAGAAGACTTAACCGTTATCCTGACCATTGCCCTTACGGTGGGGGTAACGCGCATCCTGAGACACAACGGGGCCGTGCGCCAGCTGCGATCGGGAGAAACCTTAGGCGCGGCCACAGTAATCTGCACTGACAAAACGGGCACCTTGACACTGGGTGAAATGCAGGCTCAATGCCTTAACTTCACGCAAGGAGATACTATCACCAGGGAGGATCCTCAAATTAACAACAACCTGCACAAACTGGCGTTGACGGGAATGTTGCTAGCCACAGACGCGCGCCGGGCAAGGGATGGCACCGACGGACAGCCTGAATACATAGGAGAGGCCACCGAAAGGGCCTCGCTTGCTTTCGCGGAATGGTGCGGACTGAACCAGGAACAACTGAAACGCAGCTGGCGACAACGGGACGCTATAACATTTAACCCCCGTTGGAAGTACCAAGCCTCCCTGCACGACCACCCCACCCAATCCACTAGGTACATGTTTGTTACCGGCGCTCCGGAAGTGTTGCTGCGACACAGCTCGCGCGCTCTAAACCAAGACAACGAACCAGCTGAGCTGACGTCATCCCGCCGTTGGGAGATACGTAATAAAATTACAGCGTCGGGCCGCCAAGGATTGAGGCTGATCGGGGTGGCTGTACGACGCAATATGAACACCGCCGAAATAACCCGCGACGAAGTGGAAGACTTACTGTTCCTGGGCTTCCTCACCATTCGCGACCCCGTCAGAGAAGACGTGCTGCCAGTAATACAGGAAACGGCTAGAGCGGGTGTAGACGTTAAATTAGTGACGGGAGATATGGCCGAAACTGCCCAGGCCGTTGGCGTGGAAGTGGGCATAATAAGCGCGAACAATAAAATTGTTACCAGCGAGGATATGGAGCAGATGACGGATGAGGAGCTGCGCCGGATTGTCGGCAAAACATCGGTGTTCGCGCGGGTCACGCCCTTGGACAAACAGAGGCTGATCAAAGCTCTTAAAAAAGAGGGACATGTCGTAGCCATGACGGGCGACGGTATTAATGACGCGGTGGCTCTTAAAGAAGCCGACATTGGGGTGGCCATGGGCTCTGGCCGGGACATTGCCAAGGAGGCGGCAGACCTTGTGCTGTTGGATGACAAATTTACCACGATCGTTCAGGCTATCAAGGAAGGACGCGTAGTCAGAGACAACCTGCGAAAGGTTATGGGCTTCTTGCTGGCTACGAATGCCGCCGAGGTGGCTATCTTCCTGGTCAGCCTGGTGGCTAGGGCGCCACTGCCTCTCTTGCCCGCGCAGATATTGTGGATAAATCTGGTCACGGACGGGACTTCAGACGTAGCGTTGGCACTGGAGCCAGCCGAGAGCAATGTTATGAAGCGCAAACCGGAAGACCCTGCCGATCCCTTACTGGGTAAAAGCCTCCTATGGCATATTGTGTTCACGGGGATAGTGCTCACGGCGGCCACCATGATCTTATATTGGTACTTGCTGGCCTACACGAACGGAAGCATGCAATATGTCCGCACCATGGTGTTTACACTAATCTCTTTCGTGTCTCTCCTGTCGGTATGGAGCTTCCGCTCTCTGCGTGAGTCAATATTCCGGAGAGGTTTTAGGGGTAATAAATGGATACCGGTTTCGCTGGCCATTTCCGCCGGCCTGCATTTAGTGGCAGTATACACGCCAGGATTGCAGCCATTCTTCAGCACCGTGCCCCTTAGCCTGCGCGATTGGGCGCTGATAATAATCGCGTCGGCGGTGTCCTTAATCATAATTGACCTAAGAAAAATACCTATAAGCACTAAGGCATGGCTAAAAGCGTCAAGCGTGCAGCCGGCGAGCAAGGCGAGCAGCTAGCCCGCCGCCACCTGGAGAAGAAGGGGCTTGTCTTTTTGCAGTCAAATTGGCGCAGTAAAACGGGGGAAATAGATTTGATCATGAAAGATCCCGCCGCCGGCGAGAGAGGCACATTGGTAATAGTGGAGGTAAGAACACGTATCCCTACTATGTGGGGCGAAGGGCTGGAAACAGTAGCGGCTAATAAACAGCGCCGGTTAATTCGTACGGCGCAATACTACATGCAAGAAAAGAAATGGTGGGCAGACGTGCGTTTTGATGTGGTTTCAATTCGTGCCGGCCGAGAGAAAGTTTCCATTGAGCACATTGAACACGCTTTTGAAGCTTATTAGCGCAGCTGCCGGATAAAACGCTCCCGGACTTACGCGTTTATTAACCGCCAAAGCCACGGCAAGCGGCTACAGGCTTCGCCCCGCCGCACTGGCGGGGCTAGCGATGGCAACCTTTCAATTCTGTGATAAACAAGTCCAAATCATTTGACACCCGTCCTTAACTGAATATAATGATTACATGGCTGAATCCTGCGGTTGAGACTGCGGGATTTTTTAGAGTTCTAACAATTTCATAACAACTAAATAATAAATTATGACCACAGAGGAACAACTGCCGTTCAGGGGAGCAATTGACCAGATAGTGTCCGAAAAAGGCATCAGTAAAGAAAAGGTGCTGGACACCATTGAAATAGCACTGGCGGCAGCTTACCGCAAGGATTACGGGGAAAGAGGCCAGGATATCAGGGTGGAATTTAACGAAGAAAGCGGCACCGCCCGCGTATATCGCGTAGTTACCGTGGTTGAACTACCGGAAGACGTGGAAGAAGTGGAGAACCTGTCCGCGCAAATCGCCCTGGAAGAGGCCAGGAAAAAGGACCCCGAGGCTGAAGTAGGCAAAGAATACGTGGAGGACGTGACTCCCGAAGACCCCCACTACGGCCGAGTAGCTGCTCAAACGGCCAAGCAGGTCATCATTCAAAAAATACGCGAGGCGGAAAGAGAGGCCACGTACGAAGAATATAAAGACAAAGAAGGTGAAATTATCTCCGGCATAGTGCAGCGCATTGAAGGCGGCGTGGTATTCGTTGACATCGGGCGCACAACCGGAGTGTTGCCTCCCAGTGAGCAGGTTAGAGGCGAACGCTACCGAGCCAATCAAAGAATAAGAGTGTATGTGGTTAAAGTTGATATTGAAAGCCGCGATCCGGAAATCCTCCTTTCCCGCAGCCATCCCGGCATGCTGCGCCGCTTGTTCGAGTTGGAGGTCCCGGAAATATTCGCTGGCAGCGTGAACATCAAGGCCATAGCTCGAGAGCCATCCGAGCGCTCCAAGATAGCCGTCTACTCCGAGGAAGAAGGTGTTGACCCCGTGGGGGCGTGTATAGGGCAGCGAGGCACCAGAATTCAAACAATAATAGCGGAACTTTCGGGAGAAAAAATAGATGTTATCCAGTGGAGTGAAGATCCGGCGCGTTATATAGCCAACGCCCTATCGCCGGCGCGGGTAGTGGCCGTGGACATATTTGACGAAGAAAAAAGAGCCGTGGCTCACGTGGAAGAGCACCAGCTGAGCCTGGCCATAGGCAAACGCGGACAAAACGTAAGGCTGGCAGCCAAACTTACCGGCTGGCGTATAGATATTGTTAAAGCGGGAGAGGAAAGCACGGAAGAAATAGAAGCCGGTGCCGCGCCGGAAACTGAGTCGGAGTCGGAAGGGCCGTCTTCGGAGGCTGAGGAAACGGATGGCGGAGACAGAAAGAGGGAGGGAAGCACGGAAGAAGAAAAGGAAGCGGGAAAAGACGTTGAAGACGGGGAAAGCAAAAACGAAAAACCAGTAAGTGAAGAGGAGGAAGAAAAAGCGCCCAAAGGCAAAGGTGACGGGAAGAAAAAGGAATGATCCGCGTACGCCACCTTTAAAATACCGGCCAACACTGCCATGAAAACCAGGCCAGACCATGGACGCAAGCAGGTATGATTACCAACTTAACTCGTTTTTTTAACTTGCCAACAGTAGGTACTTAATCTAAACATATAAAAGACTATGCGGTATGAGTATATTGTCGGAGGTGTAGCGCTGCTGGCCCTGGCCTACGCTGCCGCGAAAGCCAGTGCTATATCAAGGCGCAAAGTTGAAAACAGCCAAGCCAGAGAAATTGCCACGGCTATCCGCGAGGGCGCCATGGCTTTTCTGGCCAGGGAATATCGCGTCCTAGCTATAGCGGTGGCCGTGGTGGCAATTCTGATGTGGCTGACCAGATTCCTGGGCACAGGCCAACTCATTGACACACGCATAATCATTGCATTTGTGCTGGGAGCGCTCTTTTCGGCAACAGCGGGTAATATCGGCATGCGTATAGCCACTTTAGCTAACGTGCGCGCGGCTGAAGCCGTTAAAAAGGGCGTAGCGCCGGGCTTAAGTGTAGCCTTTTCCTCCGGGGTTGTTATGGGTATGTCTGTCGTCGGCCTGGGGCTCCTGGGAGTAACGGCCCTTTGGCTGGCCTTTGGCAACCCCTCGCTTATTTATGGTTTCGGTTTCGGGGCTTCGGCGGTAGCGCTGTTCGCCAGAGTGGGCGGCGGCATATACACCAAGGCGGCCGACGTGGGCGCGGACCTGGTCGGCAAGGTGGAACAAGGTATCCCCGAGGATGATCCCCGGAATCCGGCCGTTATAGCCGACAACGTCGGCGACAACGTGGGCGACGTAGCCGGAATGGGTGCGGATCTTTTTGAAAGCTATGTTGACGCGCTGATCGCGGCCATGGTGCTGGGGCTGGCGGCGCTGACCACTTACGGTTCCCTGGGAGCTTTATACCCGCTGGGGATCGCGGCCATAGGCATAGCCGCCAGCGTAATCGGAACGGCCGTGGTTAGAACTTCAGACGAAAGCAGGATATCAGCCAGCTTCAACAAGGGAATATTCACGGCCGGCGGACTGTTGATTATCGGCGCTTGGTGGCTTACGGACCGGCTGTTCGGCGATTTGTCCCTGTTCTGGGCCGTGGCCACAGGCCTGCTGGCTGGTGTTATTATCGGTTTGGCCACGGAATACTCCACCAGCCACGACAGAGCGCCTACGAGGCGCGTGGCCAAGGCAGCCAGCACTGGTCCGGCCACCAACGTGATAAGCGGCCTGGCGCTAGGAATGTTCTCCACGGCCATGCCGGTGGCCGTAATAGCCGCGGCCATACTTATTGCCTTCAAGCTGGGCGGCACGTACGGAATTGCCATGGCGGCCGTGGGCATGCTGTCCACCCTGGGCATAACATTGGCATCTGACACTTACGGTCCGGTGGCCGACAACGCGGCCGGCATAGCTGAAATGGCTAAGCTGGGACAGGAAACCAGGGCACGAGCGGAAGCGCTGGACTCCGTAGGCAACACCACCGCAGCGATTGGTAAGGGATTCGCCATAGGCTCCGCCGCGTTGACCGCTTTGGCCCTGCTGGTAAGTTACGTAACCATAGCCGGCCTCTCCACCGTAGACGTGGTCAAGCCGGCTGTCATGGTGGGCCTGTTTATAGGCGGAGTGCTGCCGTTTCTGTTCTCGGCTTTTTCCATGGAAGCAGTCAGTAAATCAGCCATGAAAATGGTGGAAGAGGTACGGCGGCAATTCCGGGAAACAACGGGTCTTATGGAAGGCGCCACCAAGCCCGATTACGCCAGGAGCGTTGACATTGCCACCACGGCCGCCCTGCAGGAGATGGTACTGCCGGGAATTGTCGCTATCGGCGCGCCGGTGGTGGTGGGTTTCGCCTTAGGCGCAGAGGCTCTGGGCGGACTTTTGGCCGGAGGGATTGTAACAGGCTTTCTGCTGGCTGTGATGATGGCTAACTCCGGCGGAGCGTGGGATAACGCCAAGAAATACATTGAAGCGGGAAATCTGGGGGGAAAGGGTTCCGAGGTGCACAAAGCGGCTATAGTAGGCGATACCGTCGGCGACCCCTTCAAAGACACCTCCGGACCCAGCCTTAACATTTTGATTAAGCTGATGTCCATTGTTGCTCTTATCATTGCCCCCCTGATATAGGTGGTATAAGTTTTTTGGCCATAAATGGAAGTTGAAGTAAATAAAAACCTTAATAAGGCGGAGGCGGAAATTAGAGTCCGCGTCAAGCGGGAAGAATTTAGTCCTTACCTTGAAAAGGCAGCCGCGCGCCTGTCCAAAGAAAACAGTGTCCCTGGCTTCAGGCCGGGAAAAGCTCCAGTGAAAGTCGCGGCGGAAGTGCTAGGTGAGCAACGGCTGTTAAACAAAGCTGCCGACAAGGCCGTAACGCACTTTTTCGTGCAGGCCGTTCTGGATAACAGCATTGACGCCATTGCCAGGCCGAGCATCACCATAAACAAATTAGGCCTGGAGGAAGACCTTGAATTCACTGCTACCGCGGCGGTGCTGCCGGAAGTAAAACTGGGCGATATAAGCTCCATCACTGCTGAAAAAAAGAAAGTGAGCGTGTCCGACAAAGAGGTAGAAAAGGAGCTCGACTATTTAGCCAGAAAGCGCAGCAGCTGGTTGGCTGTGGCCAGAGCAGCCCAAAAAGGAGATACCGTGACGGCTGATTTCAAAATACTGATGAACGGGGAGGTTATTGAAGGAGGGGAAAGTAAAAATCACCCGGTGCATCTAGGCGAGGGTCATCTCGTGGAGGATTTTGAGAAGAAACTGGAAGGTATTAAGGCGGGAGAGTCAAGACAATTTACCATTGAATTTCCCCCGGGCTTTGCCAAGGAGCATTTGCGCGGCAAGAAAGCCCAGGCTCAAGTCAAAGCCCACGCCGTGCAGAAGCGCGTAGTACCGGAAATCAATGACGCGTTCGCCCGGCAAGGGGGAGATTTCAAGGACTTGAATACTCTTAAATACGTCCTAAAGAGCAACCTCATCCAGGAGAAAGAGCAAAAGGAAAAGGAGCGCCTTCGCTCCGAACTTACCACCAAGCTGGCTCAAATGGCGGAATTCACCCCTATACACGAGGCGCTGATAGAAAAAGAGATAGACAGAATGATTAAAGAAATGGAACGAATGTTGTCCTTGCAGCAGAAGACTTTGGACGAATATCTGGCCGCCAAAGGAAAAAAACTGGAGGAAGTCAGGGCCAATATGAGAGAAGGGGCCAGGAAATCCATACAAATCGGGCTGGCTCTGCGGCAGTTTGCTAAAGAGCAGAATATTAAAGTGGAAGAGGAGGAGATCGAAGAAAAACTTAACGAATATTTAAGGCAGTTTACCTCCCCGGAACAAGCGAGCCAGGAAGTTGATCAGCAGGAACTCAAGGAAAATATCAGCTACATGCTGCGCAACCAAAAAGCTTTGGACAAGCTGGAAGAATCCGCTAATGTAATTGAAGCCAAGAGCGGTCCGGCGGAGTAGTTTAACTTCAGGACAGGCCCCGTAAAACTTCGCGTAAAGCGGCGTGGCCACCGTGCGACTTTACGCCGCCACGGGGCGGGCCGCCCCGCCGCCAACCAAATTCCTGCGTCATTGCCAGGGGCTTCAGTGACCGAAATAATCCCGCCGCAGGCGCGTAACCGCATGGTATGGCTTCGCCCGCCGTACTTGGCGGGCTCGCGCCATGGCGTGCGACTTTGCCGGCGGCTCCTCGCCTTAACGGGAGCTGGAAAAGCTCTTACTGTGGCTCTAAAAAGACGCGGGCGGCAAGCTAGCGCTTATGTAGGAGCCTCGCTTCTCCGGCTCTCCTCCTTGACGGGGATTAGAGGTCAACCATCCCAAACTTGCGCAAATATTTATTATGCGTGATAGTGAGTGTGTGTCGTATTTAATACCCACTGTTCTGGAGAAATCGCAGTTTGGAGAGCGGGCTTACGACATTTACTCCCGCCTGCTCAAAGAGCGTATTATCTTCATCGGCGGTCCTATTACTGATGAAATTGCCAATGTGGTAATAGCTCAGCTCGTTTTCCTGGAGCATGAAGATCCAAACAAAGAAATAAAACTTTATCTGAACTCTCCCGGCGGCGTGGTAACGGCCGGCTTGGCTGTTTACGATACTATGCTGTACGTACAACCGGAAGTATCCACTATCTGCGTGGGCGTGGCGGCCAGCATGGCGGCAACACTGCTAGCTGGCGGGACGAAAGGCAAGCGCTTGATATTGCCAAACGCGGAGGTTATGATCCACCAGGTAATGGGTGGAGCGGAGGGGCAGGCCTCTGATATCGAGATCAACGCTAGGCACATTTTAAAAATCAAGGAGCGTTTAAATAAAATATTGGCGGAACACACCGGCCAATCGCTCAAAAGGGTGGAAAAAGACACCGATCGGGATTACTACATGTCAGCCAAGGAAGCAAAAGACTACGGGTTAGTGGATCAGATTGTAGCCCCCCGGACGGTCAAATAAAAAGGCGGTAAGTGTTTTTTGAACGAAAGGCGGCTGAGATTCAAATAATCTGCCTTCAGTTTAATAAGTTTTAATATGGTTATTATCAACAAAGTAACAACTGATTATGACACCGGCAATTATCACGGCCGCGCTGTTAGCGGCCGGCTTAGGAGCAACGGCGGGATACCTGTTACGCAAACAAATAGGTATAAAGTCCAGGCAGTCGCTTGAGCGCAAAATAGAACTCAAATTAAAGCAAGCTAAGAAAAAAGTAAAACAACTCCGAGAACAGGCAGAAAGGGAGGCTCGGGACATAAAAAATAAAGCGGAGGGGAAACTGGACGTAAGGCGCCAGCAGTTGGTTGATTTAGAAAAAAGAGTGGCTGACCGAGAAGACGCCCTGGAAGGTAAGATAAGTAATCTGGAAAAGAAAGAGTCGCACGTAAGAAGAAGAGGAAAGGAAATATCCAAGCAACAGGAGGACCTGAAACAGCTAAGGGCCGAAGAAGAAGAAAGGCTGACCGAGATTTCAAGACTCAACAGCGAGCAGGCGGAGATCAGAGTTATGGAATTGGCGGAAGAGCGAACACGAAAATTGATCAGTCAGCGTCTTTATAAGCTGGAGAGGGAAGGTGAAAAACAGTTTAATGAAAAAGCACAGGACATACTGTCCATGGTCATCCAGCGCTACGCAGGCTCCCACGTGTCCGAAACAACAACCAGCCACGTACACGTAGAGGACGAAAATCTTATCGGCCGAGTAATAGGCAAGGAAGGGCGCAACATTCAGCACCTGGAAAGACTAACGGGCTGCGAGATTATCGTGGATGAAACGCCTAATTCCATCATGGTTTCAGGCTTCTCCCCCACCCGCAGGCAGGTTGCCAAACGGGCGCTGGAACGCCTGCTGGCTGACGGGCGTATTCACCCCGGCAGGATTGAAGAAGTGGTAAAAGAAGCTAAGAGCAAAACCAATGAAGACATCAGGGAAGCGGGGGAAGCTGTCGTTTACGATGTGGGCATAGTCGATCTTCCAGACCAGTTAGTGCAGCTGCTGGGCAGGCTTAAGTACAGAACCAGCTACCGGCAGAATGTTCTCAAGCACAGTTGGGAAGCAACATGCATAGCCTCCATGCTGGCGCAGGAGTTGGGAGCGGATGTTAACGTAGTCAAGAAAGCCGCTCTACTGCATGATATCGGCAAAGCTATTGATCACGAAGTAGAGGGTAACCACGTAGAAGTGGGTGAAAAAATCATGAAAAAATTCGGAATTGACCAACGCGTTATTGAGGCAGCCTGCGCCCACCACAGTGACCCCCCGTTTGCCACCAAAGAAGCCTTAATCGTCCAGGTAGCCGACGCCATTTCCGCCACGCGGCCGGGAGCTAGGCGCGACACGGCCGAGAACTATATCAAGCGCATGGAAGAGCTGGAAAACATAGCCACCAGCTACGAGGGCATCAATAAAGCTTACGCCATATACGCGGGCAGAGAGGTCCGAGTATTTGTAAATCCCCAAGAAGTAGATGACTTAAAAGCCATTAAAATAGCACAGAGCATAGCTCAGCGGATTGAGCAGGAAGTGAACTATCCGGGAGAAGTAAAAGTTAACGTCATCAGGGAAACACGAGCTGAAAGCAAGGCCAAATAATCTCTTCCGCTGTCAACGCGCCCATCAACGCTGGCCCGGCGGGCACGTCTTCTCCTTTGTGGGTGGAAAGCGTTCATTTTGAACAAAACAACAAAAAAACCGCCTCAAACAAGGTGGTTTATTTATGAGGCGCCTTGAGGCCGAAGAGGATGGCCACGGCGGTCAGGGCGACGGCCATAACACACGACAGCAGAAAAGTTAACAGTATACGGTAGCGGATTCCTTCAGGAACGGCAAACAAGAAGAAGATTGAAGCTGTAGCGACCACCATAGCATTGCGCACGGTCTTCCTGCCCATGGGAAAGCCTCTAGTCCAGTAAGTGGCTTCGGATGTGTCACACTGCGTTGCGTTGAAGCGGCCTGTTACAAATTATCGCTGGCGCTTAAGGCGCGTAAAAAGAGCAATTATGCTATATAATAGCAGGGTAAGGGTCTAAAGCAACCTCCATGCCAAGAATAATCAACTCGCGCCCGTCACTTCATCATGAGGCACAGCCGCCGCCAGCGACCGCGCAGGGGAGCACCAGCGAAGGTAATACGTATGCCAGCCAGACGGCGGCGGGTCGGCCTGCACGTTAGCGCGGCCGGGGGCGTAGAAAAGGCGCCGGACCGGGCAGCCGAGGTCGGCGCGGAGTGCTTTCAGTTTTTCTCCCGCAGTCCCCGGGGAGGAGCTTCTCCGGCCGTGTCGTACGCACAAGCCAGAAAATTCCAGAGCAAGTGCGCCAGGTTAGGCCTGGAAAGTTATATACACACTCCCTACTACATAAACTTTGCCTCCACGGAGAAGAGGCTGTCAGGCGCAGCCCCCAGAATTGTGAGCGAAGAAATGGAAAAAGCCAGCCAGCTGGCAGTAAAATACGTTACCACCCACCTGGGCAGCGCCGGGGGGGCCGGCTCCAGCACGGCCAATCAGGCGCTTAACCGCACGGTAACAGGACTAAAAAAGATTTTTGAACCGGATAAAAAATACGGGGCTTGCTTGTTGCTGGAGATAGCGGCAGGTTCCGGCCGCGTTATCGGCAGTTCCTTTGAAGAACTGAGCTACATATTAAAAAAACTGGGGAGAGACGATGTGCATATATGTCTGGATACGTGCCATATGTTCGCGTCCGGCTATGACATAACGACTAATAAAGCGCTTGACGCGACTATGAAACAATTTCGGCGCTACCTGGCCATGTCCCATCTTAAACTGCTGCACGTAAACGATTCCCAACAGCCTCTCGGCTCCCGCAAAGACAGGCACGAACACGTGGGTCGGGGAGAAATTGGAACGGAAGGATTTAAGGCGCTACTGGCTCACCAGGACTTCCAGAAAGTTAATTTTATTCTAGAGACAAAACACGATAAGCTGATACGCGAGGATTTAAGACTACTAAAGAAATGGAGAGACAGAAGTGGAGCCTGACGCCGCCAAGGTCAATTATCAACCAGCAACCGGCAAGCAATAGCCTATGACGCGCGAAGAAAAAAAGCGAGCCTTGAGCGAGCTGAATGAAGAATGGAGCAATAAGGACTTACCGCTTAAGTCCGTGGCCACCAACGACGTGCCCGGTGAAGGCAATCCCGAGGCCGACATTATGTTTGTCGGCGAAGGGCCGGGCAAAGACGAGGACGAACAAGGGCGGCCGTTTGTGGGGGCCGCGGGAAAGTTTTTGACAGAGCTTATTCAGTCTATAGGAATGAAGAGAGAGGATGCGTACATAGCCAATATGATTAAGCACCGCGCCCCGGGCAACCGCGATCCGCTGCCGGATGAAATTAAGGCTTACCTGCCCTGGCTAGAAGGGCAGATAGGGGTAATTGAGCCTAAACTTATTGTGACGCTGGGGCGGCATTCGCTGGCTTACTTTCTGGGAGAAAAACATTCCATCTCCAAGATACACGGGCAGCCCAAGCGCAACAGTCAGGGCCGGGTCATAATACCCATGTACCATCCGGCCGCGGCGCTGTACCGGGGGGACCTGCGGCCGGTGCTGCAGGAAGATTTTACCAGGATCCCCAAGGTGCTGCGGCTGATAGAAAGAAACGAAGCCAACGGCGGCTACCCCGCGCCCGCGAAACCGGATAGAGAACACTCCCAGCCGTCTTTGTTTTAACGAACGCGGCTGCAAATACATTGTAACGAGGCCGCCTGAAAACTGTGCCCGGCCGTCAATCGCGAGCCTTGAGCCTGTCGCGAGGCTCAGCAATCTTTTGGGTTTAACCGCGAGATTGCTCCGCCCGCCGTGCTGGCGGGGTCCGCCATGACAATTTTCAGACGGCCTCAACAGGGGTATTATAGCGCCATGGCCAAGACATTAATTGTTATAGTGTCGGTCGCCACGCTACTGACAGCGGTACTGGTAATTTACCTACATCTCCCGAATAGGGGGCAGTACGGGAAAAAGTACCCCGCCACGGCCCCTCCGGCGCCAGGTGCTGGTATAGAAGTTTCCTCTAGAGAAGGCGTAGCCATACCCGACAGTATGAAAAACTGCCAGGTGGACAATGACTGCATGTGGGTATTTACTCAATGCGGAGACTGCGGGGGCGTGGCCTCAATCAACAAACAACACGAGAGCAAATATAGGCAACAATTTGCTAATAAGTGCCGGTTGTATAAGGGACCCCAGTGCGACACTGTGTTTAACGGGAATGTTAAGTGCCTTGCCGGGCAGTGCGCGGCCGTACAGTAAGCCAGCTTGAAACCGGGACAAAAGACTAGTATCCTCCTTAACACAACGGGTGAAAAGGCGGACGTGGCGGAACTTGGAATACGCGCAGCCTTGAGGGGGCTGTGAGCTTACGCTCTTGGAGGTTCAAATCCTCTCGTCCGCACCTCGACTCGCCCGCCTTTAAGGCGGACCCGCTCGGCGTAAACACCCCTAGCGAGAAGTCGAAGGGCGGTTAGCTCAGCGGCAGAGCAATGCGCTTACATCGCAGAGGTCATAGGTTCAAGTCCTATACCGCCCACCAAGACAGAACTTAACGGCTTCCGAAAAGCCGTTAAGTTCTGTCTTGGCGTCTATTGGACGAAATCCGAACTTTTTTTGAGCAAAATCCGGACGTTGACTGACGCAAAATTGCTTCGCAATTTTGCTTATGGCTC
Organism: uncultured Candidatus Saccharibacteria bacterium; assembly: GCA_964562905.1. Taxonomy (GTDB): domain Bacteria; phylum Patescibacteriota; class Andersenbacteria; order UBA10190; family UBA10190; genus CAYSWF01. The sequence continues at coordinate 464 of CAZLVG010000009.1, read as the reverse complement.
GCGGGCAAAAATTTTCCTCCCCTTGAACCCCTCCAATTTTTACCCGCTCGCCGAAAACTTTTTTCAAAATTTTTTGTGTCGTTTTTATGAATCATTTGAAAAATTTACAATTTACTTATCACAAAGGACTCTTAATGTTTTTGAGTTTTGGGTTTGTTACTTGAGTATAAATCTGGGTTGTTCTGATATTCTGATGGCCTAAAAGTTCCTGCACATACCTGACATCAACGCCATTTTCTAAAAGGTGAGTTGCAAAACTATGTCTTAATGAATGAAAAGTAGCCTCTTTTTTAATTCCGCTTTGCCTTAGAGCATTTTCAAAAACTTTTTGGGCTGTTCTTTCGGTCAATTTGCCACCTCGTTCGCTTTCAAAAAGATAGTAGTTTGAATTTTTGCCAGCGATTAAGTTTTACTTGGCCTCAACAATCTAGCGCAACGGATAACATATCCGTATGCACACCACC
>CAZLVG010000008.1:0-29291 GCA_964562905.1 uncultured Candidatus Saccharibacteria bacterium | reverse complement strand
TTCAGACGGCCTCTATATAACGTTACGCGGAAGTATCGTCACTAGCACTAAAGAGAGATTCCCTAAAGACTAACGACTAACAACTGAAGACTGATGACTAAAGATTCTATTTCACCGCTTCTGGCTCTATGGAGCCAGAAGGCTGCTGGGCCGCGCCAGTTGAGGGATTTAATTTTTCACCCCCTTTTTATCCCCTACCATCAGGGGAAGGGAAATTCGGGATAAGCATTATTTCAAACTATAGTTTGAAAGGTTTAGTTAAGTTTTATTTTCTCATCAAAGCAATATCGAGAGAGCACAGAGGGCGGGCTCGCCATGACAGTTGGACAAAGTTTAGCGGCGCTTCTTAATGAGGTAACGCTTCACATAATCCGCAATCGCTTCTTCCAAGCTCATCATCTTCCCGCTGTATCCCGCCCCTCGCAATTTTGAAATATCCGCCTGAACGATATCCGTGGTCTGAACTGCCAGTCCCTTGGGCGCGGGTACGTATCGAATATCACTCTCACGCCCCATAGCCGCGAACACAGCCCGGGCCACATCATTCCAGGACCGAGCTTCCCCGGTACCAACGTTGAATACGCCGGCTGCTTGGCGGTTCTCTAAAAAAAACAAAGTCGCGTCAACTACATCCCGTATATAAATAAAATCCCGCCTCTGCTCACCGTGCCCGTAATCAGAACTACTAGACGCGAATAATTCAATTACTCCTTGGCGTTGGACTTGCTCAAACGCGCTGGCAACGAAGTCGCTTCGACGGCGCCCGCCCGGACCAAACACATTAAAGTATCTAAGCCCGGCCACGGCTTCCAAATACCCGGAATCCCGCGCCCAGATATCAGTCAGCAGCTTGGATCGGCCGTACATATTAAGCGGTTTGAGAAAGTCAAATATCCCGTGATCATCACTGTATCCCAACCCGCCGTCACCATATACGGAGCCGCTTGACGCGTACACACAACGAACTTTGTTGTCAAAGCACCAACGAATAATTTCTTGAGAAAACGCGACGTTGACATCTTCCAGCAGACGCCAATTTTTCTCCGCGAGATCCACTATGGCCGCGAGGTGAATTACAGCCTCAACGCGGTGAGGGTCAAAGTATCCTTGGGCCAATCTGCCGCGAAACTTACCACCATCCATCAACCGCGCGCCGCCAAGGCCGGCTAAGTTCCGGCTTCTTTTATCACGATCAAAAGTATCTACTATCAGCACGTCTTTAAAGCCCCGCGCGTTAAGCTCTGCCACAACCGCGCTGCCGATAAAACCGGCGCCGCCCGTGATTATTACTTGAGGCATACCTTCTCCCGCTCCCGGGCGTATTTGCCCCGTTGATTGACCCTCGCGAACAAATCATCCACCACCCCGCGCGGCAGCGCCAGGTGGACGCTTTCAGCCAGGGCCATGTCATAAACCGGCGCGTGCGGCCCCTGCTGCTGTATGCTTTTGAGCCGGCCGCCGTCAAAACCCGTCAGCCCCACGGTAGTCATGCCCTGATTATTGGCCCACTGAACCGACCGCACTACATTGGCACTGTTACCCGACCCGCTGATCGCCACAGCTATGTCCCCAGGCCGCGCTAAATTGCGCAGCTGCTCCGCGAAAATATGCTCATAGCCAAGATCGTTCGCCAGCGCCGTTATCCACGGAGAATTATCCGCCAGGCTCATAGCCTTGAAGCGTTTAATCGGCGGCGCGCTCCTGTCGTCCCGCATGACCGTTCCCTTGCCCAAATCCTCCGCGAAATGGGAGGCCGTTGCCGCCGAGCCTCCGTTGCCAAAAACAAATACCGTACGCTCTTTCCGCCAGGCCTGGTGCAATAAAGCGGCCAAGTTCTCCACGGCTGAAAAATCAATCTCTCCCAGCACCCTTTGCAATTCCGTTACGTAACCGGCCGCTCCCAGTTTTGTTCCCAGCCTTTTCATTTATTTCGGTAAGCAGCGGGCAAGGTAGTTAAACCTCCTAATAAGAGTGAGGATCCACTACTCTCTCCGACAGGTCAAAAATATCTGTGTAAATTTGCCCGAACATTTTAGTTATGTTAAACCTTGTCAACAATAATTGCCATAAAGCGAAAACACGCAATTATAAATTTTTAGAATGGTCCCGTAAAAGACAAGTCCGGCACGTCGTGCGGCACCGCGTTTTTCGTCTGTCTCCGGCGCCAGTCATCCTTCACCGCTTTCTTGTCTTCACCCATAAGATCCAGCGCCTCTTCAACAATATTCTTGTAAGTAGGGTAAAACTGTTTAGTCAGCGCCGGCGAAGACGGCGTTGGCATATCAGGCAGCGCCACCCGCCGGGGAGGCGCTTTAAACTTACAGCCTGCCTCTGCCGCCCTAGCCAGGACTTCGGCCGCCGCGCCAAAGCTGCTCCACCCGGAATCGGCCGCCACCAGCCGTCCGGTTTTTTGTACGGAAGACACCACCGCCCCGGCATCAAGAGGCTTTACAGTTCTGAAGTCCACCACCTCAACCTCCACTCCCAAGCCGGACAGCTCCCGGGCCGCCCGCAGTGACTCAATTGTCATATACGAGCTTGCCGCCACCGTGATATCGCGTCCCTTCCTGGCGATTTTCGCCTTGCCCAGCGGTAAGCGGTACTTCCCGCGCGGGACCCTGCCGGTAAGCCTGTGAAGCCACCGGTGCTCCAGAAAGATTACCGGGTTTTCGTCCTCAACAGCGGCCACCAGCAATCCCTTGGCGTCGTAAGCAGTGGCGGGCATTACCACTTTCAACCCCGGAATGTGAGCGAACAGAGCCTGCAGGTTCTGCGAGTGTTGCGCCCCCTGGCCCCAGCCGCGGCCGATAATCATCCTGATTACCAACGGTACGCTGCTTTGTCCCCCAAACATAAAATGCCACTTGGCCGCGTTGTTAATAATCTGGTCAAAGGAGTACAGGGAAAAATCCACCCGCTGATGGGCCATAATGGGCCGCAGTCTCTTAAGCGCGGCTCCCACGCACATGCCCGTCACAGCGTTCTCCGATACGGGCATGTCCATAACTCTTTCAGGGCCGTACTTTTCCCGCAGTCCCAGCGTGGTGCCGAAAATCCCTTTCGGGTCCGGCACGCCTTCACCGACAATGAACACCCGGTCATCATCGGCCATCGCCTGGTCCGTTGCTTCCCGGATAGCCTCCGCACACGTGATGGTATCGGCTCGCGTCATATGCCGGCAGTGCTACGCGTATACATCATTCCCGCTCAACGAATCCGCCGCCGGAAACGGACTGGTCTGGGCGAACGCAAACGCCTCGTCCACTTCTGCCTCAATTTCTTTTTTCATGTTGGCCAAATCAAAATCACTTATACCCGGCGGTAAATTTAACGGGTCTTTCTTTTTCCACTCCAGAAATTCCGCCTGGCTGCGGTAGCCCAAGTCGTTGTCATAATTGGGCCCGCAATGCTCCCGCCAGCGGTACGTCGTAAGCTCCATAAACACCGGGCCTTCACCGGAGACAACATGTTCTCTGGCCGAACAAGCCAGTTGGTACACTTCAGCGGCGTCGTTGCCGTCTCCGGAAAAAACTTTCGCGCCGTGCGCCGCTGCCAGTTGTGTTCTCTCCCGCGGGGGCTGACGCTCGTTCAACGGCGTATACACGGAGTACAAATTATTTTCACAGACATAAATAATGGGCAGCCGGCGCAGCACCGCCATGTTCACACACTCATGCCACACTCCTTCCTCTGTGCCCCCCTCACCCGTAAAAACAACGGTCGCCGCGCGCTCCCCGTTCATAGCCGCCGCCCAAGCAGCGCCCGTGGCCACCGGCACGGTACCGGCCACTACGGGCGTGGAACCCAGAAAATTAACGGCTAAATCAATCAAGTGCATGGAGCCTCCCCGTCCCCGGCAGCAGCCGGACTCTTTGCCGTAAATTTCCGCCAGCATTTTTTTTAGGCTGCCGCCCTTGGCCAGGTAATGGCCGTGAGCGCGGTGCCCGCTCATGACCGTATCCTCCGGTCTTAAGGCAGCACCCACGCCGGCGGCGCACGCCTCTTGTCCGATACACAAGTGTACCGGACAGCGCATTTCCTGCTCCGGGTAAAGCTCCACAATTTTTTCCTCCACCATACGAATGCGCAGCATGCTGTAGTACAGCCGGCGGGCGACGGCATCGCTCCTCCCGGCCAGCCGCTGCCACCGCGGCCGGCCGGCGCCGGCAGCAGCTCCTACCGCCATACCACCTCCCGGGCAGCCTGCGACTGCATCATCCTGATGTTAAAATACCTGTCCGCTGCCAGCGGATCCGGAATCTTCCCGGCCCGGAACGCCCCGACTAGGTCGGAGACCGCCTCTTCAATGGTGTGCTTCGGCTTAAAGCCAAGCATCCGCCGCAGTTTCTCCGAGGAGATGTGGTATGATCTGGCATCGTCTGACTCCGTTACCGCGACAGCTATCTCGCCGCGCTCCGGTATCAGCTTTCCCACCTGTCTCTTCACTATTTCAGCTAAATCGGCCACCCGGCGGTTCTGGTAGCCGGCGTTAAAGGCCTGGCCGGCGATTTTTTCCTTGGGCGCGGCCAACAGCCGCACGTACAAATCGGTAATATCCTCAATGTGTATATTCGGCCGCATCTGCTCCCCGCCAAACACGGTGATCACGCCCTTATTCACGGCGTGGTTAGTTAAAATATTAACGGTCAGGTCCAACCGGAGCCGGGGAGAGTAGCCGCACACGGTGGCTGGACGGACTGACACCGCGGCGAATTTATCATCCTGCTCTTCCCACAGTACGCTCTCGCACATGCTTTTATAGCGGTTGTAATCCGTTAGGGGAACGTGCGGGTGGTCCTCGGTAACGTTCTTTTTGTCGCTTAGCCCGTAAACACTGGAGCTGGAGGCGAAAATAAAGCGTTCCACCCCGTGTTGCTTGCATTGTCGCACCAGCGGGCGGAAAGCGTCGTAATTTATTTTTTGGCTAAGCCTTCTGTCCAGCTCAACACTGGGGTCATTGGATATGCACGCCAGATGGATAACAGCGCCGGTTCCCGGCAGCAGCCGGTTCAGCAAAGCCTGGTTCCTGATATCGCCTTTGACCTGCCGCAGGCGGGGGTGCCTGTCCAATACATCTCCGTACAGATACCAGTCCAGCACCGTAACCTCATAACCCGCTCGCAGCAGTTTAGGCACCAGCACCGCCCCCTTGTAGCCCGCCCCGCCGGTTACGAGGATTTTAGTCATAAGCCTTCGGTTACCGCGGGAGGTAACCTGCTAACTGTTAAGGCCAGAGCGAGGGCGCCGTGCTGGCGGCCGAGGGCGCCGTGCTGGCGGCCCGCCCCGCTGGTGACCAGTACCTTATCCATCTTGACCATTATTTCATTGTAAGCTGCCGGTCCATCTTATCAAACTCCCTTTTAATAACTGCCGCCTTGTCCTCTTCCCACACCAGCCGCTGGCCGGCGGTAAACCAGGGAAAGTTCTCCCCCCGACGCAGGCCGGCATACCAATAAAAAAACTCTTCGGTTGTGCTGGGACAGCTCTTTGTTATCACCTTGAAGCCAAGAAAGTTCACCTTCGAGTCAAACCAACCCAGCACCTGCGGCCCGTTGCTCACAAAAAGGTTAAGGCAACTTAACTCATATAACGCCAGTCTTAATTCCGCGTTCCAAACCGCTCCCTGAAACACTGCCAATCCCCGCAGCGCGGCCGGTACCTGGTCAAAAACACGCTCAAAATCTCTCACTATCACCGGGAAGTACCGCTTCGCGTCCAAACCGCGCGCAAACTCACCCCACTGCTTCAAATCCGAGTTACGGGCAGTTCCATAACTTGATTCCCGCAGCGTTACCGTCACCGTGCGCCGCCCGCGCGCCCTCTCCTTAAGCCAGCGCCCTACATGATAACGACCGGCCGGCGCTGCTTTAAGAGAGGGAATGTCAGCCCCGCCTCTCGCGGCTCGGGTAATTTCTTTCACCAGATTGGCCTTAACAGGCACCGACACCGAATAGCCGTCCGGAAACACGCCGCCTTTAGCTCGTTGCCAAAGGCCAACTGCTTCCTGCCTATTCGCGCACACCGTAACGGCCTGGCATGAAGGCAAAAGCCAGCACAGCGACACCACCACATCTCTTAACCTCCATCTCATGTTTTCCTGCCCCAGCTCATTGCGCTCCCCGCTCTTATCCGTTCTGAACCCGCCGTGCGGACCCGGAACCACTACTATATGCGTATACGGAGCCCCCGATCTCCTCCTGGCCATCTCGGCCTTGATCAAAAAAGCTACTACGTCGTAACTTGGCGGCGACACAGCCAGGTCATAAAAAGCGTACATACCCGCGCCTCCGGCCGGCCGGAGGCGGTCGTAGCTTCTGCCTGCCGCTTTCAGCGCCGGCGCCGGCAGGCGCCGTGTTATGTTCCCCTTAATATCTATCTTCATCGGAGGAAGGCCAATTCAAGCCAGGCCTAACTGAACAATGTCATGCATCTGCAAAAGGCCCACACATTTTCCTTCGTCACTGACAACCGGCAGCGCGGTGATCTTCTTTTGACGCCTGTTCATAATCTTTAAAGCGTTATACGCCAACTGCTCCTGCCGCACGGTAACCGGATCGGAAGTCATAAAATCACAAGCCCTTAAGCCGGCCAGATCGGCTTGTTGATGGCTCTGCACCGCCCGCCTCAAATCTCCGTCAGTAATAATCCCCCGCAGCCTGCTTCCCCCAGTAACACACACGGCGCCGGCTCCCCCCTCGCTGACAGCTTTAAGCACATCCAGCCAAGCGGCTCGTAAAGAGACTGTCGGCAGCTTGCGGCCCTTACGCATAACATCGGCGACCCGCAGCGTTAAGCGTTTGCCCAGCGTACCGCCCGGATGATTGCGGGCAAATTGCTCCGGCGTAAAGCCTTTCGCCTCCATCACCGTCATAGCCAGCGCATCTCCTATCGCCATGGCAACCGCGGTACTTGCCGTAGGCGCCAGGTTTCCGGCCTCTAACTCACGCGCCACCGGCGCGGCTAAAACCACGGCGGCTGCTGCCGCCAAGCCGGAATCTTCGCGCCCTACTATGGCGATAACCGGCACCTCGCGGGCCGACAGATGGGGCAGCAGAGCCAGCAGCTCCGGCGTCTGGCCTCCGTTGCTTATAAGTAAAGCCACGTCGCCCTCGCCCACCAGGCCCAGGTCGCCGTGCATAGCTTCCGCCGCGTGCAGGCAGACGGCAGGAGTACCTGTGCTGGTAAAGGTCGCCGCGATTTTCTGGGCCACTATCCCCGATTTGCCCACGCCGGCCACCACTATTTTACCGGACAACTCCATCAACAACCGCACCGCCTCTTTTACTGCCGAGCGATCCAGATGCCCCGCCGCCTCCGCCACGGACCGAGCCTGCTGTTCCAGTAGCTTACTGACCGCCGCGGCCGGATCCCGTTCCGGCAGCGGCTTTCGCACCGTGCTTAATGCCTCTTTGGCCTGGTTAATCGGCATTTTCAGTCGCACTGTCTGTCTCTTTTGCGCTGGCCGACAGTTTGGTCAACTCAACGAAGTCTATCATATTAGGCCCGGCAGAAAGCGTCCGCTCCGGCTTAGCATGCGCCTCCAGAAAGAAGCCCGCGTATCCTGCGGCCGCCGCCCCAGCCAGAGAAGCAACGAACCAGCGCTGGCCTCCGGAGATACGCCCGCCCGCCCCGGGCAGACGCACACTGTGGGTTGCATCATATACTACAGGATATCCATACCGGCTTAATATTGGAAGGGACGGCACCGCCTGATTCTACGCTTCCTATTTTTACCCGCCTCACATTCCCGCCCCTTGGCTCCACCATAATTTTATCTTATCAATTTCAGACCCAGCGCCGATGCCAGCTCCGGCTCCGTAGCGGAGACAGAAAAGCCCCGGGTTAGCAGGCTCGCTATTGCTTCCCTGTCCGCGGCCCGATGGTGGCGCTTCCTAACCGACTGACTGTCATAACTGTGCCCGTCTTGCCGCAAAGAAAAACCGGCGAGGACGACCTCGGGGGAGCCGCGCCATAAGGCCAGGCATGCCGCCAGAACGCCGTTGGAAGGACGGTCGTCGCTGCCAGGCCCGTCAATTCTATGGCCTATCATGCGCCGCAAAACTTTGTTTCGTTTCCGCTTGCTTATTGCCACCAGCCGGTTACAGGAATATCCTAACTCCTTGAGTCTTCTTTTTGTCTGTATTTCAGACAACGAGCGGCCGCGCGGCCAGGAATGAATAAGGGTTAAAGTGTCGGTATCAAGCCCGCGTAAGGCTTCCCTGTCCCTGACCGTGTGATCGGCTGTAAGCAAGGATCCCAGCATAACCGTCAAACTTGGACTGCCCCAACCGGCCTGTTTGGCCGACCAGCCAGAGCCGTTCACGCAAACCAGCGTTGTTTTTTTCCGCAGGTTTTCCGGCAAGGTGGGCTCCGGTGCCGACCCCAGCACCAGGCACGGCCTGTCCTCACCGGCAAATTGATAGCGCTTGAATACGCACCAGCCCATAAACTACACTTTAACACATGCCCAATACAGCCCGCGTGGCAGGCATCATACCTGCTCGCCTGGAGTCATCGCGACTGCGCCGCAAACTGCTGCAAAAAATCAACGGCAAACCGTTAATCTACTACACATACACCCAAGCTAGGTCAGCCCGCTGCCTTGGCCGCTTAATGGTAGCTTGCGACCATGAAGCCTTGGCGCAAGCCGTGAGGTCATTTGGCGGCGAAGCCGTGCTGACGCGCCTAGATCATGCCAGCGGAACCTCACGAGTTGCCGAAGCGGCTGCTGATCTATCAGCCGACATAATTATCAACATACAAGGAGACGAACCGCTGATACACCCGGACACCATAGACACCGTGGGCGAGACGCTGCTAAAGGCGGGTCCTTCAATATCAATGGCTACTGCCAGCATGCGCTGTTGCGATCGGCAGTCTTATCTCAACCCCAGCGTAGTGAAAGTCGTCACAGCGCAAGATGGAACGGCTCTTTATTTTTCCCGCTCCCCTCTGCCCCACCACCGCGACAGCCCCTCAAGCAGTTGCTTTGACAAGCACGTAGGCATCTACGCCTATCGCTACAATTTTTTGCAACGTTTCAGCGAGCTCCCGCCCTGCCCCCTGGCCGAGCAGGAAAAACTGGAACAGCTGATACCGTTGGCTGCCGGAGTAAAAATTGCCGTGGCAGAAACAGCTCATGATTCAATCGGGATCGATACGCCGGCAGACCTCGAGCAAGTAAGGCAAATTATAGAGCCCGCGTCCCAGCCGCTTTAAAAGACATGACAACATTGCAACCGCCAATATCAATAATAATTCCCACCTTTAATCGTTCAGCCTACCTGGGAAACCTTATTCCTTCACTACTGAAACAATCCCGACCGCCGCACGAAATAATCGTGGTGGACGATCATTCCACGGATGACACGGCGCTGGTTGTACAGCGGTTGGCGGCCGGCAACGCCCGGGTAAAATATTTTGTAAACGAGGGCCGCCACCAGCGCGACGCCAAAAAGACCGGCCTTAAGCGCGCCCGCGGCGAGTACGTGGGTTTTTTAGATGACGACGTGCGAATTGAAAACCATAATTTCTTCGCTGATTTGCGGCCGCTGCTGGCGCCTGATCGCGTCGTCCAGGCCAAGGTAATCCTGGAGCAAATGGGACGCCAAAACCGCCGGGACCTGGGCTGGAAAGATATTGTGGCTACCCGACCCTTCCCCGTCCTGGAGCTGGTTACGTCCAACTTCAACCGCGGCAGTACCCGCCGGCCCATTTTCCCGTTGATAGAATGGGGCAACTTCTGGCACCGCTCGCTTCAACATTATTTTATTGACGACAACCTCATCAAAGACGGCTACGGCGAAAGTTACAGCGCCTCCGTTAAGCTGCACCGCGCCGAAGTAAAACTGTTTTTGGAACCTTCACTGGTTATCCGCCACACAGGCGCGCCGTCCGGCGGCTCCCATAAATTCAACAAGAAAAACATGCTGGCCGGCTTTACCGAATTCCACTACGGCTACTTTCACAACATGATATATCTTCACCGGCGCTTTTATCGCGGCTGGATCTGGTTGTGGCTGCCGTTTTATACGCTAAAGTCGCTGATCGCGCTGGCAGTGAACCGCGACTTCAGCGGCTGGCGCCGCTACGCCGCGCCGGCCGTAAAGAGGGGACTGACTGCCCCGAAAAAAGAAGAGGGAAAGTTACTCCACCCTCCTGACCAAGAAAAGTCTGTCGGCCCCCGCCTTTTTATCTGGCAGGGCGGCCGGCGCGGCGGCGCGGAATATGTAACCGCCGCGGCCGCTGAATATTTTGCCGCCCACGGCCTGCGGGTAGCCGCGGGCGTGTACGAGGTAAATCCGGCCCCTGGCCAGCTTAAGCAAATTGCTTTCCCGAGGTTTAATTTTATCCCGCCCTCCTTCCGGCCGCTGGCCGCCTCGCTTATCTTCCGCCTGCGCCACGCCCGTGAATTTGACGCCGTTTATACCCACAAATCAGGCGCGTGGAAAGCGGCGCGCCTGAAACTGTTCGTCCACGACGCGGCGGACCTGAACCGCAAGCTGCGGCAGGCCGGCGGCGCCGGCCGGCGGCTGGCCTACCGAGTCTGGCGCTACTTGTATCTTAACCTTTGCCTTAAAAAGGCTACGGCCATTTTCGCGGCCTCGCCGGAGTTCGTCTCCTATTTAACGTCGCAAAATGTACCAGGGGAGCGGGTGATCCCCGTCAGCTCTTTTTACGACGACAAAGTATTCCGTTATCGCCGACGTTCTCCCTCTGGACAGAACACAAAACTGATCTTCGTAGGTCATCCCGCCGATCCGGCTAAAAATTTCGCCCTGGCCAAGAGACTTTTCTACGGCCGCTCCCCTTTCGCCGTGGCCGTGGCCGGCAGCGAAAAAATCTCCCGGGATAACAACTTTACTTATCTGGGCTGGCTGACCCCGCGCCGGCTGCGCCGGGCGCTGGATAAGTCCGACATATTCTTTATGCCGTCAAAGTCGGAAGGTTTTTCCGTGGCGCTGCTGGAGGCGCTGGCCACCGGCATCCCCTGCCTGGTCAGCGGGGCCGCCGCGCCTTCCAGCCTAGCCGGCGTCCGCAACTTGGTTACTTACCGCAATGAAAAAGAAGTAACGGCGCGGTTAGACAAAATCATTGAAAATTACAGTTACTACAACCGGCCCGACCCCCGTCTGGCCAGGTTCACCATGACGGCCGTACTGGCGAGCGAGCTGGCGGTGATAAACAAATATCTGGCCGGTGCCGGCTCCGGCAGCCGCGCCGCGGAAACAAAAATTAAAGCGGCCGAAACGGCCTAAAGCAACCACCACTAACACCTCCCACTAACACCTCGTAGGTGTACACCTCGTAGGTGTTATGGTTATTCCATGATTTGATCCTTTATTAAGGACAGCTCGCGCTGGTAAGAGGCTTGATCCTCGCAAAATTGCCTGTGCTCATCCCCCACACAGTCAACGAGGCCCGCATAGTTAGTTAGGGGATACTCTACGCCATCACGAGCAATGTACTCTGGATAGGACGAGTGAGGCCAATCCTCCGGTTTTTGTACCAGCCCGGCCCTGACTGGATTAAGATGTATATACCGTATGACATGTAGGAGTATCATGTCATTTTCTATGATCTTGTTTTGGAAGCGACCCATCCACAAGGTACCTTGACGTTTGTATTTAGCATTGAAATAACGGGCGTAAGCGTTAAGCGAGTGTTTAAACAAAGCCACCACGCCATTTTCATTCAGTTGCCGGGCCAAAATGTGAAAGTGGGTAGGCATTAGACAGTAAGCGATGACTTGGACGTGCTGCCCCTCCTGCTCCGATCGGATTAACCCGTCCAGCCGCGCCTCAAACTCTTGGTTCTTTTTCTTCTTGTTATCACCCTCCACGCTTAAAAAATAAGAGAATTTTGTGGGGGGATAAATGAGATTAAAAAACCTTATCAGACGCAAAAAACGCTTACAATCAGACTGGTAAGGAAATATCTTATATCCTGCAATACTCTTGTTCATCAAATGATAGACCTGACCAGTAACCAGAGGATGCTTGCGCATAAGGAAATTCTACCACACTTCCTTCAACCCCACTAACACCTCGTAGGTGTACACCTACGAGGTGTTAGTGGGGGCACCTACTTGTCCGCCTGTGGCGGCCGGCCAAGCGGTAAAACGCGGGCTTGGGCAGTAAGTTGAGAATAAATTCCCTCAAATAAACGGGGGTGCTTGCCCAAAAGCCGGGGTAGGCGCGGCGGTACTTATAAGCAACTCTTAAGAAAGACCAAAACTGCCGCATGTTTTTCCGGGCGGTCACTCCCCGGAGGTTAATCCGCTGTTTTATGTAAGTACGGGGCAGGTTGGCCAGCTTCCACTTCAGGCCAATCCGCAGCCACAGCTCAAAATCCTGGGCGTAGCGCCAGGCTTCATCATACAGTCCGCACTGTGCCAGCGCCTCTTTCCGTACCAGGACGCTAGAGTGCGGCAACTGGTTACGCGCTAACATCTTCCGACGTATCTGTCCGTCGCTAGCCGGATATTTTAAGCGGTACAGCTCGCGGCCGGCAGCGTCAATGACAATATTCTGCGCGCCGCACACGCCGACTTGCGGCTGCCGTCTCATCAGTAACACCTGCTCCTTAAGCTTGCGCCGATCCGCCCACAAGTCATCGTCGTCAAGGCGGGCAATGAACTCCCCGCGCGACGACTTTATACCGCGGTTTAAGGAGGCGGCCAGTCCTATGTTTTTCGTATTAGCCAGCAGCCGCACCTTGGCTCCATACGATTTCAACAGCGCCCGCGTGCCGTCGCTGGAAGCGTCGTCTACTGCTATTACCTCGTAATTTTTATATGTCTGCCGCCACACACTATCAAGAGCTTGCTCCAAAAACCGCGAGCCGTCGCGGGTCGCCATAACTACGGAAACTAAAGGTTCTTTTTGTACCATTCAATCGACTGGGCCAACCCCTGGCGGAAAGACACCTTCGGCTCATAACCAAGATCCTTTTTTGCCTTGCGGATGTCGGCATACGTTTTCGGCACGTCTCCCTGCCGCTTGACCGTCCGGTTTGGCTTCACTGACACCCCCAGCTCTTTTTGCAGCTGCTTATATAACTGATTGATGGATGTGTTCTCCCCGTTGCCTATGTTGTACGCGTCCCCCGGCTCTATGTCTTTACCGCGCGCCGCCCTGATGTTGGCCTGTACCACGTTATCCACGTAGGTGAAATCCCGACTTTGCCGCCCGTGCCAGTGTATTTCCGGCGGCCGGCCGGACAGCAAACATTTAACGAAAATGGGGATAACGGCGGAATATTTGGATTCAGGGTTCTGGTAGGGCCCGAAGACGTTAAAATAGCGCAGCGACACCGTCTCCAGCCCGTATATTTCCCAGAACAGCCGGCAGTAATGTTCGCCGGTAAGCTTGGTCAGAGCGTACGGTGAGGCCGGCCGCGGCGTCAACATCTCCACCTGCCTGGGCTCCATTATGTTCCCATATACGGAAGAAGAAGAAGCAAACACCACCCTTTTTACCCGCGCGTCTTTGGCGGCCAGCAGCACGTTAAGGGTTCCGGTTATGTTGTTGTCGTTAGTGGCCCGGGGATGGTCCACCGAGCGCTGTACCGCCCTCAAAGCCGCCTGGTGCAGCACGTAGTCCGCCCCCCGCGCCGCCCTTTTCACGTCGCGCGGCTCTCTGATATCGCCTTTGAAAAACCTTATCCTGTCTTTAATGTCTTCCAGATTTTTCCGGTCGCCCGTGGAAAGATTGTCTAGTACCGCCACTCCCTGGCGCCGCCGTACCAGCTCCCGCGCCAGGTTACTGCCGATAAACCCCGCCCCTCCCGTTACCAACCATTGGCTCATAAAGTAATCTTAGCAACTTAGCGACTCGCTTGATAAAATCCGGCAGGAGCCGCACGAATGTCCAGCTCCCCGACAAGCTAATGTTTTTGCCATAAGCCTAGCCTCATATTACGTTTAATTCAGGCAAAATCAAGCCTCTTTACCAGCGTCTTCGTATCAACACACTAACTGCCATGAATGGAAATAATATTGTTATACACATAGGATTCCATAAATCCGCCAGCACCTATCTGCAACAGTGTGTATTTCCGACTCTGCCAGTCAACTACGTCTACTTCAGCGGCAATCACAGGGAAATGCTTGATATGATCGAATCGGAAACATGCCCCGACCCCGCGGTTATCCACGATTGGCTGCGTCAGGAAATAGGTCGAGGAAACAGGAAATTATTTAACACCACCGTCATCAGCCACGAAGAGCTGTCAGGCCATCCGCACGGCCGCGAATCTATCAACCGGTTCACCACGGCCAAAAACCTGCGGCACGTGTTCCCGCGCGCTAAGATTCTCATAGTAATCAGGAACCAGCTGGACTATCTCACTTCAATATACACTTTCCGCGTGGCCGTGAAGGGACACGAGCACAGGAGCTTAGAACAGTTCATATCACAAGAAAAAGGGCTGATAAACCATCTCAAATACGACACCGTAGTTGACTATTACACAAAATTGTTCGGCAGGCAGCGGGTACGGGTGCTATTCCTGGAGAATCTGAAAGCCGGGCGTGACGATTTCATTAATAACATCTGCCGGTTTCTGGAAGTACCGTCTGTCAAACCGGCAGCTGCTGCCGGCCCTATTAACGAGAGCACTAAATACGCGATCGTGTTAGGCTTCTGGCGCTGTATTAATTATTTATCACGCCTCCTTGTACCAAAGAGGTACCAGCATCTGTACTATTCAGCCAAGAAGCGTCTCACCACAATTTTGAATAAAATCTTTCGCCACACTAAGGAAATAGATATTAAGAGGCTGCGATCGTATTCATATTTATCGGCAATATACGGCCCATCCAATGCCCGGCTCGAGCAGCTGCTGAACGCAGATCTTTCCCGCCTGAATTATCCAGTCGATAAGAACACAGCGCCGTAGACCGGCGCAGCTTGCCTGCGCCAATCAACCCCCAGCGGCAACCGCTTCCGCCTCCGTCCTTAAGTAACTGTTGGATAACAAATAATCCCGAATAACCTTCACGCAGTCATCCGGCTCCATTTTGTCTGTCCTAATCTCAATATCAGGATTATCGGGCACTTCGTACGCATCGCTAATACCGGTAAAGTTATCAATCTCCCTTCTGCGCGCCTTGTGATACAAACCCTTTTTGTCACGAGCCTCACACGTCTCCAGGGGACAATTAACATAAACTTCAATAAAATTCGTAAGTTCCTGCCGGGCGTTCAAGCGGTGAAGACGGTAGGGGGATATAAAGGCGACTAAAACGGCTATTTTATTGCGGCTCAATAACTTAGCCACGTAAGTGACTCTCTCTATATTTTTATTTCTGTCCTGACTGGTGAACCCCAGGTCTTTACACAATGACTGGCGCACAACATCCCCGTCCAATCTCTCCGTCTTTATCCCCGCCTCCTTTAATAATTTCTCAAGCCCGAGGGAGACAGTAGTCTTCCCGGACTGGGAAAGGCCAGTCAGCCAAATTACAAATCCCTGGTCCAGTATGTATCTGCCGCTTGGCGCGTCCATAAACTTTTTATTTTACAAAAGCGTCCGGTGACTCGCGCACAACTTTGACCACCTCCGGACGCATTATCGCGGGGGGAACCGGACGGTTGTCAGTCAGCATGTCGCGAATTTGCGTGCCACTGAAAAACACAAAGGATCTGTCATCATGACGGCACGAGTTCTCGAAAACCACCTGCCGGCACTTGTCACAGTAATGAGCGTTCTCATATTTCAGTATGTTGATCCCCAGCTCATCCGACGAGAACAAGTCAAAGACATTCTGCGCTTCATAAGAGCCATAGTAATTGCCAACGCCGGCATGATCGCGCCCCACCACAAAATGAGTGCAGCCATAGTTCCTTCTGATCAGGGCATGCCACACAGCCGAGCGGGGACCGGCGTATCTCATACTTAAAGACAACACGCCCAGACACACATTGCTCCCCAAATACCCGCCGCGGATAAACTCCTCATAAGCCCTGATGATCACTTCATCGCGAAAATCCCCTGTCTTTTTTCGGCCAATTACCGGTTGGATAAATAAACCGTCTGCTTCCAACAAGGCCTGGCTTTGCAAATATTCATGTCCGCGGTGGGGAACGTTCCTTGTCTGAAACGAAGCAACCGTTCTCCACCCGCGGGAAGCAAATAACTTTTTTGTTTCTTCGGGGGTAAAGCTGTAGCGGGTATATTTCAATTTATGCTTGCCAATCAAACGGACATTACCGCCCGCCAGGTATCCACCCATCCGGTAAACTTTTGCCACGCCGGGGTGGGCAGGATTAGCCGTTTTGAAGACCTTGCTTACCAAATCTTTCTTATCGTACTTATACAGTTCAATGTCCTGAAGTACCGCCAGCGGTTCCCGCTGGCGGCTAACCAGGCGGACGCTGCTGTGTCCCAACGCCTCGTGGTAAGCTTCGTCTGATAGGTCTAAAAGCACCGGCATAGGCCACACTGAACCGTCCGGCAACCGCATCGTGTTCACCACGCTGTCAAGCTCTTCCTTTCTCAAAAAACCCGTCAAAGGCCAATACACCTTATGTCCGATGTTGACAACATCCTGGGCCTGTTCTTCATTTACCACAATATCCACACAGCTTTTTGCCATAAGCCTAGCCTCATATTACGTTTAATTCAGGCAAAATCAAGCCTGATATGAAAATTTACATTCCTTACCATCCTTTTTTTACGGGCGGGCCGTCCTCGTTCCTGGCCGGCCTGGCCAGAGAGCTGGCTCGGCGCAAGCACAGGGTTACTTACGCTTTCGCGCGCGATTTTGACGCCCTGCTGGTGGTCGAAAAATGTTCCTTGGCCTTACTGGCTTACGCCAGGCTGCGGGGCAAACGCATAATACAGCGCCTGGACGGCGTCTATCACCCAGGTTTACCCGGCCGGAAAGGCAAGCTGTATTTTTTAAAAAACCTCAAGGCGCGAATCATTCACAATTTTCTGGCCGACCACGTTATTTATCAAAGCCGGTTCGCCAGGTTGTCCTGTCAAACAATGCTAGGCAAAAGGACAGACGGCACCTGTGTCATCTATAACGGCGTGGAGTTGGACCCCGCCGCCCCGCGTTGGCAAAAAGCAAAGGCGCCCGACGGATCTCCTTTGCAATTAGCAACGGCCGCCGCTTTCCGCCGCTTTGACCAGATAAAACCGATCCTGGAGTCGGTAAAGCGCCTTAACATCCCGTACCACCTCCACGTTTACGGACCCCACACAGGCAACCTGGAGCCGCTGTTTAAGCAAGTTGAAGGCGAGGCGCGCGTTACTTATCACGGTGCTAAAACCAACGCCGAGCTTACCTCTGAACTGGTAAGGCACAACATCTTTCTATTCTCCGACCAATCCGCCTGCCCCAACGCGGTACTGGAAGCGCTGGCGGCCGGATTGCCGGTGGTGGCCTTTAACCGCGGCAGTATACCAGAGCTGGTAAAGTCCGGCGCAAGCGGTGAGGTCGTTGCCATGCCTCGTCATAACCCCTTCCGAGATTCGTATCCGTTTACCGAAGACAGCTGCCGTCAATTCGCCACCGCTATTGCCTGGGTCAGCCGCCGCCTGCCGGTCTACCGGCAGGCGGCGGCCGCGTCCGCCAAAGAATTCAATATGGTTAAAACGGCCGCCGAATATGAAAAAGTATTAAACAGCCTATGAGAAAAGTTATCCTCCGCTACTTGCTGCGCCTGGACAATTTCCTGCGCCGATGGATAACGTACTTCGCTTTGGAAAACGGCGTTCACCCCAAGCACCGGCTCACGCGCTATCACCAGTTTTTTCTTGATAACATACAGAAAACAGATACCGTGCTGGACGTCGGCTGCGGGTTGGGCCTGCTGGCCCGCGACGTGGCCGCCAAAGCCCGCGAGGTAACCGGTATAGATATTAACCAGCGACATCTTAATATTGCGCGGCGGCAATACAGCAGGTCCAATCTGACCTACGTAGAAGGTGACGCCACAACTTATGATTTTAAAGAAAGATTTAACGTATTAATTATTAGTAACACCCTGGAGCATATTCAAAGCAGAGTAGAATTCCTGCGGAAATTATCCTCCACCGCCGATAACTTTCTAATACGCGTTCCTGCAATTGACCGCGACTGGCTGGTGCCGCTCAAAAAAGAGCTGGGAGTTGAATATCGCCTGGATCCGACGCACTATACTGAATACACTGAAAAATCACTGCGCCGCGAGCTGGCGGAGGCGGGGCTGAAAGTCCACCGCCTGTCAATCCGTTTCAGCGAAATATATTGTGTTGCCAAGCCTGATCAGAACTGTTTTTCGTAGTTAGAAGCCTCTGGGCCACAGCCCGGCGTTTTTACATATGCCCAGTAGCTATTTCTGTCCGGCTGCGTGTTAAGTTGCAGCAATTGCCTGCCCGTTACTTGCATAACCAACCCTATCGGTACCACAACGGCATAATACACAACGGCCAGAATCAGCCTGGTCATAAGCCACCCAACCGCCAGCGCCATTGTCATCCATAGCCGGTAAGCAGGATTCAGCCACGCAGGCCTGACAAGGCCCGCCGCTACCATCAGCACACCCGCCGCTGTTGCTGCTAAATATACGGAATGGGACGTAACGTACAGTTGCCAGCTACCGGCCAATGCCAGCAAGCTTCCTATCAGCAGGCCAAACTTTTTCACGGCCGGCACGGGCGGCGCCGGTCCGGCGCCTAGTGTGAGGGGTAATTTTTTACGCATACTCTATCGGCAGAAACAAGCTGCTCCTCCTTATACAGTAAATAATTGCCAATCGCCAGACAGTCCATGTCCGTGCGCATAAAACACAGAAAAGCGTCCCGCGGCGTGCATACTATAGGTTCGCCCCTGACGTTAAAGGAAGTGTTTATAATCACCGGGCAATGATACTTATCGTCAAATTGCTTGATCAACTTATGATACAACGGATGCGAGTTATGGCTTACACTTTGAATTCTGGCCGAATAGTCAACGTGAGTTACCGCCGGGAGATCAGAACGGACCACCTTCATTTTTTCAAGGCCCCTGGCCCTGTCCAGTGACGAGCGATTTCGGGTACGATGGTTATTTTTAACAAAGACGGTTAACAGCATGTAAGGGCTGCGCCTGTCGATATCAAAAAAGTCCGCCGCCCTGCTTTCCAGCACCGACGGTGCAAACGGCCTGAAGCTCTCCCGAAACTTGATTTTCATGTTCATCCTGGCTTGCATTTCTTCGTTCCTGGCATCGCCCAGAATTGATCTTGCCCCTAGCGCCCGGGGTCCGAATTCCATACGGCCTTGAAACCAACCCACAACTTTTCCTTCAGCTATGAGTCCGGCCACTTTTTCCACCAGCTCGTCAGGGCGAAGCTTGCCGAACACAGCCCCTTGCCGCTTAAGTGAACGGGCAATATCCCTATCCCCGTACGCGGGTCCCAAATAAGACCTTTTCTGGCAATCGTCCCCTGCGCGAGGCTGGCGGGCATTGTCCAAGTACTGATACCAAACAGAGAGAGCCGCCCCCAACGCGCCTCCCGCGTCACCCGCAGCCGGCTGTATCCATATATCATCGAAAGGCCCCTCCCTCAATATTTTTCCATTAGCTACACAATTAAGAGCCACGCCGCCTGCCAGACACAGTTTTCGGCGTCCCGTAATTCTGTGTACATGACGTATTATTTTCAGCATGATCTCTTCCGTTACCTTCTGAATTGAGGCGGCCATATCCATATACGACTGGCTCACCGGCTCATCCGGCTTCCGGGGGGACGACTGGAATAACGCGTCAAATTTTCCATTCGTCATTTTCAAGCCGGCCGCAAAGTCAAAATATTTCATGTTCAGCCTGAAAGAACCGTCATTTTTTAAGTCCACTAATTCGCGTAAAATGAGGTCGGCATATCTGGGTTCTCCGTAAGGGGCCAAACCCATCATTTTGTATTCGCCCGAGTTCACTTTGAATCCAGTGTAATAAGTGAAAGCCGAATACAGCAACCCCAATGAATGAGGGAAGTTTAATTCGGCAATGGGAACAATCTTATTGTGTTCACCCGCCCCAAAGCTGGTCGTCGGCCATTCACCCACGCCGTCCACCGTCAAGATAGCCGCCCTGTCATACGGCGAAGGAAAAAAAGCCGATGCCGCATGTGCCTCGTGATGTTTTGTAAACAGAATTGTCCCCTCAAAATCCAGCTCGCGGCGAATAATCTCCTTTATCCATATCTTTTGCTTTATCCAGGCGGGCATCGATTTTACAAAAGATCCCAGGCCCCGGGGCGCGTAGCTCAAATACGTAGTTAGAATCCTTTCCAGCTTTAAAAAGGGCTTGTCGTAAAAAACCACGAAATCCAGCTGCCCGCTGCTTTTCAGGCCGGCTTCTTTCAAACAATATTTTACCGCTTCTGACGGAAAAGAAGGGTCGTGTTTCAGCCGGGAGAATCTCTCCTCCTGTGCCGCGGCAATTATCTCTCCGTCGCGCACAAGACAGGCCGCGCTGTCGTGATAAAAAGCCGAAACGCCCAGGATATTCATACATCCATACTAACGGCACCGGGTGCTCCGGCCAAGTATGATATTATTGATTACGCTATGAACATACCAGCACGCATCAGACCAGCGGTGTTCGCGTTTATACCCTTGCTGGTACTCCTGCTGACTGCCGAAGCCGGACTGCGGATCATACACTTTAACGTTGTCAGTAATGACAAGCTGGCCACTGCCGCCGCCGCAAAATACTTAAAACAAAAAGTGTTGCTATTTCAGGCTTCTCAACAGGCCGATGACGCCCAGGCACAACTGATTAAAAACGCTCTCTACACTGATATCGGAAAGCCTCTGCTGTCAGAGCTGAAGCACGAATATGAGGATAATTTCCACCAACTAGCCGAAACGGCCAGACAAATAGATTCCCGGCTGATAGTGCTGTATCTGCCAGTCTATCATGATACGGCAGCCAGACCTGGAGGACCCAGACTGCGTTCATTCTACCGGGATCTGGCCCGCCAGGAAGAAGCTATCTTTATCGATCTTACCGAACGTCTTTCCCGCTACGACAGCCAGGACGTGTACCTGTTACCGGAAGACGCTCATTTCTCCCGCTACGGCAACCGTCTTATCGCCTCGGCGCTGCGCAACGAGCTGGTACCGTTTTCCGGATACCGCTCGTCCCACAGCTTCAGCCAGCGCGCCACGCTGCTGGGCGACCTTAAGCCGAACCAGAACAAAACCTGGATATACAATCCTCGTCTGCCGTATCAGGTAGTAACTAACAGCCAGGGCTTGAGATCAGCGCAGGATATCACATCTCCCAAGACAAAACAGCGTGTAATTTTTCTCGGCGACTCCTACACTTTCGGAGCCTATGTCGGCAATCATGCCACATACCCCGAACTCCTTGCCAGACAATATCCTGACATAGAGCCAGTTAACGCCGGCGTAGCCGGGTATACCATCACGGATGAGGCTTCGCTGTTTGCGAAGCGGGCCAAATACTCCGAGCCGGACATAACGGTGTTACAGGTTTCTGAAAATGACATGGAGGGTCTGCTGTCTTTTAAGAAAAACCTCTTTGACCGTCAGGAAAAGGTGTATAGCTTATCGCCGGCAGAACAAAAACTTTTGCAGAAAATCAGTGATAGGGAACATAATTAACCTTGCTTGTCATGTCCAAGTTAAGCATACTGGCTGAATTCTGGGAGTTTATAAAACACCAAAAGAAATGGTGGCTGCTGCCCATAGTTACTTTCCTGTTGCTGCTGGGCATTTTTCTGGTGTTCGCGGAAAGTTCAACACTGGCCCCGCTCATTTACACATTATTTTGAGGAGTCGCAATAATATCTGATGAATATATTTGCCCTGGCCGATACGGCAAGTAACTGGTATCCCAAAAATGCGATTAATCAATTCACCCGCTACACTAAGTTGGATTTTACGGACACGCCTGCCAAAGCTGAACTGATCTGGATTTTTTCCTACTACAACCGTCTCTTTTCTCTGCTGAACCTCCCCGAGGCAGCTGCTCGCTTCTTGCCGCAGCTGGTAAACCGCCGGAGGAGCATAAGGCAGGTACCGATCGTAACTACTGTCCACCACTTAACACCTTCCAAAAAAAATGTCTGGCTTCCCCGGATCGAACTTCTTGACCGGCTTACCGATTATTGGCAGACATCATCCCCAATTAACCTCCCTTATATCAGGAAGTTCACGACCAAGCCCATAAAAATTATGCCTTACTGGATTGATACCAGAGAGTATTTTCCGCTTTCTTCCGCCCGGCGGCGAAAGGCGCGGCTGAAACACGACTTGCCGGCGGACAAAACCATTATTGGCAGTTTTCAACGTGACACTGAAGCCGATCTTGTCTCCCCTAAATTGGAAAAAGGGCCGGACATATTATGCGACACCCTGGAAAAACTGGACAGGAACAAAGTATTCGTAGTCCTGACGGGACCGCGCCGCCACTATGTAGAAAGCCGCCTGTCGGCTAAATCTGTTCCCCACCGCAGCTTCGGGCATATGCCGTACGGCGCCATGAACGAGCTGTACAACTGTCTTGACTATTATCTGGTTACCTCCCGCCACGAGGGCGGACCGCAGGCCATTCTGGAAGCCATGGCCACGCGCACCAAAATTTATTCTACTTATGTGGGGATGGCGGACGTCTTATCGCCACGAGTCATTTTCTCCGACCCGCGCCAGGCCGCGAAGAGGTTAAACCTGCCATATCCTGAAGTATTGGATCAGCATTACCAGACCGCGCTGTCTTACGAATGCGGGCAGGTAATACCCCGCTATGAAAAATTCTTTGCTGATGTAATAAAGGAATATGCTGCTGCACGTACTGTATCCGTTTAAGCAGGGGCCGTGGGGCGGCGGCAATCAGTTTTTGCGGGCACTGCGCCGCCAGCTGCTCCGTCAAAATAACTACGCTGAAAAACCGTCAGACGCGCGAAGCGTTATCGTAAACATGAATCCCGGAAACCTGCCGTGGTTGTTAAAGCAGGTGCCCGAAATCAAATCGCGCCAGCCGAATAAAATTATTATCGCCCGCATTGACGGGCCCATCTCCCTCATCCGCGGCATCAACTCCAGACTTGACTACGCCCTGTACAAGTTCATCAACATCTTTGCCGATGGGGTAATCTACCAATCTAACTGGTCAAAAACCAAGAACAACAAAATTGCTCAAATCAACGCCCCTTACCAAACAATCATTCACAACGCGGCGGATCCAGAGATATTCACTAGCCAGCCACCTAGTGGAGTGCTCTGTGAGCGGATTGAGAGGTCCCCTCGGCTTGATCCCCGAGCGCAGCGAGGGGCGAGGAAGCCTCGACCCTCGGAGGCCGCCGCTGGAGCGGCCGAGAATGAGCGAGCAGGTTCACTCCAGCAGGTGGCCAAAAGAACAAAGCTCATCGCCACCTCCTGGTCTGCCAATCCGCGCAAGGGCTTTGACGTTTACCGGTATCTGGATCAAAACCTGGACTTTTCCCGCTATACTATGATTTTTGCCGGCAACAGTCCCGTTGAGTTTCAAAATATCAGGCATGTCAAGCCGGTGCCGCCCCGTCAGTTGGCCGGCCTGCTGCGCCAGCATGATATTTACCTTACCGCCTCCCGCAACGACCCCTGCTCCAACGCTTTAATAGAAGCCATAAGCTGCGGCCTGCCCGCCGCAGCCTTACGCAGCGGAGGCCATCCGGAGCTGGTTCAAGGCGGCGGCGAGCTTTTTGAAGGACAGGCGGACGTCATCCAAAAAATTGACCTGGTGGCTCGAAATCTTCCCGCCTACCAGCAAAACCTGCCCCGCTTTACCATAGCCCAGGCGGCTAAGCAATACCTGGCTTTCGCCCAAAAAATCCACCGCCACGCGGCCGAAGGCCGCTACTGCCCCTCGCGGATAAATTTTGCCGCCAAAACCAAAATCGCTAAGATGCGCGTCCGGCTGCGGCTGCTAAACCGGACTTAAGAGGCGAACTTGCGCGCCACTATAAAGTATCCGCCGTGGAATGATTTCAGCTTGTCGTCCCTAGCCACCCAACTGGTGTTGTCAAGACGCGCTATCAGGTCCATAAGCGGGTAGGCGGCCAGCTGCACGGCCGTTCTGAACACGCGCGGCAGCCGCTTAACCAAAGTTTTTTTAGCTTCCATGACATGAGTAAAGAACCGGCCCATAACCACACACCGTTCCACGGCAAAACCGGCTATTTCCAGCTCCCGCCTCCACTTAGCTTCAGTCCACCGCTGATAGTCTGACGGGTCCGCGTGCACCGCCGCCAGGAAAGGAGCTGACAGCAGCATAACCCCGCCCCTCTTAAGAACCCGATAACATTCTCTTAAGCCGGCTTCAGGCCGGGCCACATGCTCAAACAATTCAATAGCGTTGACTACGTCGACGCTGTCGTCGCCCACCATGTCCATGTTAGCCACGTCAGCCACTATTTCAGGATTTCTGCTCGTCTCGCTGTCAACGAATATCCACCGGTCAACTTTATCCCTGGGCTTTTTAAACGCTCCCCGGTCCCGGCCGCCGATGTCCAGTACCACACCGGTATATAAATGTTTGTGCCGCCGCTGCAAGCCATCCAGCATCCGCCGGCGGTAGGAGGCCCACAAGTAATAGTTGAAATTAAACACGGAAGATTTTTATATCTGGCTGTCCGCTATGTTGCGGCATATCTTAATCCACTTCTTTCTTTCGCTCTGTCCTTTCCACTGCCGGGGCAGGCGGCCAAGTACCGGAAGCCGGTAGAGAAAGCTGGCCAGACTCGCGCCTTTCTGGTACTTGGCCGAGCCCAGCGTGGAGCCCCGGCCAAAGTGGGAAGCGAAAATATGATTGAAGCCCTCTAAATAAAACTCCGTGCATATGACGTCGCGAAACGGCCCCTTCTTATAAGTGCGCGTGTTCTTTATTGGGATTACAACTCCCCGATAACCGGCCTTAATGTATTTTTCTTTCATCTCCCAGGCCGTATCGCGGACATACGGCTCTTTCCTGGGCCTGAAGTCAATATTTAAGTCTTTCATAACTTCCGTCTCAAACAACACGCCGTAAATAAAAGGAAAATCCTGCCTTTCTTCCAGCGTTGTTTGCGTCCCGATTATCTTTACTTGTTCATCCAGTCTATCCAGCAATATCCGGTCCCATCCCTTAATCAGCCACGTGCAGTCGGCATCCAGAATTGCGCCGTAAGGCGTTTCTATTCTGCTGACCAAGTCATTAAGAGCGGTACCGTGAGCCAGCCCTCCTCTCAAATTAAAATCCTTGCCGGCGCTGTAAATATACACATTGTCATATTTCTTGGCCCCTGTCTCCAGGCGGCGAAGGCAACGCCTACCCGAATTATTGTCACGGATCAGAACCTTATACGGGTTCCGCGTCAGTTGCCGCAGGCAATGCAGGCTGTTCAATACAAAATCCACGTCCCTGAAATGAGCTACGCCTACCGTGATGAGAGGTGTTTTTATGCCAGCCTTCATAAATTACCTATTACTTTTTTCCGTAACATTCCGGAACAAAAGGATTATCTTTTAAAAATTCATAGTCACGCGATTGCCCAAAAAAACCATCACTGATTTTACTCATAAGATCATGGTAAATTCTCTCACTCGGGCTGCCGCCTCCGGGATTTAGCACGCTTCTGTCCCAACCCGTTTCCATGTTCATGGCCGCCAGGGCGTGGCTATATAAATCAGTGTCAGACATAACAGTTGCTCCCGCCTCAATCGTCTCCGGCCGTTCAGTTGAGCGCCGGATAACCAGGCAAGGTACGCCCATAATCAGAGCTTCTTCCTGCACAGTGCCGGAATCTGTGACAATAAGTTTGGCGTTTTGCTCCAGATTCATGAAATCCAAAAAGCCCAGGGGCTTGGTTCTGATTATTTCAGATTTTTGCAACGCAGGTAATAAGTTATATTCCTCAAGTTTCTTTCGCGCCCGCGGCATAACCGGCCAGACCACCGTCAATTCCCGCGCCAGGCGTATCAGATCTTTTGTTTTTCTGACTAAAACGTCTTTATCGTCCACATTCTCCTGCCGGTGCAAGGTGCATAGAGCGTAGGGCGCTTTTTTGACGCCCAATTTTTCCGCGGCCTTTCTTTGGCCGGCCAAGAGGTTAAATTCTTTTATGGCGTCCGTAATGATATTGCCTACCACCGTAATCCTGGAAGGCGCAATACCCTCGTGTAACAATATTTCTTGGTAGCGGTCCAGATATACGTACAGCGCGTCAGACATGTGGTCGATGGTAAGCCTGTTTTTTTCTTCAGGCATGCGCCAGTCAAAACTGCGGCCGCCGGCTTCAATGTGTATCACCGGTACGTTTTTGACAGCCGCTACCAGGGAGGAAGCGGTTGTATTCGTGTCCCCGAGATATAAAATGGCATCCGGCTTTATTTCGTCTATCAACTGATCAACGCGCGCGAACAAACGCGCGGCCTGGTGTGCCGGGCCTGTTCTTCCTTCTGCTTTCAAGTCCGCGCCCAGAGCCAGGTTAATGTCTGGATGGCGGACCCTAAGCTCCTCATAAAAAACCTTATCCAGTTCGTAATCAAAGTGCTGCCCGGAATGCACGAATATATGGCGGTAATTATGCTGATCCTGGCCTTCGTCAAGCATCCTGATTAACTTGTGCATCCGGATAATGTCGGGTCTTATGCCCAACAGGGTTACGAGCTTAAACTTCTTCATAACTATAAATCCTCCACTGCTGCCTCAAAACTGGCTATATCAAGCTTTTCGCGCAAATCACAAACCGTGCTCAAAGTGCGATTCAACCCTTTTGAGTTATCCGCGATTATCTCGCAGTCAATATTAAATTTCTCGCGAAACCTTATCAGCATATCGTATTTGGAAACGGTGTTTGAGAATACATGAAATAGCCCTTGGTCGGAAAATTTATCTCTGTCTTCCATTATTTGCAGGCAAATGTCAGCGAACTGCTTGTTGGTAACCCCGTTCCAAAAGTGGCCGGTAAAGCCATGTATCGTCTTTCCCTTCTGCCGCAAAAACCATTCCAGGAGACTGGCAAAGCCTTGTATTTCGCGCCCGATGAGTGACGTGCGCAGCGTAAGACACCCGCGCGGCTCGCCCAGGCTTTTCGACAGCCCGTAAATATCAACCGGGGTCGGGGGCGAATTTTCGTCGTAGGGAAAACCTTCCTGGCCGTTGAAAACGCAATCTGTTGTTACGTGGATAAGCTTGTTCTTGAAAATCCCGGCTAAAATGTGAGGGAAAGCCCCGTTAATAAAAAACGTCAACGCCGGATTGTTAAGAGAGTGCGGTATGATAACGCCAATCGCGTTTATCACACAATCTACCTCGCCAATCCCGTCCAGAAATGTTTGTAAGTAATCACCGGGATCTCCCCGTTTATTCGCGTAATCGTTATAAACAGGCTCCAGCTCCAGGTGCCGTACGGTATGATTTTTAACCGAAGGATAAGCCTCTTCTAATATCTTTTGCTCCTCCTCGTCGCGGACTGTCACCGTCATCTCGCACTTGTCCTTCAGCACACTGTAAATGCCGTTTCCCAGCATCCCCGTACCGCCTAAAAGCAACACTTTTTTTAAGCCTGCCATACTTCCATGCCCAGGAAATCGTGCGGGAATCTGAAGTCGTCCATTTTTGTTTCCTCCAGTGACAATGTGGAGAAAAAAATCAACCTGGTTCCATCCTCCAGCGCTCTCCAGCCGTTAGCCATGCCAGCCGGTAGGTACAAAACCTGGGGCTCTTGAGAAGACATGACATAACGAAATATTTCGGCGTTACTGTCCAGGCGTCCGTCTTCCGCCAGCCCGGCAGCGGCCACAATGGCCCGTCCCGCCGCAACATACACATATTTTTCTTCCCGCAGGTGGCCGTGCCAGGCCCTTACAGTGTCAACGCGGTGGTTCTGGACTATGTAAAAACGCCTGATATTCTCAAAGCGAAACCCGTTGACGAAAGATGTCCGCCCTCGTTCGTCAAGAGCAACGCCTCCCTCCATCAGTTGTGGTTTTCTATACAAATTCCTTTTGCCTATAAAGATTGGCTATATGCCTTTCATTAAAATATATATCATTGTCCGTGTATTTAATCCTGCCGGAACCAATCAAATCGGCAATTTCCCCCACCCCAAACTGTATGTTCCGGACTTTGGGCAGTGTAAAAACTCCGCTGGCCAAGGATTTTTTATTGGATACACGGTAATTTCGCTGGTCTTCAAACTGTCCTGGTGTATGCTCTACCGCGCAGCCGGTTGCGCCGCGCACAATCTCCGCCAAGTCCTTAATTTGCAGGTTAACAGCGCTTAAATTGTGCACGCCGTGTGTCTTTTTGTCTAAATTATCCACCATGGCCTTAGCCAAGTCTTTGACGTGTATCAGGGGCCGCCACTGCGTACCTCCGCACACGGATAGCTTACCTTTCGTCAGCGCCGAAGCAGTCATATAATTCACCACCAGGTCCATGCGCAACCGCGAATTAGTGTCGCCAACACCGAAAACTGTCCCCAGTCTTAAAATTAGATGGCGCGGTTGCTGTAAGTATGCCTCGGCTTCCAGTTTGGTTCTGGCGTAATGAGACAGTGGATTTACCGCGCTGTTTTCACTAATCAAATGTCTGCTTCGCCCGTAAACAGAGCAGGTGGAAGGAAAGATAACGCGGCCGTCATAATTAGCGGCCAGCCATTTAACTGCCTCTGTATTTACCGCCGATGTTAAATCGGGCCGTATCCGGCAAGCCGCGTCTCCCACCACAGCGGCCAGCCAAATAACATGGCTGTACCCCGGCAGGACTTTTTTTAACTTGCCGGTGTCTCTGATGTCGCCGCGTATGAAATCCACCAGCTTCAGGTACTGGTGCTCATACAGAAGATTATCATACACGGTGCAGGGAATATTTCTAGCTAGTAAAGCGTCAACTACGGCGCCGCCTATATAGCCGGCGCCGCCTGCCACCAGTACTTTCATGCCGTCGTTCATATCTTATTAAGTAATTAACACGTATTAGCCGCAAATAACAAACTTCCGGCACTTACTTAACATCTACCGGCTATACTGTCTGCAGCTCCCAGAGATGCCTGTATATGCCGTCCCGCCTAAGCAACTCACTATGGCGGCCTTTTTCCGCTATCCTTCCTTCGTGCATAACGTAAATAAGATCCGCGTTTACCACCGCAGACAAACGGTGAGCGATTACCAGCGCCGTCCGGTTCCGGATCACGCTGTCAATCGCCGCCTGCACCTGGCGCTCCGAGGCCGCGTCCAGAGCGCTGGTAGCCTCGTCCAATACCAGCATGTCCGGGTCGCTGATCAGCGCCCGGGCGATCACCAGTCGCCGCTTCATCCCGCCCGAC
>CAZLVG010000007.1:0-30458 GCA_964562905.1 uncultured Candidatus Saccharibacteria bacterium | reverse complement strand
ATTTTGTATTGGAAACCGAAACTCATTTCAGCCCCATCTTGTGTTAGACAAGACTGGTAATTGACAAAAAGAACGCATGATTATAATATGAGCTGGATTATGGTTGAATATGAAATCACCTACACCGCCCGGCCGGAATTGGACGAGGCGGCTAAAGACAGGCTTGACGAAGCCGTTGATAAGTTCATAGCCGACTTAAAGGGACGGATTATTCAAAGCTATCCCGCCACGGACGCTCCCGGCAGCCGGCGACGGCTGCACTATCCCCTAATGGGCAAACGTGTGGCATGGCTGCGCGCGATACAGGCCGAGCTGGAGCCGGAACAGGCGGAGAAGCTGCGCTTGCAACTACGGAAACAGTCTGACCTGCTACGCGCAATGATACTAAAGACTCCTTTGCGCAAAGAGGTTCCGGCAGCTATCCTTGACCAGGCCTCCGAAAAGAAACAGGACGGGAAGCGTAAAGACGAGGCCAAGAAGCCGGCTAAGGAGGTTACTATGAGTGAAGTTGAAGAAAAGATAGAGCAGGTTCTTGATGAAGAAGTCAAGTAAAACAAATCCTTTACTTTATGAACGCGGCGCCTTAGTTTATAAGTATGGATCTTAATAAAGTCATGGTTATCGGCCGTCTGACGCGGGAACCGGAAGCGCGCACCACTCCCCAGGGAGTATCGGTAACCAATTTCGCTGTGGCCACCAACCGCATCTGGAAGGATCAACAGGGCACCCAGCAAGACAAAGTGGAATATCATAACGTGGTAGCCTGGCGCCGCCTGGCCGAAATTTGCGCCCAGTACTTGTCTAAGGGGCGGCAAGTGTACGTGGAGGGATATCTGCAAACGAGGTCCTGGGAGGACCAAGACGGGAAAAAGAATTATCGGACCGAGATTGTGGCCGACAACATGATTATGCTAGGAAGCCCTCCCGCGGGCTCGCAAAGCCGGCCGCCTTTCCAGGCCAACCAAGACGTCTCGCCAGGTTCGGCGGAAGACTCGTCGCGGCCGCCTGCCGGCAAACAGGACAAGGAACCGGCGGTGGCCACGGCCGCCGATGAAGAAATACGCATAGAAGACATCCCGTTTTAAAACGCGCCGCCGCGGCTAACTTATGAAAAAAAGAGGTTCCAATCTGATTTGTGTTTTGTGCGCCAAAAATATTGAAGGCGCGACCTTCAGAGACACGGAGGTTCTGCGCCGCTTCATCAGCGGACAAAATAAAATTCTTCCCCGGAGAAAAACGGGTTCCTGTGCCAAGCACCAGCGCCGGCTGGCCCGCGAGATAAAACGCGCCAGGGAAATGGGATTGTTGGGCTATCGCGGTCAATGACCACGATGACAAACTAAAAGTTCAAAATCCAAATATAGATATCATATTATGCCGCGCCGCTCTTCAAATAAACGGGTGGCGCGGCGCGGGAGCGCGGGGCCGCGATAAGGGCCCGCCACCAGGATAGCGGCCTTCCGCAATGTTACCTCTATATAAAATTTATACCAACCGCATCTATTTACATCCACGGTGTCATGCCGGACTTGATCCGGCATCCAGCGAAATTAGCCTGGATTCCCGCTTTTGCGGGAATGACGCGGAATTAATCAGGTGTGGCTGGTATTAGTCATTGGGATTTTGAATTTGATTTGATATTTGAGCTTTAATATTTAATTAATGCGCAAAAACTTCATCCCCCGCAACGACGCCTTCACTTGCGCAGCCTGTAGTAAACAGGTGTCCCCTGCTCCCCGCACTTTCCGTAACCACTGTCCTTATTGTTTTACTTCAAAACACGTGGACGGCCTTGTGCCGGGAGACCGGCGGTCGACCTGCGGCGGCTTGATGTCCACTATCGGCTGGGAAGGGATGGATCCTGACAAGCTGGACTTAATCCAGCAATGCCGCCAGTGCGGCCTGGTGCGCCGTAACCGCAGCGCGCCGGATGACGATAAAAACTGGCTCTGGGGGATCAGGTCGGAACCCTACCGCCCGTAACCTGCGGCCGGCAGCTTAACCTTTTTGCCCTTTGCTTCTTGCTTCTTAAATAAGGGGAACCGTTTTTTTAGTCCGCGCCGGCAGCTTTTTCCTCTTGCTCCACCGCCTGCCAGATGTTCTTTTCCAATTGTCCGGCCAGCTTTTTGTCATTCTTTAAGGTCCGCTTGGAGGCTTCGCGCCCCTGGCCCAGTTTTATCTCTCCGTAGGAGAGCCAGCTGCCGGCTTTCTTCACCAACTTATACTGCACCCCCTTGTCCACCAGATCGCCTTCCCGGCTGATGCCCTCATTATACATTATGTCAAACTCGGCTACTTTAAAGGGCGGGGCCACCTTGTTTTTAACCACCTTACCGTACACGCGGTTACCGATAATTCTTTCGCCCATTTTGATGGTGGCGCGTCGGCGCACTTCAATGCGCACTGAAGAGTAGAACTTCAGCGCCTTGCCCCCCGTGGTGGTTTCCGGGTTTCCGAACATAACACCGATCTGCATGCGAACCTGATTGATAAACATCACGGTGGTGTTTGACTTGGCGGAGATGGCCGCCAATTTACGCAGCGCCTGTGACATGAGCCTGGCCTGCAAACCCACGTGAGTATCGCCCATTTCTCCCTCAATCTCCGCCCGGGGGGTAAGAGCCGCCACTGAATCTATTACCACCAGGTCTATGGCTGACGACTGCACCAGCGTTTCCACTATATCCAGCGCCTGCTCGCCCGTGTCCGGCTGGCTGATCAGCAAATCATCCACGGACACGCCCACCTTTCTGGCGTACTGCGGGTCCAGGGCATGCTCCGCGTCCACATAAGCCACTGTGCCTCCCATTTTTTGGGCGTTAGCGGAAACGTGCAGCGCTAAAGTGGATTTACCGCTGGCTTCCGGCCCGTATATCTCCACAATCCTACCGCGGGGAACTCCGCCAATGCCCAAAGCGATGTCTAACGACACTGAACCAGTGGGAATAGCGCCGATATCAACTTTTCTGGCTTCGCCCAGCTTCATAATGGCGCCCTCCCCAAAGCGTTCTTTTATGGAATCCACCGCCGCCGCCACCGCCGCCCCCTTGCCCCGCTCTTTATCCTTTTGTTCACCGCCGGTTTTCACCATCTTAACAATCTAGCTCACTTACGTTCAACTAGCAAGTCCCGCCTTAGTACCGCCGTACGCCCCGAGGCCCCTTCAGCTTTTAATTGCAATACGTTAATTCCCCCTTTAAGCGGTATAACCGTCGAAAATTTTCCCTCTTTATCCAGTAGTACCGTCTCGTCGTTAACCGTTACCCGGGCATTCTTTTCAGCCCAGCCCTTCACGGTAACCCGCGAGCCGTGGACAATCTTCGCGTCTGGCTCTATTAGCTGCAAGCGGGGCACGTGCATGTATGACTGCACTTGAAAGGCCAGATAACCGGTCACGGCCATGACGCCCGCCGCCACTGCCAGTACGATAACTCCGGCCGGCGTCCAAACGCGTTCCAGCCAGCTCACTTTCCGCGGTAGTTTTAAGGCTGTCTTACTGCTAGTGCCGGACATGGAGCGCAAAAAAGCGTGGTAGCTTTCCCGCCGATGTACTCCCAGGTAACGGGCGTACTTGACGTAAGCTCCTCTGGCGTACACTTCAGCGGCAAAAACTCCTGCCTCCCCCCCTTCCAGCGCTGCCAGCTGCACCGGCGGTATACGCAATTCGGACGCCACCGCGTCCAGCGTCAGTCCCTTCTTCCTTCTGGCCGCCCGCAGCTCCGCTCCGGCCTCCCGGCTGCTTACCACTGCCCGCTTCTATCTTCTTCCTCCCAGCCATCGGACGGCGTCTCGTCTTCCACGGGAAGGGGCGACGGCCGCGACGAACGCCCTTCCTCCGGTTCAGCCAGAATGGGACGAGGCTTATTGCCCTCGGCAGTTCCGATAATCCCTTTTTCTTCCAGCATGTCCAGCAGCCTGGCCGCGCGCGCGTATCCCACCCGCAGGCGCCTTTGCAGTAAGCTGGCACTGGCCCTGCGTTCGCGCACCACCACCCGCTTTGCTTCTTCCAGTAGGGGGTCGTCCGCTTCGCTCGCGCCGGGCCGGCTGCTATCCAGCGGTCGCTCGGTAACCGCCTCGTTGTACTCTGGCTCCCCCACTTTTTTAACTTCTCTCACCACCTGCCGTACTTCCTCTTCCGAAACGAACCCGCCCTGAACGCGGACGGGGCGGGCTTTGTCCCCCGACAAGTACAGCATGTCCCCATTGCCCACCAGTTTTTCCGCTCCCGCCATATCCAGCACGGTACGCGAGTCTACTTGGGACGCCACCGAGAAAACTATGCGGGAAGGGACGTTGGCTTTGATAAGACCGGTCAGTACGTTGACCGAAGGACGCTGCGTGGCCAACACCAAGTGGATGCCCACCGCTCTGGCCAACTGGCTTAGGCGGACAATGGGGCCTTCCACTTCCCGTCCATGCCTTACCATCAAATCAGCCAGCTCGTCAATAACGATGGCTATGAAAGGCCTGGCTTCAGCCGGATTACTGATATTGAAGGAAAGTAAATTACGCGCTCCCGACTCCTCCAGCAATTTATATCTCACATCCATTTCCTCGAGCGCCCATTTGAGAGCGTGTATAGTTTTTTCCGCGTCCACAATTACGGGCGACAGCAGGTGGGGAATACCGTTGTAGGGCGTCAATTCCACCCGTTTGGAATCTACCAGAATAAACCGCACCACCTCTGGAGAATTTCTGTATATCCAGGACATAAGCAAGTTGTGTAGGCACACCGACTTGCCCGCTCCCGTAGCTCCGGCAATCAGCAGGTGGGGCAAGCGCTCCAGGGTGTCCACCACCACTTTGCCCGACACGTCCCTGCCCAACGGAAAAGCCAGGGGCGACTCCGCTTGTTTATACTCCCGTGAGATTAGAAGGTCGTGCAAGCGCACCAGAGAAGGCGACTTATTAGGTATCTCTATGCCTACCAAATCTTTGTTGGGAATGGGAGCTTCAATACGAATAGGATGCGCCGCCAGCGCCAGCGCCAAGTCATTTTGCAGCGCCGTAATTCGCGTTAGTTTGGTTCCTTCCTCCGGGCGCAGGGTGTATTGGGTTACCGTCGGCCCCACGTTAGTTTCTCCCATTTCCACCTGGATGCCGAAGTTTTCTAACGTGCGGCGTATATTCTCTTTGGTCTGCCTTTCCATATCCTTGTCCCGCTTGCTCGTCCGGCTCGACGGCTGCAGCAGCTTCAACATACGAGAACGATAACGACGCCTCCCTCCCCATCTTTGCTGCTCCTCTGGCAGGGCGGCGTGCGAAGTCAGCGGTGCCGCAGCTTCCTTCCGCGGCTCCGGCGCCGCGGGAGCGCTGATAGCGTTCATCTGGAATTCGTGCGGCCTCCCCTCCTCCCGCTCCATCACGTCTTGACCCTCCGGACTTTCCTCTTCTTCCCGACCGTCTCCGGTTCTGACCTCCATTCTGCCCCGCACCCATTCCCAGACATCAGCCGGCGAAACGCGGGAGGCCAATATCAGCCCCACCAGCAGCGCCCCTGCAAATATGATGCCGGACGCCGCGCGCGAGACGGCCTGGCTCAAAGGGTAGCTTAACAAAAAACCCAGATAGCCGCCGGCTCTTCCTTCGTAGGCCGCCTGCAGAGCTTCTTCCGTGGAAGCCCCGATAATGTGAAGAAGCCCCAGCAAACCCACCGACGCCAGTAAAATTCCGACTACTCGCAAGCGGCTCATGGTAAAGTGCTGCGGCCAGACCAAATACAGCGCCCAGGCTGCCAGGCCGATGGGCACTACGTAAGCCAGCCAGCCAAAAACTATCTTCAGGAAGCTCAAGATGTATGCTCCCACCGGGCCGGACAAATTAAAGTAGCTCAGTATGGCAATGAGAGAAAAAACCAGCAGTGTGATGCCGAAGATGGCTTTTTTGGCCTGCGGGGTCAGCCAGTTGTCTTGTCTGGAGACGGAACTCCGGCGGGAAGTTCTATGTTTTTTGCGCCGGAAAGGGTTCAATCTCATATGATGAATAACATCCTATCGCCTAAACAAAAAATTATCTCCTTCTGGAAGTATACACTAAACCAGTGTCTTACCCACGCACCGATTGTCCTTACGGCGCTGCCTCTTCTCTTTCGTGTTCTCTATATCCCGTCCCTACGGGTATCAACCGCCCGATAATAACATTTTCTTTCAGTCCTTCCAAATTATCAGCTCGGCCGGTAATGGCCGCATCGATAAGTACCCGCGCCGTCTCCATGAACGAAGCCGCGGCTAAGAAGCTGCGGGTGGTCAACGACACTTTGGTAATGCCCAGCAGCAACTGCTCGCCTACCGCCGGCTTCTTTTTTTCCGTCTCCGCCTTAGCGTTAGCTTCCAGAAATTCCGACAGTTCTACAATTCTCCCGGAGAGCAAGTCAGTCTCGCCGGCGTCGTGTACTCTGATCCGGGACAACATCTGGCGCACAATTATCTCCAGGTGTTTGTCGTTAATGGTCTCGCCCTGGATGGCGTACACCCGCTGCACCTCGCGCAGTATGTAACGCTGCACCGCTCTTACCCCGGCCGTTTCGTACAAGGATTGTACGTCCAAGTGGCCTTCCGTCAGCTGTTGTCCCGCCATAACTTCGGCGCCGTCTTTAACTTCCAGCGTAGTGTTGGGCGAAGTAGTATACTCACGCACATCCTTGCCCCGTCCGCGCAGCGCCAGGACGCCGTCTTTCAGCGTAATCGTCCCGGCAAAGGGAGCCTTTATCTCTTCACCGTTCACGTCCGTGAATAACTTGTCGCCTTCAGCCACTCTCTCGCCAGTCTTACCGCCAGAGACCAGTTCAGCGCCAGTGGTGGCGTATTGCCTAACCTTAGAGCCTTTGGAAATAACGGTCAGGCGTATTTCACGGGGAGTCTCCTCGATCTTGACCGTCCCGTCCACCTCACTCATCACGGCCCTTCCTTTCGGCTTTCTTGCTTCCAGCAACTCTTCCACGCGGGGCAAACCCTGGGTAATGTCGCCACTGTCAACTCCTCCAGCATGGAAGGTGCGCATAGTCAGCTGGGTACCCGGCTCGCCGATAGCCTGGGCTGCCACTACCCCCACCGGTTCGCCTACCTTAACCACCCCGCCGCGGCCCAGATCCCAACCATAGCACACGCGGCAAATACCCATCTTGGCTTTACACGTAACCACCGACCGAACCACAACTTCCGGTAGTTCCAGTTCGTCTATACGCGCCGCTTCCTCCCGCCCCAGCACCGTGCCGCGCTTGAACAACACTTTGTTAGTGCGGGGATGCCGCACGGCTTCGGCCAGCACTCTACCCATAATCCTGTCCCCTAAAGTGACGCCTACTTCCTGGCTGTCTTCGGCGGTAACCAGTCCGCCCTCCGTATCCTGGCAGTTTTCTTCCCGCACCACTACGTCCTGCGCCACGTTGACTAGCCGGCGCGTCAGATAACCCGCCGTGGCTGTGCGCAAAGCGGTATCTGCCATTCCTTTACGCGTACCGTGCGTTGACAAGAAGTATTCCAGCGCTGAAAATCCTTCTTTAAAATTACTCTTGATCGGCACCTCCACCACTTCGCCCGTGGGGCCGGACACGGTGCCCTTCATGCCCATCATCTGCATCACCTGCGTCCAGGAACCGCGAGCTCCGGAGCGCACCATGGAAGCCACGGTACCGGCAGGGTCCAGCGTTGCCTGGGCCAGGCTGTTCATATCTCTTCTGGCTTCTTCCCAGACATCAATCGTCATCCGATAGCGCTCTTCTTCCGTCAGCAGCCCTCCGTCAAACTGATCGCGGATAGTATCCACCGTTTCCTGAGCCTTCTTCAGAATTTCATCCTTGGCTGGCGGCACCTTTAGGTCCTTCATGCCCCAGGACAAGCCACTGACGGTGGCGTACTTAAAACCGAGGTCTTTCATTCTGTCCAGAAATTCAGCCGCGGCCAGCTGCCCGTGCCTATGTAGTACTTCGCCCACGATCCGCTTAAGCGACGACTTGTCTAAAGCCTTATTTATATTTACAAATGAATAACCGTCCGGCAGTATTTCATAGAGCAACAAGCGTCCCATCGTCGTTTCTGCCACTTCA
The DNA here is from genome assembly GCA_964562905.1 of uncultured Candidatus Saccharibacteria bacterium. GTDB lineage: Bacteria > Patescibacteriota > Andersenbacteria > UBA10190 > UBA10190 > CAYSWF01. The sequence goes on along the minus strand of CAZLVG010000007.1, from coordinate 22,414 downwards.
GACGGCTTGTCCGGACGCGGCGCCTTAATCAAGGCGTTAACCGCGATATACCCCAACTCGTAAGCCATCATAGCTTCCCGCACGGTAGAGAATGTCCTGCCCTCCCCTTTGGCGCCGGACTGGGCGCGCGTCATATAATGGACGCCCAGCACAATATCCTGCGTGGCCGAGGTGGCTGGCTGGCCGTCAGCCGGCTTGAGTAAGTTGTGGCTGGACAGCATTAGCTCTTTTGCCTCGTCGCGCGCTTCCTGGGACAAGGGTACGTGCACTGCCATCTGGTCGCCGTCGAAATCAGCGTTAAAAGGCGTAGTCACCATTGGATGTATCTGGATAGCCTTGCCCTCAATTAATACCGGCGAGAAAGCCTGGATCCCCAGCCGGTGCAAGGTCGGCGCCCGGTTTAACATGATCTGATGCTTCCGCGTTACCTCTTCCAAGGCATCCCACACTTCCGGAATGCCTTGCTCAATCAAGCGGGAAGCGGAGCGGATGTTATGAGCCAACTCGTGCTCAATAAGTTCATGGATAACAAAAGGCTTAAACAATTCCAGAGCCATCAGCTTAGGCAAACCGCACTGGTCCAGTTGCAGCTCCGGTCCCACCACAATAACGGAGCGTCCGGAGTAATCTACCCGCTTGCCCAGCAGGTTTTGGCGGAAGCGTCCCTGCTTTCCTTTCAACATATCCGCCAGCGATTTAAGCTGCCTTCTCTGCCCTGTAACCGAAGTTATGGTAGAGCCGCGACGGGCCGAGTTGTCTATTAGCGCGTCCACCGCTTCCTGCAGCATGCGCTTTTCATTGCGGGTTATAACCTCGGGCGCCCCCAGTTCCAGCAGCCGGCGCAGCCTGTTGTTGCGGTTAATAACCCGCCGGTACAAGTCGTTCAGATCGGAAGCGGCAAAGCGCCCCCCGTCCAGCTGGACCATGGGCCGCAAGTCGGGAGGTATAACCGGCAGCACCGTTAGAAACATCCACTCCGGCTTTATCTCAGCCTTTATCAGCGATCGCAGCAACGACAGCCGGCGCAAGATCCGCTTGCGCTTGGCCGCCGAAACATCTTCCAGCTGCCTTTCCAGCTCCCCGGCCTTCTTCTCAAGGTCCATGGACTCAAAAGTGGAGCGTATGGCTTCCGGCCCAATGCCGGCCTTAAAAACATGCCCGTACTTCAGTGACAGGTCTCTGTACTCAACTTCAGAAATAATAGCGTTGCCTTTCAGCCCCTTAAGCTTACTCTCCGCTTCGGCCGTAGCCGCGGCTAATTTATCCAGCTCCTTCTTCTCCTTACGGATAAGTTCTTCTTTGGACTTGGTTTCTTCTTTGGGCAAGCGGGACCGCATCTGCTGGTAACCTTTTTTGACGGCTGAACGCTTGCTGTCGTCTTCACGCTGCAAGCGGTTCATAACTTCCTCCCTGGCCGCCTCGTCCACTTCCGTCACGATGTAGGAAGCAAAATAAATGACCTTCTCCAGCTGGCTGACATTAATATCCAGCAGCAGGCCTATCTTGGAAGGCACACCGCGTAAAAACCATATATGGGAAACCGGCGTGGCCAGCTTGATGTGCCCCATTCGTTCGCGTCTGACAGCGGAACGGGTTACCTCCACCCGGCATTTATCGCACACAATTCCCTTATAACGAATGCGCCGGTACTTACCGCAGTAGCACTCCCAATCCTTAGTGGGACCAAAGATTCGCTCGTCAAAAAGGCCTTCCTTTTCCGGTTTCTGCGTGCGGTAGTTGATGGTTTCCGGCTTGGTCACCTCCCCGTGCGACCAGTCCAGAATGCGTTCCGGTGAGGCCAGTTTCAGCCGCACCGCCGTAAAATCAGTAAGTTCCCTAATATCGTTATCCGTCATACTCCTTTAACTTAGCGGATGCGCAACCGGCGCTCTTTCTCCTCACTGGCCTCTCTGGCGGTCATCTTGACCTGGGCCGCATCCTCCTCTTCTTCCAGCTCCGGTTTTACTTCCTGCTGTCCCGTCAGTTCCACGTCCAAAGCCAGCCCTTTCAGTTCTTTGACCAGCACGTCAAACGCCGCTGGTACCCGGGGCGGCTGTATAGGGGAGCCCCGCACTATAGATTCGTACGTCTTGCTCCGTCCCGGCACGTCGTCCGACTTTATAGTCAACATCTCTTGCAAGCTGTGTGCCGCGCCATAAGCCTCCAGCGCCCAAACCTCCATCTCCCCAAAACGCTGGCCGCCAAACTGCGCCTTGCCTCCCAGCGGCTGCTGGGTCACCAGAGAATACGGCCCGGTAGAGCGCATGTGGATTTTGTCTTCCACCAGATGGTGCAGTTTCATCACGTACATAACCCCCACGGTAACCGGGTGGTCAAAAGCTTCTCCCGACACTCCGTCAAAAAGCCGTACCTGGCCGTCCCTCGGCAGGCCGGCCGCGGCCAGCTGTTCCTGGATTTCTTCTTCCTCCACGCCCACAAAAGGCGGCGAAGCGGTGAAAAACTCCAGCTTCTGCGCGGCTATGCCTAAATGAGTTTCCAGGATCTGGCCAAGATTCATCCGGCTGGCCACCCCCATAGGGTTCAAGACTATGTCTACCGGCGTGCCGTCGGCCAAAAACGGCATGTCCTCCACCGCCCGTATTTCTGAAATTACCCCTTTATTGCCATGGCGTCCCGCCAGTTTGTCTCCTACCTGCAGCTTGCGCAGCTGGGCCACGCTCACTTGCACCTGCTGCAACACTCCGCTGGGCAGCTTGTCCCCCTCTTCCCGTGAAAAAGTTTTAATATCCACCACCTTGCCCATCTCCCCGTGAGCCAGATACAGGGAGGTATCCTTAACATCCTTGGCCTTCTCGCCGAAGATGGCCCGCAACAGCCTCTCCTCGCTGGTCAGGTCCGTTTCACCCTTGTTGGTCACTTTGCCCACCAAAATATCTCCGCTGTGAACCTCCGCCCCTAGGCGCACAATGCCGTCTTCCGCCAGGTTCCTTAATTTTTCTTCGCCCACATTAGGAATGTCACGCGTAACGACCTCCGGCCCCAGCTTGGTGTCCCGCACGTCAATCAAAAAATCTTCCACGTGGCCTGAAGTGTACCTGTCGTCCCGAACCACCTGCTCTGAAACCACAATGGCGTCTTCAAAATTGCCGCCGTACCACGGAATAAAAGCCACTACCAAGTTTTGTCCTAAAGCCAGCTCCCCCTGGTCCGTGGCCGACCCGTCCGCTAGCAGCTGGCTGGCTTTTACCTGCTGCCCCTTTTCCACCAGCGGGTGTTGAGTCATGGAAGTAGAATGATTGCTGCGCTGGAAATTTTGCAGACGGTAAACGCGCTTTTCTTCTTTACCCTGCACAGTTATGTGAGCAGCGTCCACTTCTTTTACCTCGCCGTCAGTGTCCGAGGTAACAGTCTGCCCGGAGTCGAGAGCCGCCCTGGCTTCCAGTCCAGTTCCCACCCGCGGCGCCTGCGGCACTACGGAAGCCACTGCCTGCCGCTGCATGTTAGAACCCATCAAGGCCCGCTGGGCGTCGTCGTGTTCAATGAAGGGGATCAGGCCCGAAGCTATGCTCACAATCTGCTGGGGAGAAACGTCCGCAAAATCAACCTCGTCGGCGCTTACTTCCGAAAACTGCCCCTGCTTCCTGGCCTCCACTTTTTTGTTCAAAAATCTTCCCTGTTCGTCCAGCGGCTCGCCCGCCTGGGCAATAACGTGCTTTTCCTCTTGATAGGCGTCCAGATACTCAATGTCGTCCGTTATCCTGCCGCTAACCACTCGACGGTAGGCCGTTTCTAAAAAACCAAACTCATTCAGCCGGGCGTAGATAGACATGTGGTTCACCAGGCCTATATTAGGGCCTTCCGGTGTCTGAATAGGACAGATACGTCCGTAGTGGGAACTGTGCACGTCGCGCACCTCAAACCCCGCCCGGTGCCGGTCTAGCCCCCCGGGGCCCATGGCGCTCATGCGGCGCTTGTGCTCCACTTCGGAGAGCGGATTGGTCTGGTCCATGAACTGGGAGAGCTGGGAACTGGCGAAGAACTCCTTTATAGCCGCGATGATGGGTCTGGCGTTAACTAACTGGGCCGGAGTTACTTTCTCTATATCCACCGTGCTCATCCGGTCCTTGGCGATACGATCCATGCGGGTTAAGCCGACCCTGAACTTATTCTGGATCAGCTCGCCCACTGCCCGCACCCTCCGGTTGCCTAGGTGGTCAATGTCATCCGCCCGTTCCTGGCTCACGTTAAGCCGGATCACCTCGCGCAGCACGGCTGTCAAGTCGTCGTGCCGCAAAGTCCTGTACTGCTGGTCCAGCGACACCTGCATGTTCAGGCGCTGGTTAAGGCGATAACGCCCCACTTTGCCGAAATCATAACGGTCCAGGCGGAAAAACATGTCCTGTATCATCTGCCGAGCGTTGTCCACTGTGGCCAAATCGCCAGGCCGCAGCCTTTTATACACCTCGCGCAGTCCTTCCGCCGCGCTGTGGGTCACGTCTTTTTCAAGGGTTGTTTCAATAAAATTTACTTCCGGATCCTTCTCGACATTCGCAAACATCTCCTTCATGTCCTGATCAGCAGTAGCTATCTCCAACGCCCGCAACAGCGACGTTACGGGCACCTTGCGCTTACGGTCAATGCGCACATAAACGGCTCCGTCCACGCCGGTCTCCAACTCCAGCCACGCTCCCCGGTTAGGAATAATTTTGGCCCCATACCAGCTTCTCCCTTTGGTAAACTGGGACGAAAAAAACACACCCGGCGAGCGAATGAGTTGAGATACCACCACTCTTTCCACGCCGTTAATCACGAAAGTTCCTCTCCCTGTCATCACCGGAAACTCCCCCAAATACACCTCTTGTTCTTTCACTTCTCCCGTCTTCTTGTTCACCAGACGCACGGCGCATCTTATCGGAGCTTCATAAGTGGCGTTGCGGTCACGCGCCGTCTCTTCCGTGTGTTTAGGCGCGTCCAGGTAATAATCCAGGAAATGCAATTCCAGATGGTCTGCCTGGTCAACTATGGGAGAGATCTCTTCAAGTAACTCGCTTAAACCCTTTTCGCAAAACCAACGGTAGGAATCCAATTGAGCTTGCAAAAAGTTAGGCGGCTCCAGCGTAGCCTGCTTGAATGAGGAGAAGGTTTTACGCTCGCGAAGCGGGGATGTCATTTATTAGTTTGGTTTAGTAATAAATAAAAGAACCCGCAGACACACAACACATGCCTGTGGTTATAACGTTATCCACAGAAAAACACAGACCAATAACTACTTAACAACAATAGTGTTGAGTATAGGTATATGAACCTCCCGTGTCAAGAAAAAAACGGGAAAAGTCAATAGAAGTTTTCCACAACCGCGTCCTCGGACTCTTATAATACTCAAAAAGGGCTTGACTAAAACACTTTTCAGGAAGGCGGGTACAAAACCTTGATCGTTTTTACAGGCTGTAATTTCTCGGCCAGGCCAACAAAAGCTTCTACTTTTTGTCGCCCCGGAAGCGGTACCAAATCAACTCCCCAGGCGCAGGCCAGCATTTGCGCCGCCACTACCCCGGCCCGCAGCGATGAGCCGTAACGCCCCGGACCGGCATGAACTGCCACCCGGTTGATGTCCCCAGCCGCGACGCCGGCCTTGCTTAAAAGAGTCTCCGTGGCTGCCAAAACGAGCCGCCCCGTCTCGGGACTGCTGCGCCATCTTTTTTGCCCTAACACCCGCCCTTCGTCCGCTAATACAACCCGCAACTGGTCGCCGGATGTGTCAATGATTAAGGAAGTCATGATGTACCAGTATAAGCGTAACTTCAAAACACTGTCATTAAAATTACCATATTCAGACATGCGCCAATTCCAAACAAAATACAACTTTCAAACACTGTAGCTATCACCTTATGCCATGCCGCTCCTTAAAATAAACGGGTGGCGCGGGGCGGGGATCCGGCCGCGATAAGGACCCGCCACCAGGATAGCGGCCTTCATAATGCTGCCTCTGCCAGAGCACAAACACTGCTGCCATAGGAATGCGCCGTGTTTGTGTTTCTGGAATTGGTGTTTGGGAATTTGTCTGCCCCGCCGCGCTTCCTATAGCCAGCTCTGCTGTACTGTCGGGATAGTGACCCGCCAACGGCGGGCCTGCTGCTGGGGTTTTAAATTGGTGATTTGTGTTTTGGGATTTAAATAAGCCGTCATTGTCACTGCCAATTTACCCGCTTTGCGCCCTTTCTTTTAAAATACTCTCTATCACCTCCCTGTCGCTCCAAGGAATTATCTTTTTCCCTATACCCATCCCCGTCTCCGCCCCCTTGCCGGTTACCACCACCACGCCGCGTGCCCCGGCCTTGCCGATAGCGTATTCAATAGCTTTCCGCCTGTCGGTCACGCGCCGCCAGGGCGTGTTGCTTTTTGCCAAGCCCTTTTTCAGATCAGAAAAGATCTGCTCTTCATCCTCCGTCCACGGATCCTCGCGGGTCAACACCACCTCGTCGGCGTAGGCGGCCGCCACGCGCGCCATGTCCGGCCGCTTGCCGCGATCGCGCCGGCCGGCCGCGCCCAACACGGCAATCAGCCCGCCCAGCGTTTCTTTTTTTACGTACTTATACAGCCTTTCCAGCGCCCCCGGCGTAACGGCGTAATCAATCAAAACCGACGGCGGTCCATTTTGGATTTTGGATTTTGGATTTTGGATTTCAGTATTTATCCATTCCATCCGCCCCGGCACCCGCCTGACCACGGCTACCCCCCGCCTGATACTCTCCCCGTCCACCCCCGCCGCCTGCGCCAACAGACTGGCTGCCAGCACATTTTCCTTATTAAAATCCCCCGGCAGGGGAGTGCTGACGCTCTTCGCCTGAATAGCGGAAAACTCAACAACTTCAACGTCTGAAAATTGAAATTTGAAACTTGTAAATTGCTTGCCCATCACCAGCGGTGCTCCTTTTTTCAAATAATCGGCAATTTTCCTTTTGGCCGCGGCATATTTTTCCATTGTCTTGTGATAGTCCAGGTGCTCGCGCTCAATATTAAGTATGGCCGCGCCGTCCAGGCGCAGTCCCGCCAGCCGGTGCTGGTCCAGCGCGTGCGAAGTTACCTCCAGCACTACTTGCTCCACGCCGCGGGCGCGCATCTCCTTCAGACACCGATAAAGCTCCCGGCTATTAATCGTCGTCATCTTTGTCTCGTTTGTTCTCTCCTCTTGTCCCAACCAAATACCCACCGTGGACAACATCCCCACTTTTTCCTTCCCATAAGCTTCCCGTAAAATACCGGCCAGCACATAACACGTCGTCGTCTTGCCGTTCGTCCCCGTCACCCCATAAATCCTCATTCCCCTGTCAGGAAACCGATAAAACACCCGCCACCAGTGTGCCTGGAAAAAGTGATAAACATTCTTTAACTGTTGATACGCACGCACCACCTCCAAAGCGTAGAACCTACCCCCCACATTTGCAATTACTCATAACCCGACACCGTCGCCCTCAGCCTTTCCGTATTACCATGCCCCAGCAACCCCAAATAAGACTGCGCCGTCTCATGCTTTGAACTTTCCTCTAGCCGCCTGAACGTTCTTATGGCCGTAACGTTCCGCGATACTGTGCTCGACTTTCGCAGCTCGCTAGCTTAATGGCTCTGTTAAGCCGACGCTAAAAAATATGAAATGGCTTTATTGAGCGATTTTATTATTTTAACTGCGAAAGTCGAGCTGTGGTCAGGGAAATGAACCCGCCCCAAGAAGTCAACACCCGATGCCAGCGTATTGACATATACCTTGTCGGGGTGAAGCTTAAGAAGCAAAACCCGCCACAAAAACTTTTCCATCAAAGATACTTAGCAATCCAGCCAATCCTTATCATCCGACAACAGCACAAAGTCATCGGTGTAGCGAATGCAGTGCTTCGCTTTCAGTTTATGCCTCACATACTGGTCAAACTCATTCATATAGATACCCACCAGCAGTTGTGAACTCGACTTTCGCAGTTCACTAGCTTAATGGCTCTGTTAGGCCAACGCTAAAAATATGAAACGGCTTTGTTGAGCGATTTTATTGTTTCAACTGCGAAAGTCGAGGTGAAGTAAGATTACCCAGTGGCAGACCCCTGCCCTGCTCTGTAGAAAAAAGCTGCGCACTTTTACGCCTAACTATCAACTACCCCCACAACACCCCCACACGCGCCGCCCAACCCCCTTTCTAAACCTTCGCTTTAGAAGAGCCTTCTTACGCCGTCTAGGGCGCGTATAACACACCTTCTCTTATCGCAGCACTCCTCGTGCTCTTCTGGCCAGATTGAACACCGCGTACATACCCGGCTGCCGCACGTAATCATACGCGCCAAGGTAGTCTTCTCTCCGCCCGCCAAAGCCCTCCTTGAATCTTGTTATCCCGGCCCAGGGATGGCCGGCGCCGGCGCCGGCCGGAGCCGCGCCGAAGAAGTCAAAGCGGGCGGCTCCCCTCTCCCTGGCTCTTCTGATCGCTTCCCACATCAACAGGTGCGACGCCATTACCTCCCGCTTATTTGATGAAGTAGCCCCATGCGCGTACGTTACCGTGCCGCCGTAACTGATGAGAAAATAGACGGCTAAAACTTCACCGCCCTGCTCCGCCGCGGCCAGCTCCAGCACGCCCTCTGGACCCAGCACCTCCAGCATAGTCCGGTAATAATCGTCAGGATGAAAATGAAAACCGCCGCGGGAGGTGACCTCTTTGGACAACCGTAAAAAATCATTCACGTATTTCGGATCCCGGGAAAAAACTACTCTCACTCCCCGCCGGAAAGCTAACCCGACATTGTACCTGGTCTTACTGTGCATAGCCGCTAACAATTCTCCTTCCGGCTTATCCAAACTAAGAACCATTGTGTGGCGCGGTTGAACCTCCCATTCCGATTTACGCCAGCCGGAACCGGACAAGAAGGTCTCGGCTCCAGAAGCCTCCGGCCAAAGAGGGTCCATCCTCACAAATACCGCTTTCTCACCCTCCGCCAGCTCTAAGAGCTGGTTAATCAATTTGTAAGCGGGTAAATGTGCTCGGCTCTCCCCCTCTTGGAGCGGGAGGGGGCGGCTTTTGCGAGCAGAGCCGCCCCCCTCCTCTGGCAACTGACGCAGACGTGCGACGGCCAGTCCTCTCGGCACGTACAGCCACCTCCAGCCGAAAGGCAGTTCCCGCCTTACCGCCAGCGCCGCCGCCTGGATGCGGCCATTTTCTTCCTCCGTCAACCGCCAACAACTAAACCCCACCTTCTTTTGGAACTCGCCCCAGGCCCATGATTGTAAAAACGAACCGCCGGAAGAAATCACAAAGCTATCCCACATATTTTCATCCAACAGACTGCTATTCAAGACATGTTTGCTCATAAGCACCAAATAACAAGCATCAAATAACAAACAAGCTCCAATTTCCAATAAAACCAAATCATTTTATTCACATTTCTCAACAATGACATTAAATATTTTTAGAAGTTCAACACTCTCCTGGAGCGATCTGCCACATTCCGCACGCAGTTTCTGGTCATCACCAGTATAAACTAACTGTAACTAGTAACCACTTTCTTTCGCTTCTTTTCTGCTTATTTTTATCCTAAGCAGAAAGTCTTTTTTACTAAGTGCCTCATTAGCCTCAACATAATTAGCTCCAACAGAACCGGAGGATTTAATTAGCTGTCTTGCATCTTCGAAATTTCCGACTTCTTTTGGAAGCTTTCTTACAACCGATCTCGCATTTCGCGCCAATTGTTTTGTTCTATCTTCAAGTCAAATTTTTGCGGCGTTTCGGTCATTGGAATTAATAATTTTGATATTGTTTGCTATTTGGTATTTGTTATTTGTTATTTGTTATTTGCTACTTAACATTCGGTGTTTGCTGTCTTAAGACAGCCTTCACTGCCTCTTCCACCGTATCCACTTCTTTGGGCAATTTCCGCACCGCGTCCCGCGCCCCACGCCTGGAAAAACCTAGGCTAATCAGCGCTTCCATCGCTTCCTCCTGTATGCCGCCCGCCGCCGTTTCCACCCGCGAGGATTTAACCTTTTCTTTCAGCTCCACCAGTACCCTCTCCGCCGTGCGCCGGCCCACTCCCGAAACCTTGGTCAACACCGACACGTTGTCCTCCGTCACTGCCTGCTCCAGCACGGACGGCGGCGCCGCGTCCAGAATACCCATGGCCGTGCGGGGCCCCACCGACGGCACGGCCAGCAGCAGCTTGAAATAAGCCAAGTCTTTTTTTTTATCAAAACCGAACAGGCTTTCCTGGTCAGAACTAACATGGTGATAGATGTGCAGTTTAATATCGTCCCCCACGCCAGCCTTTTTTCTTAAAGCTCTAGAAGCTTCCACCCGGTAGCCAATACTGTTTACGCTGACAATCAATGCCTTTTCCTCTTTTTCTTCAACTTTTCCCCGCAGGGACGCAATCATATACCAAAAACATACCCCGCCTGGTGGAGGTTTGGAAATAGCAAAATCAGTCTGTCTAAAGAGGCGCATCATTGCAAGCCGCGTCATGGCGAGCCCCTCTAAACTACGCCGTCATGGCGCTGTGCCGGCCACAGCACAAAGCTTTTGCCGCGAACCCTTGCATTATCCAACCTGTAAGCCGTAAGCTCATGCCGTGGACAGGCAGTTAAAATTAAAAGCTCCCTTCCAGCCGGCCGGAGACCAGCCCCGGGCGATTAAACAGCTAACCGGCGGTTTGCGTCAGGGCTTTGATCGCCAGACCTTGCTGGGCGTTACCGGCAGCGGCAAGACGATGACCATGGCCTCGGTTATCGAGCGCGTCCAAAAACCGGCGCTGGTCATCAGCCATAACAAAACTCTGGCCGCGCAGTTGGCCGAGGAATTCCGGCAGTTTTTCCCCGGTAACGCCGTTTCCTATTTCGTCTCCTACTACGACTACTACCAGCCCGAAGCTTACATCCCCCGCACCGACACTTATATCGCCAAAGACGCCAGCGTCAATGAGGAAATAGACCGCCTGCGCCACGCCGCCATGGAGGCGGTACTCACCCGCTCCGATGCTATTGTCGTCGCTTCTGTCTCCTGCATTTACGGCCTGGGCGCGCCCAGTGCATACATGGATCAGCGCCTGGAAATTAAGGCAGGGGACGGGCCGCGGGAACAGATAATAAGAAAGCTGGCCCGCCTGCAATATGAACGAAATGATACGGATTTTAAGCGCGGTACTTACCGGCTGCGCGGGGACACGCTGGACATCCACCCGGCGGGGGAAGATGAAATACTGCGGGTGGAATTTTTCGGGCCGGCAGTGGAAAAAATCTCCCGCCGCGATAATTTAACCGGCGCTATTTTGTCTGCCCCTGACAGCGCCAGCGTCTTCCCGGCCACTTTCTTTATCTCCTCGCCCGAAAATATAAAGCGCGCCCTGGGCGGCATCAGGGAAGAGCTGGACCGGCGCGCGGGACAACTTAAAAAACAAAGTAAGCTGGTGGAAGCGCAGCGGCTGGAAGAGCGCACCAACTACGACCTGGAGATGATTGAGCAGACTGGCTATTGCGGCGGCATTGAAAATTACTCCCGCCACCTTGACGGCCGCCGGCCGGGTGAGCCGCCGGCCACCCTATTGGATTATTTTACCCATTCCTACGACCGGGACTTCCTTGTTTTTATTGACGAGTCGCACGCGACCGTCCCCCAAATCGGCGCCATGTACGGCGGCGACGCCGCCCGCAAAGCCAACCTGATAAACTTCGGTTTCCGCCTGCCGTCCGCTAAAGACAACCGCCCTTTAAAATTCCACGAATTTGAAGACCGGCTGGGGCCGGCGGTGTTTATCTCCGCCACGCCGGCCGACTACGAAAAGAACACCAGCCGGCAGGTAGTGGAACAGATTGTGCGCCCCACCGGCCTGCTGGATCCAGCCGTGGAAGTGCGGCCCTTGGAGCACCAGGTAGATGACGTAATTGATGAAATACAAAAGCGGGCCGGGAAAACAGGCGCCGGGAATACACCTGGTGTTTGCCGCAGGCAATCACCAGGTGTTGAGGAGGCGCCTGTGGAGGAGGCCCGCGGACGGGTCCTGGTCACCACCTTAACCAAGCGCATGGCCGAGGAGCTGTCCACTTACCTGGTGGAAATGGGCGTCAAAGCGGCTTATCTTCATTCAGACATAGACACGCTGGAGCGGCTGGAAATACTGCGTGATTTAAGGCTGGGTAAGTACGACGCTTTAATCGGCGTTAATTTATTGCGCGAAGGACTCGACCTGCCGGAAGTATCATTAGTGGCCATAATGGACGCTGACAAAGAAGGCTACTTGCGCTCCGCCACCGCCCTGGTCCAGGTCATGGGCCGCGCCGCCCGGCACGCGCAAGGCCGCGCCATCATGTACGCGGACGCCCTGACCGGCTCCATGAAAAGAGCCATGGAGGAGACTAAGCGCCGCCGGTCTATTCAGAAAAAATACAACGAGAGGCATAACATAACGCCGCGCTCCATTGAAAAATCTATTTCGGAGGCCTCCTTCGCCCGTCCCGCCGCCGGCGAAGAAGAGAAAATATCAGCGGCGGATATACCGCCGGACGAGCGAAAGCGGGCTATAAAAGAGCTGACCGCCAAAATGAACCTGGCCGCGCAAAACTTAGACTTCGAGCAGGCAGCCCAGCTAAGGGACGCCATCGCCCGCCTGGACCGGTCCGGCTGATAATTTATGTCTACCGTCGCGCCGTTTTTGTAGACAACTCAACGCGACAAGACGCGATCGCCGGATAACTGACGCGCGCGCGTCTGACTGGCCACCCAGCGATATGTTACTGCTAATCCCTCGCGTAAAGATCCGCCGGGCTGCCAGCCCAGTGTCTCACGGACCAGCCGGTTATCGGACGACCTGCCTCTGACTCCCTGTGGTCCCGGAATATTTTTAATAGTGACCCGCTTGCCCGCTACCTCCGCTATGAGTAACGTCAACTCATTAATAGCGACCATCTCCCCTGATCCAATATTAACGGGTCCAGAGAAGTCGGATTCCATCAACCGCCGCACGCCTTCCAAACATTCGTCTATAAACAAAAAAGAGCGGGTTTGTCTGCCATCTCCCCAAACTTCGACGACGCTGCCTTCTTCCGCTTCCGCTATCTTTCTGCATAAAGCCGCCGGCGCTTTTTCCCTGCCGCCTACCCAGGTACATTCCGGCCCGAAGATATTATGGAAGCGGCCAATCCTTACCTGCGTACCATAATCCCTGGCATAAGCAGCATACAATCTCTCGCTAAACAGCTTCTCCCAGCCATAATCAGTGTCAGGAGCGGCTGGATACTCTGTACCCTCAACGCACTTCGGACTGTCCGGGTCAGTCTGATTGCGTTCGGGATAAACGCAAGCCGAGGAAGAATAAAAAATTCTTGTCCGCGGCGACGAGCGTAGCGCTTCCAGCACATTCAGGTTTATTAACATCGAATTATGCATTATGTCCGCGTCATGGCGGCTATCTATATATCCCATACCCCCCATGTCCGCCGCCAGTTGATACACTTCATCGGCGCCAACCACCGCCCGTTCCGCCACCTTCGCGTTGCGTAAATCGCCAACCACAAACTCGTCCGCTTCGCTCTTTGAAAATTCCGGCTTTTTTAAGTCAACCGCCCGCACCCAGCAACCGCACCGCCTCAAATCCCTTACCAGGCGGTGCCCAATAAATCCTCCGCCTCCGCAAACAACTGCCTTTCGCTTCATAATAACATTATTATACATCCTGCGGGCTTCGCCGTACCAAAAAAACGCCGGGGGCCACTTCCGGAAAATCAATTCCGCCTAATAAATCGCTAATCTTAATCCCCTGGTAGGCGAAGCCATACCAGTTCAGCCCTTTGGCGTATATGAACTGAACATTACGCTCCTTGAAGAAATCGCGTACCGCCCGCGGCTCGGATAATCCGTGAAGAGGCAGGGCTTCTTTGGAATCCAGAAAAAGCAAGCGGGCCGCATCTCCGTCGGCAACATAATAGTTAGGTATGCCCGCCATGGCTACACGACGCCCGGGCTCTAGGTGTTCGTTAATATACCTCCAGCTTCTGTACCCCCAGGAATATTCGCTGGCCAGCACGGACTGCTTGGACCAACGCTCCGGCTCCTGCGACCATGACCAGGCTGTTTTCTTACTGCTAAATAATCTATACCTATGCCCTAATGAAATCAGAGGCGAGACATTACCTAATAGCACAACCACCAATACTAAAATGTTTAAATTATACAACCAGCCTCTGTTATGCTGCCTAACTATCGCCTGAACAGCCAGCGCCGACAATAAACCAAGTGAGGCCATATAAGTAATAGCATGCCTGTCAGTGTGAGCCGGTTGAATTAACGGTGATAACCAATAAGTCACTGCCAGTACGATAGGATATGCAGCATATTTGACGCGGCCCCCAATCACGAACATCCCCAACAAAGCTAAAATAGACACAGCGGGTATGCCCGACCGACTCCAAAAAAACACCTCCAGCCATCTATCAACTTTCGGCTTGTCTGTCCCAAACCCCATATACCTAATATCCTTATATATGTTGCTGACATTCTGATTAAAGCGTTCTTCATTAATTTCCCTCACGAAGGGATCGGGAGAGAGAAACGGCTGCCACGGCGTGCCAAACGTTTCTATATTCCTTGCCCACCACGGCATATTTAGCAAAAAAGCCAGCGCTCCCATCATCAACGGCTTCTTCAACACGGACCAGGTAGCTCCCAGACTTGCGCGCCTGGCCTGAATAATTTTTGTTACTAACGCCACCGCCACCAACACCACGGCCGGGTAATACCCGTTGTAAGAAGTAAGACCGGCCAACCCAATAAACCATCCGGACATAGCCCACTCGCTCCATCTCCCGCTCTTTTCAGCGCGCATGACAAACAGTAAAGCCAAAGCGACCCACGCCCCCAGCATCATGTTGTAATTGGCGTTAAAAGCTCCGTAGGCGGCTACCGGCGTCAGCATAATAAAAACGGTCAACAGAGCCGCCAGTTTCCTTCCTCCCCACATTTTCCCCGCCTCGTAACCAGCCATTAACAACAACACAAAACTCACGGGTGACAGTAACCGCAGGAAAATATCATCCGGAATGTCCAAAAGTTCATAAAAATACGCCGCCGTCGCCCAGTGCAAGGGAGGGTAGCCGGTGTCCATGCCAAAACCCAGCGATCGCCCTACTGTTTCCGCATGCTGACCATGAAAATACAGATATTTAGCCAGCGGTGCGTCGTAATGCATACTATCCCAATTTAATATTGGAAAGACAGTTGCGTGATAAAATACAGCCGGCACTACTAATAATCCTCCTCCTATCATAAGCCACCAGATCGGAGTCAGAGGTAAGCGTCGCCGATTCGCTTTTTCACTGGGCGGTTTCCGTACCCGCAGTTTTAACACCCAAGCTCCTATAGCCACGATCAGTGCAACGCCGTACAATACCAGCAGCCAGCGTTGCTGGAATAAGCCGCCGATACCGAGAAAAATACCGGACAGGCCGGCCGCGCTTAACGCCAAAGATAAACGTAACAGCCAGCGCAAGTTACGTCCGGACCTAAAAGGCAACAGCCAGTTTTCCACCCCAGCTGCCAGCAGCAACCACGGAGCCAGCGCCGCCGCCGCCAGCAAAAAAACGCCTAGTCCTCTTATTAAAAAATCGTCTATCGCTCCGGCTTGCCAGGCATTACTGATTAAACGCTGCCAAAAAAATAGGATCTCCATAATTTTTTCTCCTTCATGAGCATGATACACTTTTAAAATGGCAAACAAACTACTCATAGTCACTGCCGTTCACAACGAAGAAGCGATTATAAAGCGGACGCTGACCGCTATTCACCAGGCCTTTCAGGAAAACGGCATAGCGGCTAGCTTCATCGTCTGTGAAGACGGCTCAACAGACAATACAGTCCCAGAAATCGTACGCGCGCAAAAAAAGCTGCCCCTTAAGCTGATATCCTCCGCTAAGCGCAAAGGATATTCTCGCGCCGTGTTAGATGGATTAAGAGCCGCCAAAGCTCCATATGTGGCCTATATCGATTCTGACGGGCAATACTTTCCGGAAGATCTGGTGCGGCTGTATCGCGCCCGGCAGTCAGCTGATCTAGTAATAGGCTACCGCCATTCAAGAAAGGATCCCGTCCACCGGTTAATGATGTCTCGCCTTTTTGGGTTCGCTTACCGGACTCTGACTCACACCAAACTTAAAGATCCTTCCAGCCCCTGCCTGGTAATAAGCCAAGCAGCCCTGAATCTTGTTTTGCGCCAGCCTCTGGGTTTAATGGAGCAGGGCCTCTGGTGGGAATTTTACGCTTACGCGACCAGACAACCCATAACTTGGCGCGAGCTTCCCATAAACCACCGGCCAAGGGCGGTGGGACAGACAAGCATTTATCGGCCGTCTAAAGTTCCCGCCTTAGCCCTGCGCCATCTCAGTGCTTTAATCAAAGTACGCCAAAATTTAAAGCAGCTAACCCGCTTTTCAAACCAAGAAAAAGAAAGGTGAAAACTCTAACTTTCTTAATCCTGCACGGCATCGTCTTGTTGGCTGTTTTGATCACTTTGCTGGCGGCCAGCTGGCAAGACAACGTGGAGCCAGTCAACCTAATCCGGTTAACGGGGGCGGTACTGATTATTGCCGTATATCTGTTTGTGGCAGAGCTTTTTATCCTGGCCGTATCAGCCGCGAACATACCTTGGGTCAGCCCGGCCATCAGAGCGTTATGGGGTATATCCTTATTCTTTCTGGCAATTTATTTGATGGTGGATTATAAGCTTTTTCAGGCACTGGGCGGTCATCTGGACACCGCTGTTATTGGTTATTTCTTCTCCAACTTAAGAGGAGTGACACCTATTATATTGTCCGAAATAAGCGGGGTTTCTTTGGCGGTAGTTGCCGCTATGGCCAGTGGCAGCCTGGCGCTGGCACTGCTAGGCTGGCAAGCCGAAGCTCATGCCAGCCGCTTAATCTCCGCCGGCGCTTTTATTCCGGCCGCCGTCTTCCTGCTAGTGGTAATAAACACTAACGCCTGCCAGTTTCCGGCTGATAATTCAACAAGTGAGCCGCAAATTTATGTCGTTTCCTTGTCCGGCTACCTGACAAAGGAGGTAGCCGGGCGTCAGTGCCGCGCTCCCGGTATCAAAGGCGCCAGAAGCTCCACCGTCAGCAGCTTGAAACTGGCCCAGCTAAAAAGGGGTATATCCGGCAGCGACAGCTTCTTTAAAGACAGAGGCGAGATAAGCGCCGCCCCCAACGAATTAAAAAAATCAAAGGGAAGCCGACTAAAAAATATAGTAATTATAGCCCTGGAATCCTTTCGCACTGACGCTATAACTCCCTACAACAATAAGCTTGACACCACGCCCTTTCTGAACCGGCTAGCCCGCGAGGGCCTCATGGCCAGTACCGCCTACGTTGACTTCTTTCACACCAGCAAGAGCCTGATAGCTACAAATTGCGGCATGCCTCCTCATCCGCATTACACAGTAATTGAAAACAGGTCGGCAGGCATACCTTATGCCTGCCTGCCGCAGCTTCTCAAGCCCCTGGGATATAATAGCGCTTTCTTTCAAACAGCCACCAAAAGTTTTGAAAATAGAGAGGAACTTGCATCCAACATGGGATTTGATGATTTTTTCTCGTTGGAAAATATAGATCACTCCGGTTGGGAAAAAGTCAACTATTTCGGGATAGAAGACCGCGCCATGATAAACCCGATCATGAATTGGGTGGATGAGCAGAAAAACCCTTTCTTTATCTCCATGGTTACTCTGACCAGCCACCATTCCTACAACACCCCCGCCAGTTTTCCTCATAAGGAATACGAGGGCAGTAAGGCATGGAATAAGTATCTAAACACTATCCGCTACACCGACGCTTTCCTGGAGGAGCTTTTCTCAGAATTTGACCGCCGGGGTCTGTTGGACAACACATTGTTTGTACTAACTGGCGACCACGGCGTGGGGGTAGGCCTGCATGACACAAATTATCCTTTCCAAGGCAACATAAGAACACCGCTGATAATCTGGGACAAGGATTTGATTAAAAAACCGCGAACTGTCAGCGGGCCCAGGCAGCATTCTGACATTATACCCACCATCGCTGACCTGCTGAAGCTGGAGCCGGACAGCGATAACTTTTATGGTCAAAGTCTGCTGAAAAAGACAAACGATAGAACTTTGTACATAGCCTGCAAACTGAACAACTGTAACGTATTAGTAAACAATGAATTTAAATATATTTCGCACTCTGACAAGGAACGGTCGACGGTCTTAATTAATCTAACGCAAAAGCCTTTTGATAAAAATAACCTCGTCCATTTAATACCGAAGAAGGTTGTGGACCGTTTTAATGGGCAGCTTGATGCGTGGCGCGATAATGTCATGGACATCTACGAATAACTCAGCGAGGCCGCCTGAAAACTGTGCCCGGCCGCCAATCGCGAGCCTTGAGCCTGTTGAAAGGCGAAGCAATCTTTTGGGCTTATACCAACCGCATCTATTTACATCCACGGTGTCATGCCGGACTTGATCCGGCATCCAGCGAAATTAGCCTGGATTCCCGCTTTTGCGGGAATGACGCGGAATTAATCAGGTGTGGCTGGGCTTAACCGCGAAATTGCTTCGCCCGCCGTGCTGGCGGGCTCGCCATGGCAATTTTCAGATGGTTTCAGCGTGACTGCCCGCAAGTGCGGTGTTATATTTACGGGCTGACTCTATGACTATTTTGTCTATTATTTTTCTTTTTACAGTGCCGGCTTTTTTTGGCACTTCCGTCTTAGCCGCTTTTAGGTTATTCAATGAAAAAATAACGCTCTTGCTGGCGGGGGCGATTTCCGGCCTGGCCGTAACCATATTCGCTGTTTACTTTACCACCCCTTTCGTTTTATTAAACGCCCACACACTGCTGGCCGTGCTGTTGGCGCTGGTGGCCGCGACGACTTGGCTGCTGGCTAAAACGTCCGCGCTGGCCCACTGGCGCCGGTGCCGTCTGGACAAAAGCTCTTTGGTCGTTCTGGCCGTACTGCTGGTCCTTTCCCTGCTTATCTCCCCCAAGCTGTTGGTGGAAAAACCGGACGGCAGCCTGCACACGGGCGTGGTCAACGCCTACGGCGACATCGCCTGGCACGTGTCAAATATAACCTCGCTGCAGGAAAACCGCGGCTTTGTTCCCGACAATCCTATCTTAAGCGGCACCCCCCTTGCCTATCCTTTTCTGGTCAACTTTTTCTCCGCCGTGCTGATGGCGGGCGGCGCCTCGCTGATCCAGTCCGTGGCCTGGCCGACCGCCGTCCTGTTTTTCATAACTTACTCTCTCTTGTACGTCACCGCGCTGCGGTTTACCCGCAGCCGACTGGCCGCGCTGATCTTTCTGCTGCTTTTTCTGTTCAGCGGCAGCCCCGTGGGCTGGGTGCGAATAGTAGGCGACTGGCAGGAGCACGCCGGCGCCGTAAGTAGCTTCATCCTTGATCTGCCCCGCCACTACACCGGGCACTCCGACAACGAGCTGCGACTGCACATCATCAATCCCGTTATCTCCATGGTGCTGCCGCAGCGTTCTTTGTTGTTCGGTCTGCCGCTGGCCGCCGTTATTCTGCTGCTTGTTAATGAAATAAGAAGGCGGACTGTTCCGGCCTTAGCCGTTGCCGGCGTGCTGGCCGGAATTTTGCCGCTTTTTCACGCCCACACCGCGCTGGCGCTGGCGCCGGTTATCATCGGCCTTATAGTACTACTCCCCACAAAAAAATGGCTGTACTTTTTTATCCCCGCCCTGCTGGCGGGACTGCCGGGGATTTTTATCTACCAAACCGGCACGGACGTTTTCTCTTCGCTGCTGACACTGAAGCCGGGCTGGATGTCTGCTCCTGACAACTTCCTTATGTACTGGCTGAAAAATTCCGGCCTTCTGCTACCGGCCGCGCTGCTGGGCTTTTACCTGCCCGCTCCCCGCGTTCTTAAAGTGCTGGCCGCGGCCGGACTTGTCTTGTTTGCCGCCGCCAATATCTGGCTTTTCGCGGTGTGGGAATGGGATAATACCAAACTTTTCATCTACTGGCTGTTGTTTACGCTGCCGCTGATAAGTTATCTGCTGGCCCGGTGGCTGCTGTCCCCATCGCTGGCGCTGCGGGGAGCCACCGCGGCTTTTATCATCTCCCATACCCTGTCAGGAGCCTTGGACGTTTGGCAGCTGGTGCCGCCCGACTCCCAGACCTGGCAGGTGTGGAGCCAAAGCGACGCGGCTTTTGCCCGGAAGATTAACGCGGCCACGGAGCCGGGTGACGTTATAGCCACAGCCCCTATTCACAACTCCGCCGCCGCCCTTACGAAGCGCTCTCAATATCTGGGCTACCCCGGCCACGTGTGGACTCACGGCGGCAGCCACTGGAGCAGGGAAGAAGGGCTGGAAGAGTTTCTGGCGGGAGAGATACAAACTCTGCCTGAAATATCACCGGACTACTTGCTGGTCGGCCCGGCGGAGAAATCCCATTTTACCTCTCTCGTCATCAATCCACGCTGGCCCGTCGCCGCCCGGCAATCCGGCTACACGCTGTACGAGCTGCCTTCCGATTAAGAGGGCATTATGGCTTTTTTATCAATACTGCTCCTTTTCGCCGTGCCTTCCGTTTTGGGCGCGGTATCTCTGACCGCGCTTAAGATCTTCCGGGAAAAAGTGGTTTTGCTGCTGGCCGGATCGGCGGCCGGCCTGGCCGTAATTACCTTTCTAACTTACCTTACCACCTCGTTTAACCCTTTAAGCAAAAGTACTTTGACGGCCGCGGTGCTGGCAGCAGCGGTGGGAACAGTAATAATACTGTTTAAAACCCCGGCCGTCTCTCACTGGCGCGCCTGCTATACAGACCGCGCGGCCGTTGTAATTCTTATTCTGCTGACCGCTCTGTGCGTGCTGGTCGCGCCCAAGCTGCTCCTGCCAAGACCGGACGGCAGCCTGTATAACGGGATAATAAACGCCTACGGCGATATCGGCTGGCACGCGGCCAGCGTCGCCAATCTGGCCGAAAGCAACACCGTCCCCCCGCAAGATCCGATTGTGGCCGGCCGGCGGCTCACTTATCCCTTCATGGTCAATTTCTTCTCCGCCATGCTGTTAAAAAGCGGCGCTTCTCTGTCCCAGTCCGTAGTCTGGCCAGCCTTGCTGCTCATGCCACTGGCGCTAACCCTGCTTTACTGTTTTGTCAGGCAGCTGACCGGCAAAAAATCAGCCGCCATAGTAGCCTTGCTCCTTTTTGTTTTTGGCGGGGCCGTCATGGGCTGGCCGCGTATCTTCCACGACTGGCAGCTGCAGAACGACACGTGGTGGTATTTCCTAACCCACCTGCCCAACCGCGACTACTCCGGCGTGGGCGTTGACAGGCAGGGCTTCCACTTCATCAATCCCGTTTTCACCCTGCTGCCGGTCCAGCAAGCTTTTCTGTTCGGCCTGCCGCTGGCGCTGATAATAACAACACTTTTGTTTTCCGGCCGCGATAACGTCCGCCGCCTGGCCGCGGCCGGCGTGCTGGCCGGAATTCTGCCGCTTTTTCACGCCCACACCGCGCTGGCGCTGGCGCCCGTTGTTGCCGGCGCCCTGTTGCTATATCCGCGCGGACGCTGGCACTTTTTTCTGCTCCCCGCGATCCTGGCGGGAATACCCGCGCTTCTTTATTACGGAACTGGTTCGTTGGAATCCGGATCGTTTTTCCGGCTGGAGCCGGGATGGCTGGCGGGACAGGAAAACATCTTCTGGTACTGGCTGAAAAACACGGGGCTGCTGCTGCCCGTCATTCTGCTGGGCTTTTTTCTGCCCGCGCCGCGCCAGGCCAAAATTCTGGCAGCGGCCGGACTTACCATCTTCGCCGCCGCTAACATACTCCTGTTCGCTCCCTGGGCTTGGGACAACTACAAGCTGCTCCTCTACTGGTTAGTTTTCTCCCTGCCGCTGATCGGGTGGACAGCCGCTCAAGCTTTTGCCCCGCGCTACAGCGTCCTGGTCAGCTTCGGCGCCGCCGTGTTGATAGCACTCCACCTTATATCCGGAGCGTTGGACGTATGGAAATTGTCCCTGCCCACGGCGCAGGCGTATTTGGAATGGCCGGCACAGCGGGTACGCGCCGCCTCCGCTATACGTTCAGCCACCGCTCCCGGTCAGGCTATCCTGACCGCCCCCATCCACAACTCCGCCGCGGCTCTGGCCGGCCGTCCCGTATACCTGGGTTTTTTCCACCACGTCTGGAGCCACGGCCGCGACCCGCGCCCGCGCCTGGACGCTGCCAAGAAATTCTACGAAGGGCGGTCAGATCAGCTTCCCGGCGCCGATATAAAATACGTGCTGGTGGGGCCAGCCGAACGCAGCTTGTATCCGGGCCTTAAAATACGCCCCGGCTGGCAGTTAGTATTCCAGCAAGACTCCCATACCCTGTACCGACTCCCCAATTACTAATTACCAGTTACTAGTTACCAGTTACTAGTTACCAGTTACCAGTTACTAGTTACCA
>CAZLVG010000006.1:0-31055 GCA_964562905.1 uncultured Candidatus Saccharibacteria bacterium | reverse complement strand
TAAGCCCCGTGCCCGTGGTTAAAGCGTCCAGGTCGGGGATGTCCAGGGCGATGCCTTCCGTGAGCTGCGCGGCGGAGATGTCCATAATATCAGCCGTGGTCTGCTCCCCGTCTATCTGAAAAGCTATCTGGTCGGCGTCGTCGGCGTCTACTAATAGTCCTGTTACCGCGTCGGTGGAACCGATCTCCACTTCCAGTTTTGCGCCCGGAATGGTTGTCCCAAAACCAACATTACCCTCCGAATCAAACATGTGGGTATCTACCCCGCCGTCAGCAATAATAAAGTCCCCGCTACTATCAAGATCAAGGGTTAAATTATAAACTCCTAAGTTAAGCTCCGTGCTGGCGTCCAGGTCCAATAGGTCGGCAAACTGGTCAAAATCCAGTGAGTCATCCTGAACAGCCACAGTAACGGTATCGGTTGAACCAGCAGAAGTAGTTATACCCACGCCTCCGGCAATTTCCAGCGTGTCGCCGTCTTCAATATCCTGGTCACTGCCACTATCACCGGAAACCTTAAAGGAAGTCTGTCCAAAGGTGTCAGTGGAAGAAAAAGTCAACTGGTCCTTGGACGCGTCCGCCGTAATAGTCACATTACTACCGGCCACTAGATTGAGAGTGTCCGTGGCACCGTCGGCCGTTATGGTATCCGCGCCAACCTCAAAACTACTAAAGGTGTCTTGTATAGCCCCTTCAGCAGTATTGGTGATAGTAAGGCCCTTTATGGCGATGCCTTCTCCTGCTGTCAGCGTCAGGTCGCCAGTCCTGCCTTGTAGTGAGTTAACTATATTGGAAGCTGTTATTTCGCCACTACCTAGGTCAAGGTTCTGTCCCCGCGCGCTAATGTCAGATTCGATCAAAAGAGGACCCGATATTTCAGTTTCACCCAAGTAGGTTTTATCGGTAAATACTGCGGGCACGTTAACTATGAAGTACTTTTCCAGCTCGTCGGTACTTACGGCTAATACACGCCCATCTTTATCCTCGTCCAACTTCGCATATGCCTTATCGGCAGTCTTCGTCAAACGGTTGTACTCTTGCTGATCACGACTTAACTTAGCCATGTACAGACTTGCGCTAAGCGTGGCCAACGTCACAATCATTATACCTATCGCCAACGAGCCGGTTGTCAGTAAACGCGAAACAGACGGTGTAAGCAACAGATTTTTGGAAAAGAGTGGCTTTACATAACCAGTACCAGGTCTATCAACGCGAACCTCGTCTTTCAAAGTCGAAATTTTTGGCTTTAGTTCCCCTTTCTCAAGGTAATCTTTCTGCCGTTCTCTGTCCCGAACAGCCGCGGAAGGTGGCGTAACTTTGCGAGAAATGCTACGTCCGCCTGAAGGTAAGGGGAGCTTCTCGTTCTTGTACTTCTCGCACTGTTTTAGCACTTCAGGCGTGAACAAGCGCTCACCGTTTTCACTTCTAACCGGAGCAATAAAACCGGCCTGCTCCAGCCGGCGTAGAGTGTAAGTTGAAACACGCAGTCTCCGCGCCGCCTGGCCAATAGTCAACGAGCGACTCTGGCTGAACCTTTTAACATCGGACAATGAAAAAAGCCGGTGACCGCCTTTTGATCTTATGGTCTTTACGCGACCTGCTTTCTCCCAACGTCTAAGGGTGTCAACAGACACGCCAATTATTTCGGCAGCTCGCTTAATTCTTACAAATTCTGTGGTTGAAGGATTTGGTGACATAATTACCTGGGCAAAACTTAAAAAATATAGGTGTGCCTAGGTTTTGTACCTTAATTATAACACACATCTAGGACTACGTCCTGTCAGCCAAGAGGAAAAATGTGGATAACTATGTGAGTAAAATCACACCTATAACTGCTGTCATCGCGAAACTTTCAAACTTAAGTAATTTTGCGCGGCTACGCGCGCCTGCATGGGTGTTGTCCACCTGCGCATTGCGCGCGGCCGGGCTTCGCTTCGCCCCGTCGCTCGCGGGCAGCGAGGCTCCGCTCGTAACGACACAAAGATTTTATTTGCGGCGGGATTGCTTCCTCGTTCGCAACGATGTACAGGTTTTGGCTGGAATTGCCCACTCTGAAGCTAAACCGCAGTTTGTACTTTGTAACTTCACTCTTCGCTACAACACAGGCTTTTTAGCTCTAAAAAGTGCACCTTTATGGGAAAACGCAAGTAATTCAAGATTGAAGAGAATAAACCAGTCTTTATAACCGCGGTAAGTAAGCCTCACTGCTAATGCTGATCATTTCTAAAAACAACGCGTATTATCACGAGACAGCGAGCATGGATTGAACACATGTTACACATCACTGATTTGTGGTACAGACAACTTACTTACACTGCTGTGTAAAGCTAAATAATAGTTAAGGTGTTCGGTCGTACAAAAAAATTCAGTGTTTCATAAGGTATTAATTTGCCGGAGTTGCGAACAATTATTGTGTGCGTGTTCACGGTTGCAGCAGTGGGTTATTTCACGTGGGTGTAAGTTGCGCTTTCTCAAGAGGCAGGGATACACAGGATGAGAGAACCCGACTTTTACGTTTTCTGTGGTCTTTTGTTCTCTTCTTTTTTAGCCACAGTCCACCAGGAACAAACCAGGGGTTAACTTTCCCGTGAGTTCAGCCTAGGAGTGATGTATTATTAAAATATGCGCACGAATCGCATAAGAGATAGCTTAGGTTTTATCTGTATTGCACTGCTTGTATTACTGTCTCCAACAGCACTGGCGCAAAACCAAGGGTTACTGGAAGGAGTAGCGGAATACGTCAGGATTGATAGCAGTGAAGTGCGAGACGGTGACATTGTCGTGTTAGAAGGCAGCACGTACAGGCGAAGTACAAAGCCGTATGACAGTCAGTTGTGGGGTGTAGTAAACCTGCAGCCGGCAGTGGCCTTGAACGTGGTGGGCAGCCAAAATACTTATCCCGTAGTCACGCAAGGCAGGGTGCATGTTAACGTCAGCACCGCGAACGGCGCTATTGAACCGGGACAGTTCGTCACCAGCTCCGAGAAACCGGGAACGGGCATGCTGGCCACGCAGCCTGGCATCGTGTTAGGCAAGGCACTTGAAGGGTACGGTGCGAAAAACTCCGGCGAGGTAGGACAAATCCCGGTAGCCCTGGACATTCATTTTGCCACTCTGCTGGACGGCAGAGAACTGCAGAATAAATCCATATCTGAACAGGTACAGGACTTGCTGGTTACTGGAGCGGCGGCTGTTATATCCCAGCCGAACAAACTCTCAAGATATGTGATTGCCGGTATTGTGGCGTTAGTGTCCGTATTACTGGGATTTGTACTCTTCGGCCGGTCAGCAGCCAACGGGGTAATGGCGATAGGACGAAATCCCCTGGCCAGGCGTTCTATCCTTCTGGCTATAACTTTTAATGTTTTTTTAACAGTGGTGTTCACGGCAGCAGGATTAGCGGCGGCATTTGTTATTCTGGCAGGTTAAGGCGCAACAACCTCGCGTGGCTGCGCTGGAATTACTTCGCTTCGCTCTTAGGTAGCGCGGGGATTTGGCTTGCATCGGGATTGCCTGCCCCGAAGTTAAACCGCGTATTTATACTTCGGGGCTTCGCTTCGCCCCGTCGCTCGCGGGCGTCGGGACTCCGCTGGCAACCGCTCGCTATGACAGACAAGAAGGAGGTATAGGCCTGGGCTAGTCCGCACTGCGAGCGCGCCAGGCAGGCCGCACAGACAGGCAGATTCCAGGTTCTTTGTTCGCCTCTTTCCAACCTTTCCCGCCAAAGGGAGAAACGTAAGACGAGGTTCCTCCGTCACAGGGAATAAAAACGGAGCTATCACGGTAGATGTATAGCTATCACCTTATGCCATGCCGCTCTTCAAAATAAACGGGCGGCGCTGGGTGGGAGTCCGGCCTTCGCCGAAGGCCGTGGCCGGCAGGACGGCCGGCCGTGCACCGGCCGCGCCGTGTCCCCTTAAAGCTTCGGCCAAGGGGGCGCGGGGCCGCGATAAGGGCCCGCCATAAGTGTAGCAGCATGGCAATGCTACCCCTTATAGATGTCTCTAAAGGGAGAAGTGGACGAGAGAAGGGCAGAAAAGGGGCCGCGCGGCATGTGGTATAATGCCGACATGGCACCACTGACAGAGCTAGCTTTTCTGGCTTATTACCTCGCGGTTGTTGCCGTCGCGGCTGCGGGAGGAGCAGCGGTAATGAAAGTAATAACTACAAGAAGCAAAAAGGCGGGGCAGAAACAAATAGAAAGAGTTTTTGCTAGAGCCAGAATGGAGGCGGAAAAAATGTTAGCTGAAGCCGAAGAGCAGGCAAGGGGCATGATTGAAAACACCCGGCAGTTCTACCAGGATTTTAGAAACAGCCTGGCAGAAACATTCCAGCACTCCGCGGAGAAAATATCAAAAGAAAGCCAGCAGCGCCTGCGGAACATGTTGGACGAGCAAGACAAAAACGCGGCCTACTTGCTGCAAAACTTGAAAAACGACGCGAAAAGGCAAGCAGATAAAGTAAGCCAGCAACTAACAGACCACGTCAAAAAACTGGGTGAGGACCTTTCAGAGCAGAGTAGGACGCTCAACGATGAATTACGCGAAGCCGTTAAGGAGGAGAGGCTAAAAATGCGCGATAACCTGGACAGAGAAAAACAGGAATTGTTGCGAAAATGGGAGAGTAAACTAGGAAAAAACATTCCGGCAATGGTGGAGAGAATAGTAGGAGAGGCCATACCCCTCCAGGAGCACGAGAAATTGGCAAAAAGAGCGCTCCAGCAATTAGCAGAGGGTGACATACTTCAACGCGATTAATTTATGTCCGGCAACAAGTACCAAGAGGCGGATATGAACCTGCTGACAAGCGGGGTGATCACTGCCTATGAGGCTCAAGCGATGGAAAACCGCATCCAGCGCGCACATCACAGCTTGTACGGAACAGACAAAGGGCTGACGACCATTCTGGGAGAAGAGTTGGCGCCCGGTGAGTATGACAAATTTATGGCTCTATTAAACAGAAATAACGCCAGAAACATTGAAGCGGCAGGTGAATTATTGGCAAAATGGAAAAAACATATTGGTCAACTGCCGCAGCTAACAATTACCCTTTCTTTCACTCCCAGCCGATCGTTTGTGAAACAGGTCCAGGAAATTTTTTACAACGCTGGATTTAACGCCGCTAAGCTGAAGCTAAAGACTGATCCCACTATTATGGGCGGGGTTATTATAGCCTGGAAGGGCCAGTTATTTGACAGGAGCCTGCAAAATGAATGGCGGCAGGCAGTTGGCACAAGGAGTTATGAGAACGCGGGAAAAATTTTCTGAAGCAAGAAGGCGGCTGGGTGAATACGGCGTAGTAAAAGAGGTGCGTACCCCCCTGGTATCAGCCCAGGGCCTGCCTGGAGCCAGATTAGGAGAGGTAGTTTTGTTTGAAAATAACCAAGCAGGGCAGGTAACGGCACTGACAGAAAGGAGAATAGAAATTCTCCTACTGGATAACAAGCCCGTGAAAACCGGCAGCGAGATAGCGCGCACGGGACAGCCTCTCGACATAGAGATTGGAGATCAAGCGCGGGGGCAGATAATGGATCCGCTGGGAACTAGGCTAATAACGGAGAACACCACCAATAAGGAGAGCGGCGAGAAGCGTCAGCTGGATCAAAAACCATTAATGATAGGCAGGCGAAGAAAGATCACCCGGCAGCTGGTAACGGGGACCGCTATCGTCGACCTGCTGTTGCCAATTGCGGAAGGGCAAAGAGAAACTGTCTTGGGCGACCAGAAAACGGGCAAGACGCTGTTTACTTTGGCAGCTTTGAAATCATACGCCGAAAACAAGCATAATATTGTTGTATACGCGGCCATTGGAAAACCCTGGCGGCTGATACTGGAAACCTATGAATTTATCCGCCAGTATAACGTTAACAACAACGTGATAGTGGTTGCTTCCAAGGCTGACGATGTCGCCAGCCTGGTAACCTTAACCCCCATGACGGCCATGACTATAGCTGAATACTACCGGGATCAAGGTCATAATGTGTTGCTAGTACTAGACGACATGACAACTCACGCTAAGTACTACCGGGAACTTTCTCTCCTGGCACGGCGTTTTCCCGGCCGAGAATCTTATCCCGGCGACATATTCCACGTGCACGCCCGGCTGTTAGAACGAGCGGGCAAATTCAGCTTGCCGGACAGCAAAAAGGAAGTATCTATAACGTGCTTGCCCGTCGGCGAAACGGTCAATAACGACCTGGCGGGCTATATAGTGTCAAACCTAATCAGCATTACGGACGGCCACATGCTGTTTGATACCAGAATATTCAACAAAGGAAGAAGACCGGCCGTAGACTACGCCCTGTCTGTAACTCGGGTAGGACACCAGACACGCGGACACTTGGCCAAGAAAATTTACCGTGAGATATCCGACCTTCTAACTAGCCACGGCAAGGCCCAGGCTTATACTCACTTCGGCGCGGAACTGTCCGAAGACATGAGACAGGTGCTGGACAAGGGTAACAAAATGGTTAATTTCTTCTCCCAGCCCCCTTATTTGTCCGTGCCTCTTCCCGCACAACTGACACTGGCAGGAATGATACTTAACGGATGGCTGCACGGCCAGGAGGACGAAGCAGCCGGCCAGTGGCGGGACCGCCTGGCAGCGCAACTGATTAACAACAAAGAATTAAAAGCGGTCCTGCGTGATCTCACCGAGGCTGAAGAATTACGTGATTTTTACCAGAGGCTGGAAGAGAACAAATCTTATCTAAAGAACATATGCCAGTCAGAAACAGTCTTGCCGACGAAATAGCAACGGCAGCCGGACTAAAATCTCTCGTAACGGCCTACGAGGAAATTGCTGTTATGCGAATTAAACGGGTCAGGAATGACGTACTGGCCGCCCGACTGTTCCTGGACGGCCTGGCAGAGGTCTTTGCCAGAGTCAGGGCTTCCCGCCAGCGGGAAGTGGCCAAACAATTGCGCCAACGGCACAAGAAAAAGAAAGGTTCTGGGGAAAGTTCTGTCACGGTGTTACTCTCCACCCAGAAACGGTTATCGGGGACCATAACGCGAAAAGTCGTGGATATGTTCGCAGAGAATATCCAAGCGCAAGACCAGCCGTCAGATGCCGTAGTGGTGGGCAGCGCCGCACGCAACTTGCTGTCTCGCCTCTCGTCAGGCCGGCGGATAAAATATTTTAAAATGCCTCGTTCAAGTGCTGCTGCGCCCCTCCAGCTACGTCCTATCGTCAATCACCTGCTGCAGTACGACAAAGTAACTATCTACTACGGTAGGTTTGTAAATCTGGTCAACCAGCAGCCGGCTGCCACGCGATTGTACCAGGAGACACTCTGGAAAGAGGGCCAACAGGAGAAACAGGCAAAACCGGAGTATTTCTTGTTTGAACCGTCTCTGGAGCAAGTGGTAGACTTTTTTGACAGGGAAGTATTTGCTAATTTATTCAGGCGCGCAGTGGACGAATCTCAACTAGCACACCTGGGATCAAGGATTACGGCCATGGAACAAGCATCCAGTAATATTGATAAGGAACTGGCGCACTTGATGGTTAAAGAACGACGCGTTATTAAAGACCGCAAGAACAGCAAGCAAAGACAGGCTCTGACCGGCATGAGCCTGTGGAGTTTATCTCGCTAATTAAAAACAGCGGCATGGTCAATCAGAAGGTGTCAGGCAGAATAACAGGAATAAGGGGACAAGTAGCCCAAGTGGAATTCTCGCTTGAGAACCAGCCGGTGTTACACGACCTGGTAAAGACCGCGCACGACCATTCGATTTGGCTGGAAGTGGGCATGTCGAAGTCACCGCAAGTTTACTACTGCCTAGTGCTGCGAGGCGGAGAAAAGGTCCAGCGCGGCATGGGAGTGGTCAATTCAAACCACCAGCTGCAGGTTCCAGTAGGAACGGACGTGCTGGGCCGCGCATTTGACATCTTTGGAGACGTGCACGACTTGGGTAAGCCGTTGACTGGGGTCCCTAGACGACCGTTATTCGCCATAGAGGACAAGAAATCAAGGCTTGTCCCGCCCTCCAAAACAATAATGGAAACGGGTATCAAGGCAATTGATTTCTTCGCCCCACTGACCATGGGAGGAAAGACGGCCCTGATAGGAGGAGCCGGGATCGGCAAAACAGTCATCTTGACTGAACTGGTCAACAGGATGGTGATTCAGAAACAACAAAAGAACGCCTTAGCCGTCTTTTGCGCCGTAGGTGAACGTTCACGGGAGGCGCAGGAGCTGTACCAGAGTTTCAAAAAGGCTAATGTCTTGCCTTTTACCAGCCTTATCCTGGGCCAAATGGGCGAAAACCCGGCAGTGCGAATGAAGACAGGCTACGCGGGAGCGGCTTTGGCTGAATACTTCAGAGACGAGCATCACAGCAACGTACTTTTCTTCATGGACAACATTTACCGCTTTGCCCAGGCCGGACACGAGCTTTCCATGTTAATGAACATGATACCATCAGAGGACGGTTATCAGTCTACCCTGCCTTCGGAAATGGGAACTTTACAGGAAAAACTGTCCTCAACAGACAGCGGTACCATTACCTCATTTATGGCTCTGTACGTTCCTTCTGACGACATGACGGACAGCGCCGTGCGCTCTGCTTTCCCCTATATGGACACCATGATTATTCTGTCCCGGGAAGTTTACCAGACGGGCAGGTTCCCGGCTATGGATCTTCTGGCCTCAACTTCGTCGGCTCTGACGCCTTTGCTGGTAGGGAATGACCATTACGATACCTACCGCGAGGCAAAGTCAGTACTGGAAGAATCAGCCGCCTTGGAGCGTATTGTCTCATTGGTAGGAGAATCAGAGCTCTCCCCCGACAACAGACGCACCTACAAGCGATCACAGCTTATTATCAGTTATATGACCCAGGATCTGTTTGTCAGCGAAGAAGAGACCGGCCACGCGGCCGCTTTCGTGACCCTGAAAGAAACTGTACAGATCGTTAAAGATATACTGTCCGGCAAGTATGACGAGCTGGACCCTGAAGACCTGCGCTTTCTGGGCAGTATCAGGAATCTAGAGGAACGGCTGGCGAAGAAGCACCGGCGGCACGAGCCGCAGCAGCCGACATGGCAGGAGAAGGTTTCGGCGGCCGCGGCTTGATACCCGTATAAATGGCCACCTGGTCGCGGCGACAGTAAAGCACACCTTGAGTTATAGAAAAACGTTTACTTGACCTGTCCGGCAATTGCAAGACAACATACTGGCGAATAAGAGAGATGAAGTTGGTATGGCCCGGCAAAATTGAAAAGGGACCGGTTTCATTAACAGAACTTACAGCGCGGGCAGGACCCCTGTACAGTGTCTTGCTGGGGGTAAGTATTTTAAACTGAAGGGACATAACAAGCAGCCTTAACAGTTCCAGGCAGCTAAATACGAGCTCCCGCCCGGCTACCGAAGGAGAAAGAGCGGCCGGCCCAAAAAACACACAGGACCGCGCCAAGACCGCCTGTCAGGACATATATATCAGCCAGGTTAAAGTAAGCTCCGCCCGCCACCATAAAATCCGTGACGGCTCCCCTGGCCATTATGTCCATAATATTACCCACTCCGCCCGCCAGGACAGTAATGATTGACAGACTCACCGCCTGCCCGTTTCCGACATTTTCTTTTCCAGCTCTTTCAGTTCTCCAAACAAACGATACCAGAAAAATTGTCAGGCCCACTACAGAAATAAGCGAGGCAATAAAAGCCCACCAATCCGGCAAAACACGCCATAAGGGGGCGTAGCCACTAAATACCGCAAGCTCATCAGACTCAATAACCAAATACTTGGACGCCTGGTCCGCCGCCAAAAGCAACGACCAATAGCCGGCAAAAAACAACCAGCGTCCATTCATTATTATTCCCTAATCACGGTAGTGGCCGCGGGGTTAGCGCGAAGACGTTGTTCCGGTATGAGTTCGCCTTCTTCCGTGATGCCGTACTTACCCCGCTCAATCCGATCCAGAGCCTTGTTTATTTCGCGCAAGCGGCTTTCCAGGGCGCTCTCTGTAGCGCTAGAAGCCTGGTAGTCCGCAATTTCAGCCGCGTTGTCCTCCTCATGACGACCATATTCCGGAAAATTGGTGTCTAGAGACGACAACTCCTGCTGGATGCGGCCTTTATCGGCTTCCAGCCTCTCCTTCATTGCTCGTATAAAATCGGGATGGTGTTGCTTTTTGGACATAATATAACCATACCTTAAATTCAGTTATGATAAAACGGCCACATCTAAGGCATAATGAAGATTTCAAGGCCTGATATGGCCGTTTGAGCTCACCACTTGGGTCATTGCACGGCTTGAACGTAAGCCACCAATGACAAATCCACTGTGGCGAACTTTGGTGTATTCCAGCTCCTGTCTGCTAGGCGCTTGAATAATCCTCCACCTCAATTGCGGCGTGTGCTTCACTCCCGAAATATGTATTGGGCGTGAGCTGGCCGCACGCGAAAGTGCAAAAGTACATTCTTGTTTCAAACGTGTTTGTTTGAATTTTTTTGGCCCGCAGTCCCGCGCCGTATCAATCAACCATGCTATTGCTACTGACAAATACGGCGCGAGACTGGCAGCTGACGGGCAACATCCTCAAAGTGGAGGGAGCGCCAACCATCAAAAGATGGGAGGCGCGTTTAGGGAGTATAGGGGGAAATACTCCCTAAACGCGCCTTCCATAATAAATGTCTAATGGTTGGCATGCGCGTTACTGTTTTTTTAAAAGAACAGCTATGTTAGCGGCTCTAGCTGTGTCGAGCGCGAGAATATGCCTAGAGCCTATAATCGTTTGTGTCGCGTGTTTTTTTGTGGAGAACAAGCATCATTGAGCTTAGTTCTGTTAATTAGTATAGCAGTATTTCGGGGCATGGTCAAAAGTTAAATAACGAATTTTGAACACTTTTATTACTCTTAACGTTTTTGCAGATAATGACCGGCGCATTAACCACAGTTTTATTCTCAGACAGCCACGCACAACCGTTCAGGTATTGTACTCCGGCGCAAACCAAAAAGTACATTCCAATAAAGAGCGGCCGAGTAAGAAAGACGCTGGGAAAATAAACACCTAGTTCCCAACCGGCACGGTTCCACCAACGCTACCTCTCCCGTATACCACTTACCTGCTTGCGGCCGCGATCATAGTAACAGTCGTGCGACTGCCGGCGAGCTCGCGCGCCATCAAGTCTGCACGGTCCAACCTGACGGCTACAGTTATGAATAGATGACGGCGACCGGCGCGCTCCCAACACCGGATCAACAATTACGCGCAGCCACTCCGTGGTTATCCCGCCACGCGCAGGAAACCACGGCTTAGGTATAGACCAGGCAATAGCACGAACATGGCTCCGCCTGGATACCGGTGCATTCCCTCCTTCTCTCTTTACCTATCCTGACAGTTCACTGAAGCAAGAGCGCACGCCCGCAGAACTTATGCCACGGGCCAACTTATCAACCTGAATGCCAGGCTAATACCAGCCACACCTGATTAATTCCGCGTCATTCCCGCAAAAGCGGGAATCCAGGCTAATTTCGCTGGATGCCGGATCAAGTCCGGCATATGACACCGTGGATGTAAATAGATGCGGTTGGTATAAGCTATAGGATTGTTATCTTGCGCGGGTTCGCCGCACCGCGCGGCCAAGTAAAAGTTTGTTCTCTGTCAGTTACGACGCCACCAAGTCCAAGTCTAGATCTTGGTATTGGTATTGGTCTTGGCTCCCAGCTTCTAGTTATTATGTACGCGTAACTGCCCTTACCTATTTATCGCTCTATACACATACAATCTGCCTGACAACTTCCGTCTCTTCTTCACCTGTCGCAGTGAACATCGCGGGGTGATAAAAGGCGCTAAGGCCTAAATTAAAGAACGGGGGAAGTAATCTTTCGTGCTCAAATAAAACGCGCCATTACTGGTCAATGTCAATGCTTAAGACCGCCTTATCGTCAAAGCCGCGAGCGGACACACGTCTAAACAAAGGAAATAAGGCGGTCTTCTCTAAATAGGCAGTCCCTACCACAACGCGCCAGTGGCGCTGCGGGGAAAGTAATTCCTTCACGCCAGACAGAGCCATATCACGCGATGACCCAAGCGCCACCCTGCCGTCCGCGGCGCACAACCAAAATTCAATCTCTTGTCCTTGCTGCTGCTTGCTTGCCTTCCTCGCTGCAAACGACGCGCGACGGCACCCTCCAGAGTCAAAGATGTCAACAAACAGGGAGCGGATCTGACCTGGCACCATTTCGTACCCTAGGGTGCCGTCAGGCAATCGAAAGGCACGGCGACGCGGACGAGTATGTCTTTCCTCCTGCTGAACCCAATCCTTAGCCGTACTAACAAAGTCTCCACTCTTATCTACGGCGGCGATCGTGGCATTCTCTTCTGTAATATCGATGATTATCCTAGAGTTAATACGCCCTAGGTAGTTAATAATGTCCGGTTTTGTTTCAACGAAGCCTAATTTCGCCAGGATACTGTTATTCCACCCCCGCCGTAACTCTTCTGGAATCACAGACAGAACTTTACTATGTAAAGCTACTAGCAGTTCCTCCTCACCAACCGGAGGGGGCGCAACACCGGGCTGATAGAAGAAACCGCTTCCTGCGCCTGCAACGAATAAGTTCATGCCTTCACTTCTCACAGTGGCAAGAATATAAAGTGTTTCATCAGAGAAGGCGATGCGGTCGGCACCAATCCTGCCAATCAATAAGGGACGGGCAGGTAACCTCCGGCTTAACAAGCAGAAGACCGCCTTACGCGCCGCGCTCCCGACGTCCGACCACTTAAAGTCAATCTTAACCGGATCATGCCGTCCAGAGCCAGGCAATTGCTTATAGGCAATAATCACCAGTCCTACTCTCCCCGTTTTAAAGCCTGATTTCCTTAAGTGTTCGGTGGCGGCTCTCTGGGCACTAAACAGAAAGGGGCTTTCAGGAACCAAGGCTGCAGCAACATATCCGGGAGTTGTATTCATGGCAATACGCCTTATCTTGTCGGGGTACCCAAGATCCGCTAATTGCACTCCTGGAAACAAATAAGTGGCCGTATCGTCAGCTTGCCAGCTCCTGTCAAGGGCAATAAAGACTGACTCCCGGTTTTCCACAGACAACGCACCGCCAGGCCATCCACCTGCCAACAAACCCCATAGAAACCAAGGAGAAAGGTGGGTGTACAACGCCAAGGCGATGAAGCCAGCCGCACCAAGAAGCGCCAGCGCGCCCGTAGTCTTCGCGTTCATCGCCTAAAGACTAGCCGCCTTATCCGCTTATGGCAACTAGCCAGACGATGGTGTTTAGAATAGCCAGTACTGCCACTAATAACGTAAACCATAACGACGCCTTCCGGTTTGAGTATCCTGTCCTGGCTGGCAGGATAAGATTCCCCCGGTTAGGTCTGGGTAAAAAAAGAGGCAGCTTGTCGCTTAAAACAGTATCTTTTTGCGGTAATGGAAGAATCTCATCACGATGGTTATACTGATCAACTCCTAAAGCTTTCAGGTCGTCTTGTATGGTATGTACGGCAATTTCCTTCTTGTTTATTTGCATAGTTTTTTATTTGTTGTTTTCTGTCAACACTTCCCCAACGACTGCCACAACCCGCAGCTTCAACCCATATCGCTCTAGCTGTCCTTATTAATTATATCAAATATCAAACGGGTTTGGAATTTGCGCTTTGAAAAACTTGTGCGTCTAACCGCCCAAGTCATGACGAACGGTTGCGGGCGGATCCCCGCCGCTCGCGAGCGACGAGGCGGAGTTAAGCCTGCCCGTCGCCGCCCAGCGACGGCAGACAGGCAAACCCGGCGCAAACGCATAACCGAACAAGATTGCTTAGCCCGCCGTACTGGCGAACTCGCCATGACAAGGTGATACGGTGAAAATGACGAAAGGTGTAAGTCCGAAAACGCGAATTAATCACCCCGTGAAGGCGGTTTTGGACCACGTAAATGCTTCTCTGGCGGCAGGGTGGGCCCGGGCCTATCCTGGCTGCCGTTTCTTTCTCCCTCATGGTAACCGCGACCCGCGTGGTTGTCTTTACCTTTTCCGGCCAGCGCAGCTTTATGGGACAGATTTATCCGTCCCATATGATCAATCTCAGTCACCACCACCTTAATCATGTCGCCCACATTAACCACGTCCGTAATCTTATCCACGTGCTGGTCTCTAAACTGTGAAATATGCACCATGCCATCCACGCCGGGGACAAGCTCCACGAAAGCCCCGAAGTCCATAAGACGCGTTACCCGCCCTTCAAAATACTCTCCGGGCTTAATTTCACGCGTGAGATTACGAACCATCTGCTCTGCCTTAGTCATAGCTGCTTCATCAGAAGACGTTATAGAAACCAGCCCGTCGTCTTCAATGTCTATGTCAACTCCCGTTTCCTCAATAATCTCATTAACATGTTTTCCCTTGGGACCGATAAGATCACCGATTTTCTCCACGGGGATGCGCAACGTGAGAATTCTAGGTGCGTAAGGCGACAAACTGGACCTGGGCTTAGCTATAGTCTTGGCCATGGTATCCAGAATCTTCAGGCGCGCTTCCCTAGCCTGGCCCAGGGCCTGGGATAGGATAGCGCGATTCAAGCCGGTCACTTTAACATCCATTTGCAAGGCAGTTATACCCTCTTTGGTGCCGGCCGCTTTGAGATCCATGTCGCCTTTTTCGTCCTCAAGTCCGGCGATATCGGTAACTATCTGATACTTACCGTCTTCTCCAGTTATGAGGCCCATAGCTATGCCGGCTACCGGCCTTTTAATAGGCACTCCCGCGTCCATCAAAGCCAAACTGGAGCCGCACACGGAAGCCATGGAAGAAGATCCGTGGCTTTCCAGTACTTCAGATACCAGCAGCATGGTGTAAGGAGGCCAGCCGTTATGGTCCGGAAGGACCGGGATCAAAGCTCTTTCGGCCAGCGCCCCGTGTCCAATCTCCCTGCGACCGGGCCCCCGGCTGGGTTTAATCTCTCCCACGGAAAAAGCCGGAAAGTTGTAATAATGTATATACCTCTTTTTGGCTTCTATCTCCATGGTGTCCAACAGCAAGACGTCAGAGGGTCCGCCTAATGTCACTGTAGTTAAAATTTGAGTTTCACCGCGCTGGAACAGCCCTGAACCATGCGTGCGCGGCAGTAACCCCACCTTGGCTGCCAGCGGCCGTATATCCGTCAGGGAACGCCCATCAGCCCGCCTTTGCTCTTCTGATATGAGGCGGCGCTGGTACTCCCCGTGGAGCTCGTGAACCACGTTTCTAACCGTTCTTTCAGAGGGCAGCTTCTCTTTACCCGCTTCACTAAGCCGCTCGACTACAGCTGCCACGGTATCATTTTCAGCCCGGCCGAATTCTTCCTTGGTGCGCACACCGCGCAGATTGTCCGCAAGGATAGGCCGTGCTATCTCACTAATCATGTCCGCGCCCTCTCCATCCCGATCCATAAATATCGGCTCCCGTTTCTGCTTGCCAGCCTCTTTCTGTAATTCTTCCATAACGGGCGATATAAGGCCTAGAGAAGCCTGAGCGGCATCAATGGCATTAAGTAAAATCCCTTCCGGCAATTCCTGCGCTCCCGCTTCGATCATGGCCACACGATCAGCCGTGCCAGCCACAATGAGATCCAGCGTGCTCTGCTCGCGCTGCGCCACATTAGGATTAATGACAAATTGACCGCCAACACGGCCCACTCTCACTCCAGCCAGAGGCCCATTCCAAGGCACATCAGAAACCGTAAGTGCCGCGCAGGCGGCCACGATAGCGGGAATATCGGGATCATTTTCACCGTCGTAGGACAATATGGTCAAAACAACCTGAATATCATTAATCATATCCTTAGGGAAAAGCGGCCTGATGGCTCTATCTATAAGACGGGCATTAAGAACGGCCTCGTCTGTCGGCCGGCCTTCCCGTTTAATAAAGCGGCTGCCCTTTATTTTTCCAGCAGCGTAGAATTTCTCCTCGTAATCCACCAGCAGCGGCATGAAATCAGCATCGGCGCTTAAGGGATTTCCCATAGTAGCAGTGCCTAACACTACCGTCTCCCCGTATCTAACTACCACCGAACCTCCCGCCTGTTTAGCCAGCTCTCCCGTGGAAAGCTTCAGCTCTTTGCCTCCAACAGTAATGGACTTCTCTTGTTTTATGGCTGCATCCATAATAATTAACGCGATAATAACACTTTATTCGTCTTCTGGGACAGATCGGTAAAACTGTCAGCCGCTGATATGAGCGACCCGGAAGCGCTTTCCCTAAAACTCATTATTTCCATGCGCAGCCCTTTATGCTTAGCATATTCTATCAGCGGTATGAAGTCGCCGTCGCCGCTCACTAGAACGGCAACATCAATTTTAGGCTCCATAGACAGAACATCAACCGCTATGCCCACATCCCAATCTCCCTTCTTCTGCCCGCCGATAAATGACTGTAACGGTTTAGTTTTGACCTCAAAACCGTGCTCGGAAAGGGCCTGGTGAAAATCCCCTTCGTGGGCCTTTTCAGTGGTAATACCGTAAGCCAGAGCCCGTACCAGCAAGCGTCCCGACACCGCTTCCTCCAGTATTTTTTTAAAGTTTACTTTCTTCCCAAACAAGGCGCGGGCCGAATAATACATATTCTGAATGTCAATAAAGACCCCCACCCGCTGCTGTGGAAACTGGCCTGGCGAATTCATCTCAGTGTTTTTAATCCCAGTTTCTTGCTGAGAGACTGATAGCGTTTTTCGTCGCTATTACGTAGGTAATTTAAAAGCCGCTTGCGCTTATTAACCATACCCAGCAGTCCCCGGCGGCTGTGCTGATCTTTCTTATTCTTTTTAAGATGCTTGGTCAGCTCGTTGATTTTCTCCGTAAAAATGGCCACTTGTACCTCCGGAGAGCCCGTGTCGTGCTGATGCAGTTTATATTTTTTTATTATCTTGTCCTTTCTTTCTTCAACTTTACTCATGAGAACTATTGTACACTATTGCGAGTTATAATCTGAATAGAAGGCATCATACACGATTCCGGCAAAGAAAGCAAATTAATTAATTCATGAACGTAATTCGTAATTCGTAAAAAACTTCCTTAATTTTCTCCCCCCTTATTCTGGAGACTGGGCGCTGGAGGCTGTCACCGGCCCACCCCCACCTAGCCCACCCGTCAAGGCGTTACTATCTACACATCTTGTAACTATGTTGAGCCACTACAGCCATATTGAGGTAAATTGGTTTGTTTTAAGAACGCTTAATTAAGGCAAGATTACATACGCCTTGTTTAGGCAAATAACGTTTCCTCTACTCTATACTGGCCGAATAGTAGCTTTGTTATGTCTCCTAATAGGCTTGTGTAGATAGTAATGCGTCAAGGGGGAGGGACTGTAAGCGGGGCCTCCCCCGTCAAGGGAGGGACTATAAACGGAGTTTATCTCGTCAAGGGGGAGTAAGTCCTGATATAATTAAGCTGTGTCGCAGAATATTGAGAAATTACACGCCGACTTCCTTGAAGACCTGGAGATAGGCCAAGGACGGTCGCCAAAAACGGTAGAAAATTATGACCGGTACCTAAGGCGGTTTTACAGGCAAGAGAACGTAAGTAGGATATCCGATATTTCATCCGATGCCATACGTTCATTCCGCCGATGGCTCAACGAGCGCGCGCCGCGGCCCGGCAGTATAGCCGACGCCGGCGTTTCCCTGGCCACCTCCAATTACCACCTGATAGCGCTAAGACAGTTTTTGCGTTATCTGGCTAAACGCGACATCAAGGCGCTTCCTCCCGACAAGGTGGGACTGGCCAAGCTGCCGGAGAGGAATATAGATGTCCTTTATCCTGAAGAAATTGACGTCCTACTGGAGGCGCCCGGGGCGCAAAGCAAAAACGGGCAAAAAATAAGCCAGGCGAAGTTGTTAAGCGTACTGCGGGACAAGTCAATCCTGGAAGTCCTTTTCTCTACCGGCATGCGAGTAGCAGAAGCGGTGCGGCTGAACCGCGATTACGTATTGCCCTACGCCAGAGAAGCCAAAAGCGAGCAGGAAGTCGTTGAATTTCCGATACGGGGCAAGGGCGGCAAAGTGCGGGTGGTGTTTTTATCGCCTTCGGCAAGGACAGCCTTGGCCGCTTATTTGTCCAAGCGCGAGGACATTGACCCCGCCTTATTTGTCCAGCACAGCCCGAACGCCGCCGGCATCGCCGCAGACTCGCCCGCGGGCAGTGAAAGGGGCCTGCGCCTTACCGCCCGCAGTATCCAGCGCCTGATAAAGAAACACGCGGCCGCGGCCGGCTTGACTAAGAAGATAACCCCTCATACTTTACGGCACACCTTCGCCACTGACCTGCTAAGCAACGGCGCCGACGTGCGTCAGGTCCAGCAATTGCTGGGCCATTCTTCTATAACCACCACCCAGGTTTACACCCACCTGACGGATGTACAGCTGAAGGGGGCGCACGAGCGCTTTCACAGAAGCAGAAGAAAGCCAATACGGTAACCCCTTGTCTGGTAATAAATAACACATGTCATCAAGCGAAAGATTCGGATACGAATGGGAAAAGTTTAAGGATTTAGCTCCTTATCAAGATCACTATCAAGAGCAATTTCTGAACTAGATATCGCCGTACAGACCAACTCGTTTTAAGGGCAAGACAGCACTGGACGCGAGGTGCGGCGTGGGAAGAAACAGCTACTGGCCGCTAATATGGAGAGCAATAAGGTTGGTTACCTTTGATGTCGATTTCCGGACTGCTAACGCCGCTAAAAATAACTTGAGGCAATCCAACAATGCTTCCGTGGAGTGAAAAAAAGGAAGGATATCTATGACTTACCATACAGAGACAGTTTCGACCCTGTGTTCAACAGCAAATAGAGCCAACGGACGGGCCGGTGGAGATTGACGTGCCGGCGGGAGTCAATAAAGTAACTGTCCGTTATATAGACTACCCGTTTTGGATTGGAGCGGGATTGTTCGGAGGATTCTGGCTGTTCTGGGCCACCTACTACTACAAAAGAATGTCTAAGGCGCAAGGCAGCTCTTGAGTGCGCTCAGCAGAAGTCACGTTAATTCCCAGCCTGGACCAGGCGTAAACATCCCCTTCCCCGTAAATTAATTCGTAGCGCTCCAACAGATCGCGCAGAATAACTTGGGTTAAAGCGGAGGGCAAAGACTGGACGCGGATGGCGGAAAGAAGACCCTTATGTCCCACCGGCTGTTCCAGCAACCCCGCCTGTTCCCACAAAGGAGAAAAAGAGTCGCACACGTCCTGGTTCCACTGACGTACGTCTCTGGGCATGTCGGGCAAAGCGTCCTCACCTATATCCCAAAGCAAGTGCAAGTAACTCTGGACTACACGAAGAAAATCGCCCCATATACCGGAAAACTGGTCCCAGTCCAGGTGGTAAGCTTCGGCATGCCACAGAAGGTAGAACTTGTGAATATCGGGTAAACCGGCAAAGCGGTGGTAGCGAGACTTGACTATGTATAACCTATTCTTCACCCGCCGGATGAGTCTTAGCGCTTGCAGAGTTTCTCTCATGCGCCGCAGATACGGGTACTGCCACTCGTTTTCCAGTTGTATAAGAACACGGGAGCGCGCGGAAGGCAGACTGCCAGCCAGATGATAAGCGTCTTCCGAAGACAACAACCATTCCTTGCCTTCAGAAACCAGCAGCGGCGGACGATCTCGCACGACGTTCAGCAAAGCCACCGCGTCCCGCAAAGCAATAACACCGGCCACGTCGTCAGTAGTCAAGTTGAGATGAGGAATAAGAGGCACGTGCGGATGCTGCGACGACCAAAATTCTTTGACCAGCTGCCGCCATTTGCGCTCCAAAACTTCAGGACAAGGGGAGATACGGCTTAGCACCGCTCTGGCCGCAGTTTCGGGATCAGGTGAATTCTTAATAAGCGTCGTAAGCTGGTCAGGGTTAAGCCGTACTTTAGTTTCGCTTAAATCGCACAAAGCCTTGAGATTTTTGCGCCTTAGGCGGGCACGGGAGGCTGTTTTCTGTCGCAACGTATACATGTGGATAGACCCACCATAGCACATAAAAAACGGAGAGCTCAAATGAGCGTTCGTAACTCGTAACTCGTAATTCGTAATTCGGATTACCGGCTGCCGTTTACTGGCCGCCTGTCAGCGGCGCCGTCCGGCAGCTTTGCCTATAGTTTCAAAGGCCACTTCGCCGCCCTTAAGCACGG
Source organism: uncultured Candidatus Saccharibacteria bacterium (assembly GCA_964562905.1). Classification (GTDB taxonomy): domain Bacteria; phylum Patescibacteriota; class Andersenbacteria; order UBA10190; family UBA10190; genus CAYSWF01. Next base: position 10,944 of record CAZLVG010000006.1, on the reverse strand, counting down.
CTTTAATCCTGGAACCTTTAGGAAACTGTCCGGTTAAAAGAGAGGTAGCCAGCTTATTCTCCAACCGGCGTTGAATTTCCCGCCGCAGCGGGCGAGCCCCGAATTGGGGGTCAAAACCTTCCTGGGCCAGACGATTACGCACTTCCTCGCTGATAGTTAGAGTGACTCCCTGGCCGGCCACGCGCTGGACAACTTCCCGCAGCATGAGGTCGGCAATTTGCTGAACTTGCCCCTTAATTAGAGCGTGGAAAACAATGACCTCGTCTATGCGGTTAAGCAGTTCAGGGCGGAATGTCTCTCTTAGCTTGCCGTCCAAAAGAGTTTTCAAGTCCTCCCAGTCCTTGCCGCTGGCATCGCGACCGGCGGCAGCCTGAATCATATTACCGCCTATATTGCTGGTCATAATAATCAGCGTGTTTTTAAAGTCCACCAGCCGCCCCCGGCCGTCAGTCAGCTGTCCGTCCTCCAGAACCTGTAAAAGTATGTTGAAAATATCCTGGTGCGCCTTCTCAATTTCATCCAACAGTATTACGGAATATGGCTTGCGGCGCACGCTCTCTGTCAGTTGTCCGCCTTCTTCGTGACCGACGTAACCAGGGGGAGAGCCAATCATGCGGGCTACCGAGTGTTTCTCCATGTATTCCGACATGTCCAGGCGTATCATAGCGTCTTCACTGCCGAAAAGCGTTTCCGCCAAGGCGCGCGTCAACTCCGTCTTGCCCACGCCGGTAGGTCCAAGGAACAAAAATGACCCCTGCGGCCTTTTAGGATCCTTAAGACCGGCCCGATTGCGCCGGATGGCTTCACTCACCGCGGACACCGCCTCTTCCTGATTAATAATCCGCTGGTGCAGCTCTTCTTCCAACCGCACAAGCCGCTCGGCCTCTGCTTCCGTGATTTTTTCCACCGGAATACCGGTCCAGGCTGAAACCACCGCTTCCACGTCGGATACCGTTACTTGGGGACTGTCCGTCGCGTGCTGTTTCTGCCAGCCTTCCTCTTGTTTCTTAATGTCCTCTTCCGTCTTGGCCATAGCTTTTTTGAGGCTCTCAACGCTTTCCCGGTTTCTGGTACGGCGCGCCGCGGCCAGTTCTCTCTTTAGCCTTTTTAATTTGTCCTGCAATGACAAAAGTTCCGCCGGACGCTCCAGCGAGCCCAGGCGTACCTTGGCGGCGGCTTCGTCCATCAGATCAATAGCCTTATCGGGCAGGAAACGGTCACGAATATATTTATGGGACAGGTGAACCGCCGCGCCGATAGCTTCGTCAAGAATACGTACTTTGTGATGAGCTTCATACCTGTCTTTAAGACCGCGAAGTATGTCAACGGCCTCCTTGGGACTAGGCTCTTCCACCATGACGGCTTGGAAGCGCCGTTCCAGCGCACCGTCTTTTTCTATGTACTGGCGGTATTCATCAATGGTAGTGGCTCCAATCATCTGCAAATCTCCTTTAGCCAAAGCCGGCTTCAGTATGTTGGCCGCGTCCATAGTACTCCCTTCGCCGGTACCGCCCGCGCCCACCAGGGAATGCAGCTCATCCACGAAAAGGATCACGGAACCTTTGGCCTGGGTTACTTCATCGACCACTTTTTTTATCCGCTCTTCAAATTCACCCCTGTACTTGGTGCCGGCCACCAGGGCGGACAAATCCAACGCGACTACCCTTTTGTCCTGCAGTACTTCCGGTACGTTGCCATTAGCTATGCGGGTAGCCAGTCCCTCCGCTATAGCCGTTTTTCCAGTGCCCGGCTCGCCGATGAGCACGGGATTGTTTTTCGTCCGGCGGGATAAGATCTGTACCACGCGCTGCACTTCCTGGTGCCGGCCGATAACGGGGTCCAGATTACCCTGGCGAGCCAGTTCCGTTAAATCGCGGCTGTACTGATCCAAAGTGGGGGTTTTGCTCTTCTTCTCGGCTCGGCCCCTCTTTTTGCCTTTCTCTCCTACCGCCGACAACACCGCCTGCCGCAATTTAGTGTCGCTAAGGCCGTACTTTCTAAGGGTCTGGGCGGCCAGCCCTTCTCCCTCGTCAAGAAGTCCCAGCAGTATGTGTTCACTGCCGACATAGTTGTGCTGCAAGTTGCGGGCGGCGTGCCAAGCCATCTCCAGCGCCCGCTTGCCGCGGGGGGACAAATCGGGGGCTACTCCTTCCTGGTATTCTTTTTGCCCCTTAACCATGTTCTGCTGCAGGTACCCTACCAACTCCTCGGGTTCAAGGTCCAAGTTTTTCAGAATCTGCCCGCCCACCTCAGGCTCCTGCGCCACCCCGATAAGAAGATGCTCCGTGTCCAATGATGGTGACCCGGCTTCTATGGCCGCCTGGGCCGCCTTTTGAAGGACTTCTTTGGCCCGATCGGAGAAAGCGTCCATAATATTAACCTGTTCTGTTGACGGCCCCCTGCCCCCGATTGACCGATGTGAGTCCGCGCCCAGAGGGGAGCCGTGCTCATGCTCACCGCGTCCGAAAAAAGGATCGTCAAAGAAACCGCCGAAGCCGGGAAAACTTCCGAACATGCCTTCCCCGCTGGAAGCACCCGTCTTCGCCGGTGTTCCGGTCCCGGCAACACCCATCTCCTCCGCGCAGGCATAGCACAAGCGATACCGCTCGGGACGGCCGTTGACCGTGCGGGTTACTTGGAGCGAAGCTTCTCTTGATTGACACCTGTCACACCGCATATCTTGAAATTCTACCAGTTTTTTGTTAGTTGCCAAGGAAATTTTACCAAAAAAAGACGGCCATCTGGCGATGGCCGTGAAAAGGGTACGATGGAGTCTGTCAGTCGGCGGCAGCCGCGGGCGGATCCAGCTTCTCACTGATCTGCTGCAGGGTTTCAGTGATTTGGCCCAGCTTTTTCATAATGACCTGATGGTTGGCAGCCATTTGCTGCTGGGCGCTTTGCTGGCGGGTAATCATTTCAGTCTGGCGGCTCTCACTTTCGCCAAACCGCTCTTTAAGCCAGTCCCGCAGTCCGGGGCTGGGTTGCCCGGGAGCAACGCCAGCGGGTGCGGCAGCCACGGGCGGACACTGGAACTGCCTGCCGTCAGGCAGCGTTAAGGTAACGCCCTGCTGACCGGCGGCGCCGAGCGGCTGCGGCTCAGGCGGATTGGGATTGAGGCCAACGAGCCGGACAGGGATTTGCCGGGTGGCCGGTTGGCCGGCGACGGGGGCAGAGCTCCCGCGGGACCCGATGGCATCTACCCTTCTCTTCAGGGACTGGAGTCTAGCCTCATGGTTTTCGACTCGGTCCGTAAGAGACGTCATGGTTGCTATGGCCTCGTCTTTGTGCTGCTCTAATTCTGAGCGAGGAACATAGTCGTCGAGTTGACTATCGCCCGATTCCGGTTCGCATCCACTGCTAATGAGCAACGCGCCGACTAGAAACGGGGCGAGAAGGCGGTATCCCATTTTCTCTTCTCCTGAATTAAGGTAAAGTTTCCGGGGTGATCTCCTCCTCACCGATGGAATGAATTCTCTTATTGAGCTTTTTCCACTCGGTGTCGGTGTTGGGACTGGCTTTCTCATGCTGCTCGGCAGCGGGTCCCTGGGCGGCCGGCCGGGAGGGAGACGGGGTTGACTCTTCCAGGAAGTCGTGGGTGAGGGCAGCGGCGGACAGAGCGCCGAGCACGGGAATCACGACAAGGGTAATAACCTTAAGAACCTTAAGTCTGTCGCGCTCTTTAGTCACCTCCTTGCGCTGTCTCTCTTCTTCCTTAATTTTTTCCTTCAGCTCGGCCACGGGGTCTTTCTCCGGCTTCTCCGGCTCCGCAGCGCCTGGTTGCGGCTTGCCTGCTCCAGCGTCGGCGGGCGGAACATTCTGTGGCTCGGACATGACGTTTTTCTCCTCCGGGGTTTGGGGAAGCGAAGGGTTAAGTTGACAACGTACAGTCCGAAAACAATCTATGTGATTATTTCCCCCTTGTCAAGAGGAAAGGGGCGTGCTATGCTGGCTGGTTATGAAAATTTTATTCGTGGGGCAACGGGGAATTCCAAGCGCGGATGAAGCGCCAAGGGAGCGGCGAGTGGAGGCTTTGGCGCAAAATCTGGCCAAAGAGGGATACGAGGTTACGGTAACGTGCGGGCGGCCGTACGTGGCGCGGGATATAAATAAAGTGGGGGGAGTAAAGCTGGCACACCTGTTTTCGCTTGATCCCCGAAAAACAGGCGGCTGGGCGCACGTGTTGTTGGAGATAGGGCTGATTTGGTGGAGCAAGCCCGAAGTGGCGCACGTTCACGGCTGGAGGACGGGAGCTTTGTCTCTAGTGGCAGCGCGGCTATGCCCGGAGACGACTTTCGTTTGGACGGTGGACGGGCCGCCAAATCTACCGCAGTGGGCAGCGCGGGCCATAGGCCGAGAGGCGGTCAAAGTTTTTGACGTAGTAACAGCACCCACGCGAGCGCTGCAATATAGGCTGGCCCGCGATATTAAGGTGGCAGCGGAATACGTGCCGGATGGTTACCAAGCGTACAGTGCTCCACCAATACCGCTTAAGCATTTCGGGCTGCGCAAAGGGCAGCAATACGCGCTGACGCTCAACTCAACGCCAGCGGCAGTGCGTCAAGTAGCCAAGGCTTACCAAAAGGCGGGGGCGCGCAAGAAGCTGGTAGTGCCGCGAGCGGCCACAGGGCCTTTGGCTCGCCTGGCCAGGCAGTATACTTTTTTACATTTTGCCGGGGAGCAGGGCGGGCGCGGGCGGCAGACTTTGCTGGAGCAGGCTCTGGTAGTCATAGCCGACAAGGAAACATCCCGGGAAGAGCTGTTGCAAGCAATGGAGTGCGGCAAGCCTGTCGTGGCCATAACCCCTTTGCCGGCAGAGGAAGTGCTGGGAGGCGCGGCTTTGTTGATTAAGGCGGAAGACAGGAAAAACTTGGCTAACACGTTGAAGGCAGTATTGAACAGCAAGCAAAAGCAGGTAGTGTGGGGCAGGAAAGCAAAGCGGCGAGCGCGAGCACACTTTACGTGGGAGAGAATATTGTCGGAATACAAGGCTTTTTACCACCATCCGCGAGTGAGGACGGTGGTACTGGATTCGGCAAAACCGGCTTCCTCCGCGAGAGCAGCGACGGTAAGATAATAGAATCAAGACAAGATAAGACCGGCGGGTATGGCGGAATTGGTATACGCGCACGGTTTAGGACCGTGTGGGGCAACCCTTGGAGGTTCAAGTCCTCCTACCCGCACTTGACAAATAAAAAAATTGTGTATATAGTGCATTGACACTGTTTTGGCAGTTTTGGGGACTGTAAAGGACAGTTCCTTGACAACTTGTACTTAAGGAGAAGCGTGATGCGTAGTACTGACTGGGGAGCATTGGTCGTGATTACGGTAGCCGTTTTCTTGGCCACTGCGTCGGGAGTGTCTTTTGTTTCGGCCGACGTGTCATGGGGCGTTTTCTGGCTGATGATTCTGGGAATTTGGGTTGCCTACGTGGGGCTGACCTCGTTTTACAGGATCCCGCCCGATAAAATGCTGGCTACTGTCTTCATTGGCACAATGCAGGAAGTGTGTGTCAACGGCAATTTCCCCAGGGAAAGAGGCGGCGAACGCGGCCTTTGGGGAATGGATGTAGTTCTCTTGCCGTACCCGCTGTGGTACGGGGTGTTCTTTCCCACCACCATGGTCAAGTTAATTATCCACGCAACTACCGTGTATTTGAAAGAGTGCAAGTCGGGAGATGACATCAAGTCTCCCGGGGTACCGGTCCGCGTGGATGTAACTATCCTGTTGCGGCTAGCGCCTAATTTGGGACAATTTGCCCAGGCGATTAACGTGCTAAGCCGAGGAGAGTACGACTTAGCGCATGAGACTACCATCAGGGACAACCTGTGGAAGGCTGGTGACGAAGAGAACGATAGGCACGAGTACAGCTCACCGCGCCTCGCGCAGCTGGTGCTGGATTCGGTTAGCGAGACAGTGTGGCATTCGGTGCGGTCGGTTGCCAGCGAGAATTACACGTGGAAGGAACTCGCCGGCGAAGGCCAAGATAATGTCCCCTTTGACATTAAGGGCTCCATTCCGCAATTCGCGCAGGATGTCAAGAAAAACTTAGGCCAGGAAGGGTCGGTATTTCTGGAAGCGGGAATACTCCGCGCGGAAGGTGAAGAAGTCCACCGCGGACCCTCAGTGGTGTCTTTTGACCTGCGGGTAGCGGATGTGTCGCCGGAAGATAAACGGTTTCGCGAGGCTCTGCATGAGCCAATGATAGCGGACCTAGAACGCGACGCTGACAGATTGCGCGGTATTGGCGAAGGCGACCGCCTGGCGCAGAAAGCGGGAAGGTCCAACGTTGCTCCCGAGACTATCGTGCAAAGTGAGACGCTGCAAAATGTCAATGAGGTGAAGCTTTTTGGCGCCGGCGACAAACTTACCGATCTGGTCAAGAAACTGCTCGGCGGCGATTAGTGAAACTCTCGCTTCTAACATAAGGAGGTTGCCATGGACACAAAATGGATCGTGACGGCGGTAGTGTGCGGCCTGGTCGGAGTGCTAGCTGCCTGGAAAAGGCGAAAATGGATTGGAGACAACGTGTTGCGGAAACTATTCAGGTCAGCGGGTAGAAGCTCCGGCGGCTGGTTGAAAAACATCAGCCCGCTGAAATGGTTCTTCGTAGTGTTGTTCGGCTGGATTCTGTTCAGCATTGGCTCATGCATCTACACGCTGCCCGGCCAGTACGACCGGACGGCCAAGGATATCGCCAAGGCCAAGTGGAAGTTTGAGCACGACGTGAGCGAGGCATGGGACCGCTTCACCAGTCCGGCCGAGAGACCGCCAGCGCCGGAGCCGGCGGAAGACAAGCTGGCCAGCTCCCCCCTGTACGCGGTAGAGATGGCCAACTGGTGGACAAAGCGCGGGCGGCCCCGCCTGCGGGACGGCTGGCGGGAAAACGGAGGAGAGGAAGTGTCTTTTACTTCTTCCGGCGAGGTCGGCCTGGAGCCGGTTATCAACACCACCTTCTGGGACGGTTATAAGTTGACCGTGCTCCCGACGTACGGTTTCGGGCCTTTAGGGTCCGCCTTCACTTCGCCCATTGTGGTGGACTTGGTAGGCAACACAGGCCGGAACGTTAACAAAGCCGTATTATTAGGAAGGCTTGGAGGGCGAGACGGTTTTACCACGGCTCCCTATTATGCGCGTATTGAGGATGCTGGCTTGGTGTGGTGCCGCACCAGGTCTACATCCAGCTCCGGCAGGACGTCCAAGTTCAAATTCAGGGTCCTGATAGAGCCGCCGGAAGACAACCCCCGCCTAGTGCGCCGCAAGCAGGGAAGCGTGCGCTACGCGTACTGGAGAGAGTTTCGGCCGATGGTCGGCGCGGAGTCCGAGGTGGCGCGGTGTTGCCGGCTGCCGTTTGAGATTAAAGCGGCGTCGGGGGAGACAGTGCGGGTTGACTTTGACCTGGACGTTATCTTGACCCCCCTGCCGCCCCAGCCCGACAGGAAGGCGGTTGACCGGACCCGGCTCAACGCGCAAGACCTGCTGCAGGACGTGGTGTCGCTGGCGCTGGTGGAGGACGATAACAAAACGCCGGTCTTTCCCCGGCGGCAGATAAGCAAGTGGCGCTGGCGACTGCGCTCGGAGGATATACGCCGGCTGTGGCCCGACCCGCACCAGCACAAGCACGCGAATCTGTGGTTTAAGTCACTAATTCCCGTGGGAGTGCACGTGGCGGTGCAGGTTGGAGGCGCGAAGCGATAGCTCGACTTTCGCAGCTCGCTAGCCTAATGGCTCTGTTAAGCCGACGCTAAAAAATATGAAATGGCTTTATTGAGCGATTTTATTGTTTCAACTGCGAAAGTCGAGGATAGTTCTTTATTTGATGTCAGCAAGACATCACCAGCCCGAGGCTTTCTGCCCCGGGCTTTTTTCTTTACCCCAGCACCAGCAAGCCTTGGGGCCCCACAGCCTTGCCGCTGCCTGGCTTTGGTAGCCGGAGACTAGAGACGGTTACCGGCTACATTTGTGTTCACCCCCACCTAGCCTCCCTTCAAGAGGGAGGGACTGCGAGAGCGGAGCTTTCCCCCATCAAAGGAGAAAATAAAAACTCTTTCTATATAATTCTCTCCCTTGACGGGGAGGGAAGGAGAGGGAGAACAAAGATGAACGTGATTACTTTTCCTCAAGCCCGCGGTCTAGCGAAGCCTCTTCTACTCCCGGCGCCGCCGCGAAGAGAGACAAGCCTCGTGAGTGCTTTGCTCCACTTCAAGAAAAAATAAGATTAAGGGCGGCCGCCGCCAGCGCCAGCGCCAGTAAAAGGAGAACGCCGTACATCACCACATACTTGTACCGCGTCTGCCGGGGCACGTCGCCGATATGCCGGCGGTAGCGAAAACTGGCGTCCGATACCACCACGGCCAGCCCAAAAGCCAGCAGCAGCAAGACGGCGTTAGCTAAAAGTACCGCTGGCGGCGAAAGAGCGTACTGTGGCATATTCAAAGTCCTAACCATGACTTTACCCGATATCAAAGCTTTCGCGCAACGCCACGCGCTGCTGGCGGTTGTTTTCTTCACGGGCGCGGCGGTGTTGATAGTGGAAGTGGTGGCCACCCGCCTGCTGGCTCCCTATTTCGGCAATACCATTTTTACCGTCTCCAGCGTTATCGGAGTCATTCTGGCCGCCTTGAGCGCCGGTTACTACCTGGGGGGATTGCTGGCCGACCGCCGTCCTTACACTTCTTTCTTTTACGCCCTTATCCTGGCCGGCGGCGTCAGCGTGCTGCTGCTGCAAACATTAGTTGTTCATCTGCTTCCTTACGCCAGCAGCAAGTTGTCTATAATGAGTGGTCCCCCCGTAATGTCCACCATATTGTTCTTTTTGCCCGGCTTTCTTCTGGGCATGCTGTCGCCTTACGCTATCAAGCTGCAAAAAGAGCGCGTGCCGAAAAAAGGCATAGGCACGATATCAGGACAGGTTTTTTTCTGGAGTACCCTGGGCAGCATCGCCGGCACGTTCCTGGCCGGCTTTTATCTGATCCCCAACTTCGGCTTGAGAAACATAATTATAACTATTGCCTTAAGCCTGACAGGCTTGGGGCTTATTGGTTATATTAACAATCGCCGCGGAAGCGGAGCTTTTTTCCTGTTGCCATGGCTATTGGGCCTGTTCGGCGCCGTTTTGCTGGTATACACCCGGCCCCAGCCCCGGCCGGCGGAAATCCTCTACGACCAGGAAGGGATCTACGACCGCCTGGTGGTGGCGGAAAGCCGGAAGGACGGCTATAGGACGCGGTATTTATGGATGAACTCCGGGCTGGCCGGCTCGGTGCGGTATGAGCCGGAATGGACGGCGTCGCCCTACATATATTTTTACGCCCTGCACCAGCCCTTTAAACCAAAGCTGAAAAACGCTCTGGTCATCGGCGGCGGAGCCTACCTGGCGCCGCGGCTGCTGCTGAAAGACAGTCCCCAGACTCAAATTGACGTGGCGGAGATTGAACCTTCCCTTTTGGAGTTGTCCCAGCAATACTTCGGCCTGCCTAAAAATCCTGCCCACCTGAACAACCACGTGGAGGACGGCCGGCGCTTTCTTGACCAAACGGAGAAAAAATATGACCTGATCTTCAGCGACGCCTATTTTTCCTATTATTCAGTGCCCTCGCATCTGCTGACGCGGGAGTTTTTCCGGCTGGCGCGCGGCCGGCTAACGCCGAACGGCGTCTTTGTCGCCAACGTGGTGGGGCCGCTGGGAGCGAAAGGGCCGTCCCTGACGCTGTCGGCCATAAAGACATTCCGTTCCGTGTTCCCGCACCGTTATTTCTTCGCGGTCCGCTCGCCGGACCGACCGGGCAGCCAGAACGTGATTTTTGTCGGCGTTAACAACGAAGGCCAAAGCGGCCTGCCGGCGGAAGAGACGGCAAAGCTGGAGCGCCGGTTCCCCGCGCTGGCGCCGCTGGCGGAGAAGTTAATTGACGAAAAGCGGCTCAACCTAAAAGACCAGCTGACGCTGACGGACGACTACGCTCCCACCGAATACCTGACCGCCCGCGCGCTGGCCGGCCGGATACGACGGTAGCAAAACACCAGCCGCCCGCGAAAGCGGGCGGCTGGCAAGCAAACTGACGTCAGTTTGCTTGCTTGAAGGCTTATTGCTACTCAGTTCTGTATATTCGCTACGAAGAAGTTCACTATGACAAGCGCGAGAAGGATTACGATAATGCCGACTATGGCGTAGATAAGAGTATTCTTAGCTTGGGCCACGGCGTCCTCGTCGCCCTGGGCGGTGATGTAGCGCACGCCGCCGATGATGATGAATACTATAGCAGCGATAGCCGCCAGTATCAATAAGGCGTTGACAATCACAATTATCGAGTCGATCAGGCCAGTATCAGTAGACTGAAGCCCCGCAAAATCAACGCCGCTTATGTTGAAACCTTGTTGCGAGGTGTCCTCTATAGCTAGGGCTGGTAGCACCGGCACGGCCAACATTACACTGCCAACCACGATACTTGTCATCACTTTCTTAATGTTCATATACTCTCACCTCCTTTGCGTTAGTTTATATCTTACATTGATCATTATATCACAGTTTAAGCACCTGTGTATAATTATAGCATAAAATACTAACAGGTGTCAGTGCGCTTACTGTAACTGCCACCTAACTGGGATTGGTAAATGGCGTCATTGCGAGGCCGTCAGGCCGAAGCAATCCTGATGCAAGCCACAAGATTGCTTCGCCCCACCAGGGCGGGGCTCGCAATGACGAGACTTTGCTTTCCCTGTTAGATAGCAGTTACCACTTACTTTGACAGTCACGGGACTAGGTGTTCAGGGCAGAAATAGCTCCGGCTTTTGCTTGTACGGTTGCTGCTTAAGTAGTGATATTACTTATTACATAATTCACGATGACCATTGACAGGACAATTATTATCACGCCGACGATACCGTAAACCAGGGCCAGCTTGGCCTGGCGGACGGCTTGCTCGTCTCCCTGCGAGGAAAAATACCGCA
>CAZLVG010000005.1:7309-33668 GCA_964562905.1 uncultured Candidatus Saccharibacteria bacterium | reverse complement strand
TTTCCAGAGCAGGGAATTAAGGAAGTTCTTTACGAATTACGAATTACGAGTTACGAATTACGAATTACCAGTTACTGATTACTGATTACGAATTACTAACCTACTTCGTCAGCAGCACGCTGCGTCTGTAGGCCTCAAGGTTTTCCAACGCGGCACCGGACCCCTTAACTACGCACACCAGCGGATCATCAGCCACGTAGCACGGCACCGAGCTGGACTGGGAGATAAGCTGATCAATGTTACGCAACAGCGCTCCGCCGCCGCTGACCACTATACCCTTGTCTATTACGTCGGAAGCCAGCTCGGGAGGAGTCTCTTGCAGGACTGTCTTAATAGCTTGCAGCACGCCTTCCAGAGGATCTTTTAGGGCTTCTGTAATTTCGTACGATGAGATGGTTGTCTCCTTCGGCAGCCCTGAAGCCAGGTCGCGGCCCCGAATGGTCATTTGTTTGGCTTCTTCTTCTGACAGCGGCACGGCGGAGGCGATTTCTATCTTGATGCGTTCTGCCGTTTGTTCTCCGCATACCAGCCCGTATCGTTTGCGCACGTGTTCGGCGATGGCGGCGTCAAACCTGTTTCCCCCCACTCTAGCTGAATGCGAGGCTACTATACCGCCTAAGGAGATTATGGCGGCTTCAGTGGTACCGCCGCCTATATCTACAATCATATGCCCCGCGCTTTCCCCTATGGGGATACCGGCGCCAATGGCAGCGGAAACAGGTTCTTTGATAAGGTAAGCGGCTCGGGCTCCGGCCGAAGTGACGGCGTCCACCACGGCTCGGCGTTCCGTGCTGGTGATGCCGGCCGGTACGGATATCAGGACGTCCGGTCTTAAGAATCGTACTGAAATGCCCACTTTTTGAATAAGGTAGCTTAACATGGCTTCCGTCACGCGGTAGTCGGCTATCACCCCGTTTCTCAAAGGACGGTGAGCGATAATACTTTCCGGCGTCCGTCCTATCATTTCCCTGGCTTCATTACCTATGGCTAGGATAGAGTTATCGTCAACGGAAACGGCTACCACTGACGGCTCGTTCAGCACGATACCTTGGCGTGGCACGTACATCAGGGTGCTGGTGGTGCCCAGGTCAATGGCTATTTTGCGGGTCAATCCCATTCACCCCATGGTATATCCCGGTTTAGCGATTAGCAATATCCGCTTAGTCGTTAAGTTCGCTGCCTTAAGACTGGCCTGGCCTTCCGTCTTGTCCCGGCCTGGTTAGTTAACGGCTGGTTATATCGGCTCCGACTTCCTTCAACCTTAAATGCAGATCGGCATAGCCTCTCTCTATGGTTTCAACTCCGTGGATGATGGTAGTGCCCTTAGCTACCAGTCCGGCCATAATCAGCGTGGCCCCCGAGCGGATATCAAGGCTGGGAATGTCCCGGCCGTAAAGAGCGGTGGGCCCTTCAATTACCACGCGATGAGGGTCGCATATCACGGCTTTGGCTCCCATCTTTTGCAGCTCTATTATGTGCTTAAACCGGTCTTCGTACATGGGGTCGTGTATGAGCGAGCTGCCGGTGGCCTGGGTGGCTACTACCGCGAAGGGGGCCTGTAGATCGGTCGGTATGCCCGGGTACGGCAACGACTTTATGTTGAAAGACCGCAAGCGCCCGGGATACACGGTTACGGCGTCGCCCTGCTCCCCTATCCGGTATTGAACGTTGACGCGGTCCAGTTTTTTTAGAAAGAGCCGCAGGTGGCTTACGGGGACGCGCTTGACCGTAAGTTTCGAGCCGGTGGCGGCGGCTAGCAGTATGAAAAAGCCGGCTTCCAGCATGTCGGGGATGTTGGTGAACTGTGCCCCTTTCAACTCCCGACGTCCCTGTACTTTGATAGTGTGGGTGCCCGCTCCTTCAACTCTGGCTCCCATGCGGTTCAAAAGACTGGCCAGCGCCGCCACGTGCGGCTCCGCCGCCGCTATGTGTATCGTGGTCATACCCGGCAGGGAGGCCGCGGCCAACAGCGCGTTTTCCGTGGCGGTTACCGAAAACTCGTCCAGAACCACTGTTCCCGCCTTCATTTTTGAACCATCAATATTCACCATCTCCCGGTCTTCGTGTACCTTGGCGCCTAACTGCTGGAAAGCATCCAAATGGACATCAATAGGACGGGCACCAATAATATCTCCGCCCGGGTGGGGCAGCCTGACCTGCCGGCAGCGGGACAGCAAGGCGCCCATTAACATTATTGATCCTCGCAATTTGCCCACCAGGGGCGATGGCAGTTTTTCCAAATCCACCGTGCCAGCAGTTAGGTATACGGAAGTATCGTCCCGCCGCAGCTCAACGCCCAGGGCGGTCAAGATGTCAAGCAAGTACTCCACGTCTCTGATCGGCGGGACATGGTTGAGTTTAATGGTATCTTTAGTAAGAAGACTGGCAGCCAGGAGCGGCAGCGCCGCGTTTTTGGAACCGTTTACTGAAATGGACCCGGTGAGTTTGCTGCCTCCCCGGATGACAAAGTCGGTCATACGCCAAAACTATACCCGCGATCGGATTATAACAAGTGGCCGTTAAGGTTCCTGTCATCGCGGCGGCCTTCCCTTGCCAGAAATTCACCTTTCGTGCATATTCTTGGTACTTTGTAGGAAAGCGCTATGAAAAAGATATACCGGCAATTACTGCTGTTCAGCTCCTCTATAGTGTTTATGGCTGTGGCTCCCCTAGTGGTGTTCTTCGCCATGGGCTACCGCATGGATATAGAGGCCGAGAATTATTTACCGGTGGGGGTGTTGTCAGTGGAAACGTATCCGCCCAAAGCCTCCCTTACGGTGAATGGTAAAAGCTACAAGGAAACGCCGCGCTATGTTTCCGATCTGCCGCCAGGGCAGGTGTCCGTCTCGCTGCGGAAAGACGGGTATAAAAGTTGGTTCAAGGAGCTGACCATCAGGCCTGCCACGGTAACCAATCTGCGCCATGTTCGCCTTTTTCCTGAAAATCTTGACACGAAGGAACTATTGGGTGACGTAGTGACTTTTTCTCTTTCGCCGAGCCGCCGATTACTGGCGGCCGTGACGGCCGACGGAAAGCTGCGCGTTGTTGACGAAGATGGAGTTCAGGTGGTGCCGCCTGTCAAGGTGTTCCCTGTACCCGGCAAGCTGTTATGGTCTCCGGGCAGCGGCAGAGTATTGTTAACAAGTAATAGGTCTGTCAGTGTTATTGACATCACTGACAGCTGGCTCCGCCCGCGGCCGTTGCCGGCTTTAGCTGGTGTGGAAGCGGTGGTATGGGATCCGCGCGTGCCGGGGCGCGTGCTAGCCTTGAGTGCGGCTGGTAAGCTGATTGCCTACAACGTAGCTACTGACAACTCCCTGGCTATTGCGGAAAATGTGCGCGGTTTTGCTACCAGTTCGCGCCACATTTATACCATCGGAGCGGATGGCCAGCGCGTTAACGTCCTTAGTTTGCAGGGAGAATTGCTCAAAACGTTAAGGTTCCCCCTGGAAGAAATTGTGGACGACCTCCTGATTACACCAGGAGGCGAGGTCGCCGTATGGCTGGCAGATTCCAGCCTGGCGGTGTTGGACGAGGAGAAGACGGTAATACCGGTTACCGATAAGGCACTTCGCGCCGGCTGGTCGCCCAGCGGGCAATTGCTGTACGTGCAGACTGATCACACCTCTTTACACGTCTTTAACGCTTCTGACAAGCGCTTAACCTACATACCCCTCGGTCAGTTATATCTGGTTACGCGCCTGTCTCGTCCTATTCGCTCACCCCAGTGGTTTGCAGGAGGGCACCACTTGGTTTACCAGGTAGATGACGAAATTATGATTACGGAAATTGACACGCGCGACCACCCCGTAACCTACCAAGTGGATTCCACTAACTTGGGCGACAGCCTGGCCACAGTGGGCCGGCACGGAGAAGCGATTTACTATTTGAAGCGCAACCAGGCAAAAATCAGTCTTCAGGCAGCGGCACTGACGGTTGAGTGAGTTTCCGCGGGCGGTGAAGTCCGCGGCTTGGGCGGAGGCGAACCCCCCGTCCGCGCTTCCAGACAAAGCCGCCTTCACGGAGTATCTGTCTGCGTCGTTGGACGGTGTTAGACTGGTTGAACAGGCCTACTTGTGCCGGCATGGCAACACAAGTGGCAGGCCAGCCGCGCTGAGAATAATAACCAGGCGGAAACTTGGCCCGCCCGCGCTTTTTCACGTCTGTTGTGGCGAATGCGGAAACACGTCTGCCGGTGTGGAGTAAAAGAAAAGAGCCGCACTACTCTCACGGTACATTTACGGAATGTACGCACAAGCAGTGCGGCGGTTGGGAGCTAAAAACAGCGCCTAAAGACCGGCTCCATCAACTTTTTTCTGCCGCTGGATAGCCTCAAAAACCTCCCGTCTGTGAACCGGTATCTCTTTGGGCGCTTCTACTCCCAAGCGTACCTTGTCTCCCTTAATCTCAATGACGGTGACGGTGATATCTTCGCCGACAACAATACTCTCATCTCTTTTGCGGGATAGCACCAGCATTAGCTCCTCCTTCAACTCTGGCATGTTAAGGAAATTCTTCTTACCTTAAAAGAACGGTGAAGCTATTATAATCACCGGCTGTTGCTTGTCAACAGGCGTGTATCCAACTCCCTGCCCTCAACTTTCGCAGTTGAAACAATAAAATCCCTCCATAAAGCCATTTCATGTTTTTAGCGTCGGCTTAACAGAGTAAGCTAGTGAACCGCGAAAGTTGAGCTACCTAAAAGCATATGGCGGCGGCAGCCTCCCGCCACGCCGGTTGCTCGCTCCCTTACCCTTAAGAGCTGACTGAAGCCCGCGGCGGAGTGGATCTTTCAGGCTTACTTCCGCGAAGCTTAGCTTAGCTAAGCCAGCGCCCGCCGCCGGCGTTAAGTACTTTTATATGGGTGAGAAGTTACGTGTATCTGCGAGGTACAGGCTCGCCTTTTACCTCTTGGAGAACTGCGGGGCGCGGCGGGCTCTTTTAAGGCCGTATTTCTTGCGTTCCTTGACTCGCGAGTCTCTGGTCAGCAGGCCCGCGCTTTTCAGCTGTCGGCGCCAGTCGGCATTGACACTTACCAAAGCTCTGGCAGCTCCCAGCTTTATAGCTTCGGCTTGCGCCTGTTTTCCTCCGCCCTCCACCCGCGCTTCAATTTTCCAGGTATCTTCTTGTGAGGTTAAGGTCAAAGGCGACAGGGCTGAAGTTTTCATCTGCGCTGTGGGGAAATACTGTTTTAGCTCCACTTCATTCACCACGCTTTCCGCGGCGTCTCCCCGGCGCAGCCGGACCCGGGCCACGGCAGTTTTGCGCCGGCCTAATCCGTAGCAGCTATGGTTTTTGTTGTTGTTGTCCATGCGAACTCGTTATTTACTGTCGTTAACTTGCGCTCGGTGCGGATGCTGGTCTCCCTGGTAAAGCTTCAGTTGCCGCAGGCGCTGGCCGCGCCAACTGTTTTTAGGCAGCATACCCGAGATGGCTTCTTCCACCAGTCGACGCGGATCGCGCTTTCTCTGTTCGCCCGCCGTGCGTTCTTTCAGCCCGCCTGGATACCCAGAATAACGCCGGTATATTTTTTGCCGCTCTTTTTTTCCTGTCAATACCACCTTGTCAACGTTGGTAATAACCACGTAAACGGACGGGGCTTTGTTATCGGCCCAGTCAGGCCGGTGCTTGCCTGTCAGCAAACGCGCCGCTTCGGAGGCCAGCCGTCCCAGTACCCGCCCCTTGGCGTCTAGATGGTGCCATTCTTCATTCATATCATTCTTAAGATATTTCAACGCGGGCCATACCAGCTCCGTCCGATCTTCTGGACGGCAACTTGACCAGCCTCAAGTACCCTCCGCGCCGGCCGCTTTGGGTTTTGGCTGCCTTCACCAGGCTGTCAAGATTCCCCCTTTTGACTTTTTCCAGCAACTGCCGGCGGCGGGCCAACGTCAGGTCCTCGCGGGCGTTGCTTACCAGGGGTTCAAAATAGCTTCGAAGCTCTTTAGCCTTGGCGCTGGTGGTTACTATTGATCCGTGCTCCAACAGGCTGTTCGTAAGGTTGCGCAGCATTTGTTCTTTAACGTGCGCCTTCCTGCCTAGTGTCCGGCCGGAACGTTTATGTTGCATAAGTTGGCGCTTAGGCTTCCCCTTCCTCTTTCCTGGCGGATGGCCCGGCGGAGGATTTCGCGTATTTCTCCCGGGAGGCCAGGATATCCTGGACAGCTTTTTCACCCAGGCCGGGCACGTCCTGAATCTGCTCCTCCGTTAAGTCCATTACCTGTTCAACGGTGGTGATGCCCACTCGTTCCAGGGCGTTATGCACCCGCGAGGGCAGCCGCAACAGGTTCAAGGTGTTTTCCGCCTGTGTTTCCTCTTCTTCGGCCAGCGGCGCTTCTTCGGGCAATTCGGCCGGCCTGGCCGCGGTTAACTTTTCTGCGAAGTCACCCGTTAGTTCCTTGAAATGATCAGCCAGTATGGAAGCCGCCTCGTTGAGAGCTTGTTGGGGTGTTACGCTGCCATCAGTAGCTATAGTTATGATGAGCCGGTGGTAATTGGTGGCTTTGCCCACCCTGACATTTTCCACCTTGAAACTTACCCGGTTGACCGGCGTAAATATGGCGTCCGTGGCCATGGCGCCTATGTCCCTTTGTTTCGCCTCTCTAGCCTCGGACGGCACGTACCCCCGCCCTCGCTCCACCGTGCAGGTAAGGTTAAGCTTAGCCTTTTTATCCGTCAAAGTGGCCACCGGGGAGGCCTTGTTAATTATGTCTATTTCTGGAGGTAATTCAAAATCCTTGCCTGAAACCTTAGTTTCTCCCGAAGCTGACAGTTTAATTTCAACTGGCTCGTCGCTTTGCGAGGACACTCGCAGGCGCTTAAGGTTAAGAGTTAGCGATACTATATCCTCTTTGACTCCCGGCAGCGCGGAGAACTCGTGATCCACGCCCTCAATTTTCACTTGTGTTATGGCTGCTCCCGGCAGGGATGACAGCAGCACCCTGCGCAGAGCGTTGCCCACTGTCGGCCCGTAACCGGGATGGTATGGGTAAATGGAGAAAGTAGCTTGGTTGTCTTCTTCTTCTACCACCTCCACGTGTTCTGGTAAGTAAATTGGCTCTAACATATTTTTAGTTACTTAACGGGATAAAAACTCAACTACCCCCTGAATGTCAACTCCCAGACGCGCTTCCTCGGGAGTCGGTTCTCCCGCCACCCGGACTGCCAGTTCCTCGCTCCGCAGCTCTAACCAGCTTGGCGGGGACACATTCTGCATGCGTTTAATGAAATTATTGAAATAGGATTTATTCTTTTTGCTGTCTTTAACACTTATTACATCTCCCTTTTTGAGGCGCAATGAAGGCGTGCTAACCGTTCGGCCGTTAACTTGCAGTAATTTATGGCTGGCCATCTGCCGGGCCTGGGCTCTGGTTTCGGCTATACCTGATCGGTAAAGCGCGTTGTCCAGCCTTAACTCCAGCAGCTGGACCAGAAAAGGACCTGTTTCCGCCGGCGCCGCGAGCGCTTCTCTATAGTATCGTTTGAGCTGACGCTCTCTGGCGCCGAAGATATTCTTCAAATTCTGCTTTTCTTGTAGCTGAACCCCGTAGCGCGTGCGCCGCCTGCGGCCGCGCGGTTGGCTGCCGCCTTTTCCGCCGCTTGTCTTAGCGTTTTGAGGCATATGCGTCCGCTTACACCCGCCGCCTCTTGGGCGCGCGCACTCCGTTGTGCGGAATGGGGGTTATGTCTCTTATGGCGGTAATGCTAAGCCCGGCTACGTTTAGCGAGCGCACCGCCGCTTCCCTGGCGCTGCCGATGCCCCGCACGTACACTGAAGCCTCTGACATGCCGTACGGTTCCAGCCGCTTCAGAGCGTCGGCTACGGCCTGCTGGGCCGCGTAAGGGGTTGACTTTCTGGTTCCGTTGAAGCCAACACGCCCGGCGCTGCTGGATACCAGCAGATTACCCTCTTTGTCCGTTATGGAAATAATAGTGTTGTTATAAGTGGATTGGATAAACACTTTCCCCTGTCGTACCCGGCGCTGTTTGCCTGCTTTTTTAGCCATGGCTTTAACGGTTATATTAAGTCTTTTCCGCCGACGGGCGTCGTCCGCTGCCGGCTGTGCGCCTGACATTGCCGCGTACGGTGCGTGAGTTCGTGCGCGTGCGTTGTCCGCGAGCCGGCAGACGGCGCATGAACCGCAGCCCCCTGTACGAGTTGATGTCTTGGTAGTGCTTGATATTCTGCGCGACTTCACGCCGTAAGTCGCCCTCCACAGTGATGTTCTTTTCTATGTAATCGGCTAGTTGGCGGCTCTCTTCGGTGGTTAGTTGCGACGCCTTGATATCAGGGGATATATTCAGTTCCTTTAAAATCCTGGCGGCCCGCGACCGTCCGATGCCGTAAATAGCCGTTAGGGCTATATTGGCGCTCTTGTGGTCCGGTAAATTGACTCCGCTTATCCGCAGGGGGGTCATGGCTGCCTTTGCTTATGTTTAGGATTATGACAAACGACGCGCACGCGCCCCCGGCGGCGTAGTACTTGGCACTTGGCACATATCTTTTTGACTGAAGCTCTTACTTTCATGGCGTTTAGCGAAAAGCTTTTGTTATGTTATTGATTACGATTCCAGGCGCAGAACGACACGTCCCCTGGTGAGGTCGTAGGGCGAGAAGGCTACTTTCACCTTGTCTCCCGGTAGTATTTTTATGCGATGGACACGCATGCGCCCGCTTAAATGAGCTTTTATCTCCTGTCCGCTGTCCAGCCGAACTCGGAATTGGGCGTTGGGAAGGTTTTGGGTAACCTCGCCTTCCATCTCTACAGTATCTTTTGAAGACAGAGATGCTTTAAAAATCAGTTAAGGCTAAAAAATAGTGCCCTGTCAGCCATCAGGGCACGCCGTAAGCTTTAGTTTCCCGCTTTGGCATTCCCTAATTCTTGCGCAACAGGTATGGTAAATTTACCGTATGCCATAGAAGATTGTCAACCATATTACGTCGTAATACGGAGGATGGCAGCGGCGGCAGAAAAAAGAAATTAAGAGTTTAAGCCGGCAGTGTTAAGGCGCGGCGGTTAAAAACACTCCCATATTACGTAATATGGAAGTAAAATACGCCAGCCGGATTTGGCGCGGAGGTGGCATAACGGGCCATAACTTATTTAAATATAGATATCACATTATGCCATGCCGCTCTTTAAATAAACGGGCGGCGCGGGGTGGGAAGTGCGGGGCCGTGACAAGAACCCGTCACCACAGTAGCGGCATTCATAATGTTGCCTCTATAAGTTACTGTCTAATTACGGCTGCTGTTCAGGTAGCAACTCCAAAGAAATCCTTTGCTTGATTCTGGGTACGGACTGTGCCCAGAAGGGCCACAGTTTCACTTCCACGTCTTGAACGCCTGGCAGCCCTTCCAGATATTGCTGTGTTTCCTGCCGCGAGCGGCCGGCCAGCTTATCCCGCAAGGTGTCAAGAGACAGTTTAGGAATGGTGGTGTGCGTTACTCTCGCTGTCAGCGCCACTTGACCTTTTTCCCAGTCTATGTCGTTTACCGACTTTTTATAAGAAATCGGGCCCGGAAAGAGCATATAGTCTTCGTCCAGCCGCTGTTCCAGGGAGGCCTTTAGTTTTTCCTCCAGCACTTCTTTTTTATATCCGGCCACGCGCACCACCATATTGGCCTGGTAAGAAAGCTCGGGTGTTTTGTCGCCAACTTCGGCGCCGGGCTCAAAGGAGATGACTTCCCCGGTCCAGCTTTCTTCTAAGATGGTCCATCCGTCCGGCAGTGCCTGGCGTATCTCACTTTCCGCCCGGACGCGCGCTTCTTCTCCCGCCTGTTTTCTGGCCCGCTGGATATCGCTGTCACTTACCACTGCGACCTCCTCTCCACTTCCTCCCGTAAACTTTTCCGCCGCCTGGGCGTAGACCAGCTGCCGCGAGTTTTTATCCAGGGCGGCGAAATCCAGCCTTTGCGGTTCAATGTTGCCCGCCTGTCCCGCTTTATCCGCCTCTACCGGCACGTTGACGCTGGACTGGGGCGGCACGATGGCGTGCTTTTGCATGTAAAATAGCTGTCCGTCTTCCGTGACTAAGCGCGAGCGCTCCACGATTTTCTGGGTGCCAACGGTGCGGTTGACGATTTGAACTGTGCCGGTGGCTTTTTCTCCCACCATCTCGGTGTTCTCCACCCTTACGGCGCCGGACACCAACACTTCACGGAAGAAAGCACTGCCCGGTACCGCCTTGCCTTCCTGTCCGTCGTCCGTTCCCACCATAAGCTGTTCGTCCACCAGCAAGGGCGCCGTGCGCAGTTTTAAGTTGACGGAGGCCGTGGGCAGAAAGATTACGGCCGCTATGCCCGCCAGTACAATCACCAAGCCAAAAAACACCAGCAGCCACCGCCGTTCTTGCGGACCCACCTGAACCTTGAGTCTTGGCTTTTTGGTCTTTTCTTTCCTCGAACCAACATACAGGCCAGCCGCCGGCCGCTCGGTGAATTCATGGTCCTCATTGCTGTGTGTTTCCGGAATATTATCTGGTACTGGAATCTTGGATACGGGTACTTTTGAACCTGAAAACTTGGGTTTGGACGCCGGCGGAGGCGAGGTTTCAGCTGGAGGCTCGGACTTTGGCCCCGGTGGTGAAGATTTTTTCAACCCCGCCTGCGGCGGCGGGAGACGAGAAGCCCCTTTTCTGTGATCCCGGCCGGCTTCGTACAGGTCAAAGCCCTCGCTCTCTTCTTCGTGGTCCGGTTTACGGCTGCCCCAAGACTGGGCCGGTTTTATATCCCGCATAATGTCAGTATAGAACTCCCGCGAGCAATAACAAATACCATGTTTTACCGCAATATGGCTTTAACGCGCCTGGTACCGGCGCCGCTGGACTGTTCTTTTACTATCCGAAACTTCCCCAGCTCTCCCGTTGACTTGACGTGCGGCCCCCCGCAAATTTCGATACTGAAGCTGCCTATAACGTAGACGCTGACTTTATCCCCGTACTTGTGTCCAAACAGCCCCAGAGCGCCCTTGGACCGGGCTTCCCCCACTGTCATTTCCTGCCTGCTGACGGGCAGGTCGCTTCGTATGATTTCGTTGACGCGCTTGTCGGTTTGTTTCAGTTCCCGCGAAGTCATCTTGTCTGAATGCGAAAAATCAAACCGCAATCTGTCGGCGGTAATGTTACTGCCTTTTTGCCGCACGTGCGGCCCCAGTACCTCGCGCAAAGCCTGGTGCAGTAAGTGCGTGGCGGTGTGATACTTGACTGTTGGCCGGGAGGCGTCCTTAAGACCGCCGGCGAAGTGGCCGGTGGCGGCTGAACGCGATTTATCTTGGTGCTCCCGCAAAGCCTTCTCGAAACCGGCCATGTCCACCGGTAGCTGGTGTTCCCTCGCTACCTCCTGCGTAAGTTCAATGGGAAAACCATACGATTCGTACAGGCGGAAGGCGTCGGTGCCTGGCAGCGTCCCTCCCTCCGGCTGGGCGCTTATCAAGTGCGACAACTGTTTAAGACCGCCGGCCAGGGCCTTCTCAAAGCGTCCCACTTCCCGGCGCAGGTTGTCTCGGGCGAGTTGTTTTTTTTGAGGCAGCGAAGGATAGACGGTGCCGTATTGTTCCACCACTATGTCTAAACCGGCCTCAAAGAGGCCCGCGGTGTCCCGTACGCCAAGTTGGCGGGCAGATCTTACCGCCCGCCTGATTAAGCGGCGCAGCACGTAACCTCGCTCGGTGTTGGAAGGCGCGACGGCATTTTCGTCTCCCATGATGAACGAGGCCGCTCGCAAGTGGTCGGCTACCAGGCGTTGGTGACGAATGTCTTCCTGGCGGGTGGCCGCGGCAATCGCCTTCATGAGGCCGCGGTAAGTATCAATCTCGTAGATGGAGTCATGGCCGTTTAGAACCATAACCGTACGTTCCAGTCCCATGCCCGTATCCACGTTTTTTTGGGCCAGTGGTTGCAGTTCCGACCGCTCCGTCCTGTTAAATTCCATAAACACGTCATTCCATATCTCCACCCACCTGCTGTCTTCAGGACTAAACTTTGGGGGCGGCGGCTCCCTGCCAGTCCAGTAGAACATTTCCGTGTCAGGCCCTTGTGGTCCTCGCGTGCTGCCTCCTGTCGGCCACCAGTTTTCTTCCACGCCTGAATAAGCCAGTCGTTCATCCGGTATGCCTACTTGTTTCCATATCTTAGCCGACTCCTGGTCGGTCAACGCCGAGGAGCTCGCGGAAGGTTTTGACGAAGGAAGTTTGCCCTTAAAAACGCTCACCGCTAAACGTTCGGGATTCAGGCCCAGCCATTTCTGATCCGTCAGAAACTCCCAACTCCAGCCAATGGCTTCTTCCTTGAAGTAATCTCCCAGCGACCAACTGCCTAGCATTTCAAATACCGTAGCGTGCAGGGCGTCACCTACCTCGTCAATGTCCGTGGTGCGCAGACATTTCTGGACGTTAGTCAGGCGCCGTCCCAAGGGGTGTGGCTGCCCTTGCAGGTACGGCACCAGCGGATGCATGCCGGCGGTGGTGAAAAGCACTGAAGAGTCGCCTTCCGGCACCAAGGGGGCGCTGGGAAGGCGCCGGTGCTCCTTGCTTTCAAAAAACCGCTGGTACTTCTCCCGCAGCTCACTGCTGGATATGCTTATCGGCATATCATAAAATTACCACTGGCTTGGCCGGCGTTCCAGTTGCGGCCAAGACGACTGAAATTTTTAGTTTCCAATTTGATTAAAAGCGGGCAAGGCCGGCTAAAGCGCGGCCATTTTGAGTTATTGATCAAGTGGTTAGAAGTACTTGCGCTCTTTGGAGTCTTTAATCAACTCAAAAGCTTCTTCAGCTGTGTTAACTATCTGATAGATGTCAACGTCGCCATCGTCTACGGCCTGGTATTTTTCCAGTATCGTTTCCCTGATCCATTTGTCCAGCGCGGACCAGTAATCGTGGCCGACGCATACCACGGGCACCTGTTCCATTTTTTTTGTTTGTATCAATGTTACCATCTCAAAAAATTCATCAAGTGTGCCGTACCCGCCGGGAAAGAAAACGTACGCCTGGGCCGAGGCGGACAGCATCACCTTGCGCGTGAAAAAATAATGAAAGCCGATACCCTTTTTTACGTACTTGTTGCGGCGTTGCTGCTCGGGCAGCTCAATATCCAGTCCCACGGATTCCCCTCCCGACTCGTAAGCTCCCCTGTTGCCCGCTTCCATGATTCCCTCGCCGCCGCCGGTGATGACGGTAAAGCCAGCCTCGCCCAGCAGGCGAGCCAATTTTCTGGCTTCCCGGTACCAGAGGGAATTTCCCTTGGCCCGGGCGGACCCGAATATGGTAACTTCCCGGCGCATGGGATATAGAAACTCAAAGCCTTCCACGAACTCCGCTATGATGCGGAATATGCGCCAGTTCGCGTTTTCGGTAAAATCAAACGGCTGGTCTATATACACTTTTTCGTCGTCGCGCGCCGTATCTTTCATAACGCATATTATACCATATCATGTTTGGCGGCGCGGGGATGACTACCGGTAACTCGTAATACGTAACCTATAGAGGTGACATTATGCCATGCCGCTCTTGAAAATAAACGGGCGGCGCGGCGTGGAGGATCCGGCCGGCGCCGAAGGCTGCGGCTGGCAGGCGCGGCCGGCGTATGGCCGGCCGCGCCGTGTCCCCTTAAAGCTTTGGCCAAGGGGATGAAGCCACGGCAGCATCCATCACAACGATAGCGGCACTCATAATGTTGCCTCTATATAACTCGTGACCCATAACTTGCGGGACATGTTATGACCTTAACGAAGCGGCGGGGGCTTGGGCCTCTGCGGCTGTTTGGCTGGAGCCAGCTTGACGGTTTCCTTTTTGGTTTCGGCCCTGACTTGCACGTAGCACTCCCGGCAATAGGTGGGCTTGTCCGGAGCTGGTTCAAACGGCACCTTCGCTTCCTTACCGCAGCGGGAACAAGTGATCCGCCAGGCGCCCTTTTCCGGTTTTTCCTGGGGAGGACTCTGCGCCAGCAGTTTTGACAGGTCGGTGATCTCTTCCCGGGCCTGGTCGTTTTCTTCCAGTGTTCCCGTGTCATCCATCTCCTCTTCCGCCTGCCGTACCGGCGGCAGCTCGTCCAGCACCGGCCGGCGCTGCCGCCGGCCGGCCGGCGGGCCGGCGCTGCCGCCGGCCGGCCGGCCTTCCTCCACTCCGGCGGAGGTGAAAACCACGCCGCTCCAGCGCGCGATTTTCCTTTCCACCACCCACCGGGGATGAGCGTATCTTTCCCGCGAGACCTTAATAACGGCGTCGCGTTTGCCGAAGGACTCTTTCGCCGGCGGGATAGTTTCCATACTGAAGGGCTTGCTGGTAATTCCGTTGATCATCAGTTTTATGTAAGCGTTAAACTTGTCCAGATTGACCAGGTCGGTTGGCGTGAAATAAGGCGCGAATTCGTTTTCCATAAACTCCGCGTCGGCCGCGCCCACCCGGAAACTTACTATGGTGCCGGCGTTGCCGAACACCGCGTCTCTGACCTCCTCCTCCATCTGGGTAATATACTGGTGGGCCACGGTCAGGTTGAGCCGGTACTTTCTGGCTTCCGACAGGATGCCGGCGAAGGATTCCGTGGCGAAGTTTTGGAACTCATCCACGTACAGGTAAAAGTCGCGCCGTTGCTCTTCCGGCTGATTAGCCCGATCCATGGCGGCCAGCTGCAGGCGGGCAATGATCATGGCTCCCAGCAGCGCGGAGTTGTCCTCTCCGATTCTGCCCTTGGATACATTGACCAGTAGTATTTTGCCGTTGTCCATGATGTCTTTCATGTCGATCGTGCTTTTGGGCTGCGCCACAATATTACGGATAATGGAAGATGTCAGGAACTGGCCCACCTTGTTCTGGATGGGGGAGATGGCTTCCGCCCGGAAGCGCTCGTTGTAATTGGCGAACTCGTTAGTCCAGAAAGCCTTGACCACCGGGTCCTGTATCTGATCCACCACTTTTTTACGGTACTTGTTGTCGCCCAGCATGCGCAGAATGCCCAGCATGGTGCTGTAGGGATAGTCCAGCAACGCTAAAATAGTGTTGCGCAGGATATATTCCAGGCGGGGTCCCCAGGAATCAATCCATATTTTCTTGAGTGAAGCTATCAGCCCGGAAGAGATCAGGTATTTATACCGCGGATCCACCGCCTCCAGCACGTTGAAGGCTATAGGATAATCAACATCGGCCGGGTCAAAATAAATAACGTCGTTAACTCGATGCGGCGGCACCGCGTCCAGCAATTCGCTGGACAAATCACCGTGCGGGTCTACCAGAGCCACGCCGCAGCCGGCCGCTATGTCCTGGCGGATCATGTTCTCAATGAAAGTGGTCTTACCCACGCCCGTTTTCCCGACCAGGTATATGTGGCTGCGGCGGTCGTTCTGATAGATGCCGAACTCACGTCTTTCCCCGCGGAAATTCGTCTGTCCTATGGTAGTAATGCCTTCCTCTGACATATTCATCACTAGCCTCCGGCGTAAGGCACGTTTTCCGGCGCGCTGCCCCGTCCAGCCTTGGCCCTTTCTATGGCTGGCGCCCGCATGTATTTGCCCGGTAAATGGTACAGCGTGGCCAGTTCTGGCGCGCTAAGCATGTGTCCCCGGCTGGCGCCCGCCGGCTCCCGCCACTGAAAATGGAGAAAGATTTTTCGCTTGCGCATGTAGCGCCGTCGCTCTTTCATAATATAATTAGGCCCGTTTGATTTATTCTTAGGGTTGGGTTTGAGCGCGTTAAGATGAAAGGTGCTGAATTGCTTAAAAGCGCCGATGGCCCGTGATATGTCGGGCTTGTGCAACTGTCCCATGGGAGCTATGTATATAACTCTGATAGCGGCGGCGTAACCGCCTTGGGAGATCTTGTCCAGGATGCCCTGCATTTTGACTCGGTCTGATTCACTAACCATCGGGAATGCCGCCCCTTCGGGCTTCTTGCTCTCCGGCTCCAGCGGACCCACGGTGGCCGCCTTTATCAGTAAGCCGGGCAATTTCCACAGCTCCTGCCAAACTTGGGAGATGAGGCCGCCCTTTCGGACTTCCTGCTTACCGGCTAGCTTACTGATCGCCGCCTCGCCTTCCGCGGCCCACTTTTCAATGTCCTGGGGATCAATCGGCTGCAGCACCACCTGTACCCAGAATTCGCTTCCCTCCGGGATATTGGTGTAAGCCTCTATCAGAGCTTGCAATGGATCCACATACTTTTCCTCCTCCGCCAGGACATCTTCGTACACGCGGTATGTCTTTACAGGCATGAAATCCTCTTTGGTCATTATTATTTCCGTACCGTACAGGTCGAATTTTTTCTCCAGATCTTTCCAGTAGTACCGTTGGGTGTAATCGGGAACTTCGGTAATATTCGCCTGGGGATATTGGCCGTAGATAACCCCCTCGAAGAAAGTCCTGTGCACGGTCGGTACCACCATAATGTAGCGGGCTCTACCTTTGGCGCAATGGATTTCACAGCTGTACCAGGCTTCTATGTATCCTTGAAAATATTTTTCTATTAAATCGGGAGCTTTATGAATGCCGTCCAGTACGTCAAAAACGTTCTCCATGGCTTTTGGTGTTTGCTCCGATTCTTCCGGTACCGTAATTTGCAGCACCGTCCACTGGATAGACATGGCGTAATCAATGTGCTTGATCGCCATGTAGACCTTCCAAGATATCCAGAGCAGGATGATAACCACCAGCAGCCAGCCCCAACCCAGTACTATATTAAGAATATCAATAAGCAAAGGCATGTTCTTACAATTATACGACAAATTAGGCGTCCTGCCGATGGCAGGACGCCTAATTTGTCTCCAGTTATTTTACCTCCGCAGCATATAACGCTCGCCCGCAATCTTATGAAAGCGCCGGTTGTCTTGCAACCCCAGCAGTACCGTCGTGCGCTTAACCATGCGCTGTTTGAGTACCTGCCGCAGCAATTCCTCGCGGCTTACCGGCCGGCCCGCTTTTTCCAACACGGACTGTATTATGTCAGCCACTGTGCCGGGCATATACCCCCACTCGGTCAGCCCGTACAGGCCGCGTCCCACCAATACGAACCGGTCGTCCTTGATGAGTTCGTTGTGTACTGTCTGGTCATGCGCATTCTTGTGGTCAAACTTAGCTCTGTTAATCATGGCAGTGATTTCCCGAAAGTGTTCCGGCTTACCGTGGCGGCGCAGTACGATGTACGCTTTGTCGCCCACTCCGCGCGGCTTAGTTTCCACCCAGCTGACCAAGCCCCACTGCCCAAAAACAGTTTTGTCCAGGAATTTACTGGCCCGCAGCAAAGAATATACGCAGAGGTCAGATAACTCGCTCTCGCCGACGTTCAGCCGGCGGCGGATTTCCTGGATAAGTTCATTTTCCTCCAGGGGGTGTCCAGCTTTTTTGAGCAGCGCCTGCGCTTTGTCTAGCACCGCCTCAACATGTTCTGTGTGCAGCCCCGGGTGCGACCAGTGCGGCTTTAAAGCGGGCGCGCGCGTCACGTATTCATAGGACGGCAGAATACTGAGATAAAACGTTGCCACAGCCGGTTTTAGCCGCGGACTTAGCTCGTTAATAATTTCCTGCCAATAATCTTCCGCCAGCACTCCGCCGTAGGCGGCGAAGATCTGGCGGAGCGCTAAGTCAGCCTGCTCTAATACGTCCTCTCTTTTAGCTAGCAGCTTATTAGCCTGCGCTTCGATTTGGCGCACCCGTTCCCGCGTGATCCCGTATTCGCGCCCTATGCTTTCTAATGTCTCCATAGAGCCCGAGCCCAAACCGTAGCGCCGGGAAACAATGTCGCGCGAGCGGGCGTCTAAGCCGCTTAAAAGGCTCTCCATTGTCCTTCGCAAAGACTTCTCGTCCAGCTCAATTTTTACGTTTATGGCAGTCATACTTTGAATATATACTTATTTTGACTTTTAGTCAAGTAGTATGCGAAAAATTTGAAGATTACTAAGGCTTACAGCAGGTCTGCTCCCCGCGCGGGAGATAAACCAGGCCAGCGCCTTACCATAGCAGAGCGCCGTCATTTTGTCCACATTTATAAAGGCAACGTCTTTACTTGTCTCAAAAAAGCATACGGCGGGCGGGCGCGATACACGCCGCGCCAGCGGCTCGCTCCATTAAGAGCTAACTGAAGCCCGCGGCGGAGTGGATCTTCCGGGCCTGCTTCCCGCGAGGCTGGCCAAGATAAGCCAACTTGCCGCCGCTGGCGTTAAGTGCTTTTATAAATATGAGAAGGAAAAACTAGCGGCGGCCAACTTCTTGCTTGAGCAGCTTCCGCAGCCGTCCATCCAGCTCGCCGGCAGTGAAAGCGAGAGCGAGATCAAAGTCCTTGGCGGCTTGCTCCAGTTCTTCCGGTAAGTTGCTGAACGATTTAACCATGCTCGCCGGCACCGACTTAGCCGACAGCTGCCGTTGTAGCCGGGCCAGCAGCCGCTTGGTCTCTTTTGTGCTCCCCTGCCTTCCGGCCGGCATGAACACTGGCGCCAGCAGTACGCCGTCGGCGCGGGCCAGCTCCCGCGCGAATTGCCGCCCGAAGGCTTGCAGGCGATCCGGTGTGTGAGGTTCAAAGACTGCCAGCGTCTTCTTATGGGGATATTTCTGGCGTGCCGCCCGCAGAGTGGCCGCGATTTCAGCCGGATGATGGCCGTAATCAGATACAATTAGCATTCCCTTGTATGATCCTATCTCTTCCATTCTCCGGCCCGGAGGCCGCCAAGATTTTTTGGCCGCCGTTACCTGCTCCTGTTTTATGCCTAGCGCTTGCGCCATGGCGGCGGCCAAAGACCAGTTGTAGCTCAAATAATCTTCCGGCGGCGGCGCATTAACTTCGGTAATTACCGTGCCGGCTACTTGCCGGGTGAACTTTTTAAAACTTTTTTTAACGTCGTCCAGGGAGGTAAAGTAATCAGGGTGGTCGAAGTCAATCGTGGTGATAATGGCGTGGGTCGGCTTCAGTGCCAGAAAGTGGTCCCGGTATTCGTCCGCTTCAACCACGAAATACTGACTGCGGCCCGCGCGTGAGTTATGACCGTGCCAGTCAAGTACTGAAGCGCCCAGCAACACCGTCGGGTCCAGGCCGGCTTTTATCATAATATGGGCCAGCATGGAAGCAGTGGTTGACTTACCGTGCGTGCCGGCTACGGCTATGGTTAGGTAGTTTTTGGATAAATCTCCTGCTGCCCGGTGGTAAGCTTGCTGCGGTATTCTGTTTTTCTCTGCCTGCCGGCGCAGAGGATGATCCTCCGGCACGGCGTCAGAGTAAATAAGCATATCGGCCGACAAGAGTAATCGTTCTGCCTTGCTCTTGTCATAATCTCTGTCAACACCGCTCACAGCCTTCCCCATTTTCCTTAAGAGGTAGGCTAGCCCTCGCATGCCGGTTCCCCGTATGCCGATAAGAAACAAGTTGTTTGCCTGGTACAAGCTCATAAATAGTCGCTTAGTTTTAAAATAGACGCTAACTTAAAAATTATCCAAGGCGGCTGCCGGAAAAGCGTCTCTGTTCAGCTGCGCAGGTCCTGCCTGCTGGCCAGGAAACCTCCAAAACCGTTAAAACAGCATATAAGGTAACATTATAGATGCCGCTATGCTTATTAGCGGGTCCTTATCGCGGCCCTGCGCCCCCGCGCCGCGCCGCCCGTTTATTTTGAAGAGCGGCATTTATGGTGTGGTAGCTATAGGTACAGACATCCCCGCTCATCTCGTTGACCGATAGAACGGGGAAGGAGGTCCGCGGGCCCCTTTCAGTTTTTGATTACCAGCACCGCTTTTCCGGAAGCCGTCCGGTCACCGTTCGCTGCTGCCGGCCGGCTTAAGCCGGCGCTTTTTCTTTCTTTGGCTGCCTGGGCGCTTTGCCCGAAGCCAGCTTAAACGCCAGTTCAGCTATGCTGCGCGAGGCCGTCTCATAGTCCAATTGCTCCATATTCGCTTTTAGCGTGCTGGTGATCTGCTCGTTTTCCATAAGGTCCTTTACGTTTTGGAGCAGCAGCGCCGGACCCAAGTTGGCAGGGTCAATAACCCTGGCCGCCCCGGCCTTTTCATACTGCGTGGCGTTGCGGCGCTGGTGGTTTTGAGCCGCCGAGTCTAACGGTATCAGGATGGCTGCCTTGCGCAGGCGGGTTAGCTCCGCTAAGGAAGTGGCCCCAGCCCTGGAGATCACCACGTCTGCTGCCGACATAGCCGGTACCAGGCGCGTGCTTAGGTATGAAAATGGCCGGTAGTATTCATGGCGGTTGCTCCCGGCCAGCTTCTTCCCCGCCTCTTCTTTTACCTTTTCAAAATTGTCTTTACCGGTCAGGTGGATAATCCCCATGCCACTTATCAGTTTAGGCAGCGCTTCCAGCAATACCTTGTTTATCTCCTCTGATCCCTGGCTACCTCCCATGACCAGCAACACTTTGTCTTCCGGGCTGAAACCGAATTGTTTTTTGGCCTCCGCCGCTTCCACGGGCCGCAATTCTTCGCGCACCGGCGTGCCTGTCACGACGGTTTTACTCTTGTACGACACCATTCTCCTGCGCGTATCTTCAAAGCCGACAGTGATAGCAGAGGCCAGCACAGCGAGAAAACGATTGGCCAAACCGAAGACAACGTCTGATTCATGCAATAAAACAGGCACGCGGTAGAAAGCGGCCGCTATGCCTACTGGCACGCTGCCGTAACCTCCCTTGCTGACAACAACATCCGGCATGATTTTCCACATGTAAACCAGCGCCATGGCTGCTCCCAGCGGCAGGCGGAAAAGAACGTCAGTTAACGTTCTGGCTGAAGGATAGCGCCTTAGCTTGGCGGCCGGTATGTGGGTAGTTTTGACGCCCAATCGGTCGAAAAATTTCCTGGTTTCCTGGTCGGCTACTCCCAGAAAGTACAGGTCCAGTTTGCTATTATCCACCCAGCCGGGTAGGCTGTCCTTCCGCTCGGCAAAAACCGCGCGTAGCGCGTCCACCATCGGTTCAAACGGCACCAGGTGCCCCCCCGTACCCCCGCCCGTTAACACTACTCGCATGTGTATCAGTTTGATTGAAAAATAATATTAGCAATTTTAAGAATATCGTATCGTTGTTAAGTAAACAATCCCGGCACAGAAGAATCCGTACGAAAATTACAGGGACGACCGGCGGCCGTCCTGGCCTTTTCCTTCGCTTACGAGCTACGGTGGACAAAGCCGACGTTTACTGCCGCCTCTTGGTAATTCCTCTTTAATAAAATTACAAGTTATACCAGCCACACCTGATTAATTCCGCGTCATCCCCGCAAAAGCGGGCATCCAGGCTAATTTCGCTGGATGCCGGATCAAGTCCGGCATGACACCGTGGATGTAAATAGATGCGGTTGGTATTACGGCTTAGAAATTACTGATTACTTATCCCCCGTATATTTACTGATGTTGAGCAGCACGCCGCCGGCAAATAACATAGTAGCCAGGGCCGTGCCGCCGTAACTGATAAACGGCAGCGGGATGCCGGTCAGCGGCATCATTCCCAAAATAGACCCTATATTTATGAACGACTGAATGACTACCCAGGCAGTTATACCGCTGGCCAGCAAACGGCCGAAAGTGTCGGGTGCCCGCCGAGCGATACTAAATCCCCGCCAGCCGATAACGGCGAAGGCCAACAGTACGAGAGACGACCTCGCCAAGCCCAGCTCTTCCGCGATGATAGCAAAAATGGAGTCTCCCGCCGGCTCGGGCAAATAGTAATATTTCTGCCGGCTGCGTCCCAGTCCCAGTCCCCACAGCCCGCCCGTACCCACCGCCAGCAAAGCCTGGTTTATCTGGTAACCGATGCCTTGTGGGTCCAGCTCCGGATGCAGGTAAACCATGATGCGCTCCAGACGGTATCGAGCCGTATTAAGCAGTACAGTAAAAAGAGCCAAGCCAGCGGCGAAGATAAAGAAAAGGTGCCGCAGCCTGAAGCCGGCCGTAAACACCATGGCTGCGGCTATGGCTACCGTGCCAAACAGCGTACCTACGTCCGGCTGCATGATAATCAGCCCGCAGATAACAGCTGAGATAATTAAAAAAGGCACAACACTTTGGCGAAAGTCTTTAATGTCTTCTCCTTTTTTCTCCAGCAAGGCGGCCAGGTATATGATGAGAGCCAGCTTGGCGATTTCGGTGGGTTGTATAGTAACCGGTCCCACGCCTACCCAGCGGGAGGCGCCTCCGTAGGAAACCCGCAGGCCCGGCACGAACACCAGCAACAGCAGCGCGAGCGCGGTCAGTAAAGCGGGCAGGGCCAGTACGCGCCAGTAACGGTAAGGCACAAAATAGCCGGTCAAAAAAAGAATGAACCCCACCGTGCCGCCGTATAGCAGTTGGTGCCATAGAAAAAAATAACGGTCGCCGTGGAAGCGTTCGCCGATCACGGCTGAAGCCGACGACATCATCACCAGGCCGAACAGGGTAAGGCCGACTATCACTAACAGCAGCGGGTGATCGGAGGAATGGCTCCTTGGCTGCGTCATGATTTTCTAGCTTTATTTTTTATCGCTTTTTTAAAACAAGAACCCTGCTCTTCAAAGTTTTGCCACAAGCTGTAGCTGGGAGAAGCGGTGGAAAGGAGGCAAGCCTCTCCCGGCCTGGTGTGCTGCAGTGCGAATTGAACCGCTTCGTCCATGCTGTCGGTCTTAAGGATATTAAGCCCCGATTGAGAGCCTAGCATGCTGGCGCCGCTGTCCGGAAATAAGACGACATTTTTTATCCCGTGGCGGCGCAGAATCGCCTCCAGCCGCGAGAAGTCGTATCCCCTGTCCTGTCCGCCCAGAAAGATTGTTCCTATTTTCCTGCCGGTACCACTTAAAGCCTTGATAGCTTGCACGGTGGATTCCGGCGTGGTGGACGCCGCGTCATCGTAAAAAGTAATACCGCGCGCGGTGCCGGCGCGCTCCAAACGATGAGGCAACGGTTGGAAATCTTTCACGGCTTGCACGATGGCTTTGTCCGGCACTCGCAGCAGCCGCGCCACCGCCACCGCCGCCTTGATATTTTCCAGGTTGTGCCTGACCACTAGGGAAGATTTTGGCAAGCCAGCCGGCAGGTCAACGGCAAAGGGGATGGCTTTGGCCCGGCTTGCTTCCGCCCATTTTCGCAAACGGCCGGAGCCCGGGTTATAGACGAAATAGTCGGTCCCCTTCTGCCAGCGGACGATATTTTTTTTAGCCTGGTAATAACTTTCCACGCGGCCGTGGTAGTCCATGTGGTCGGGCCACAGATTAGTAACCACGGCTATGTGGGGCGAGAGGCGCGCGTCGTCAAGCTGGTAGCTGGAAAGTTCCAGCACGAAAAAGTCAGTCTTTTTATCGGGACGCAGCAGGGCTGCCAGCATGGGGCGGCCGATGTTGCCAAGTAGCTGCGACTGCCGCCCGCCCGCCCGCAACATGTTGTTGACAAGAGAAGCCGTGGTGCTCTTACCCTTGGTTCCCGTAATGCCTATCACCGGTTGCCGTACCTGGGACAGGAATATATTGGTGGCCGTAGTGGACTGGATGACTATTTTACTCTTGGAAATTCCCGGCGTTCTAACGGCAATGTCAAAATCTTTTTGCCGGTCCAGGTAGTTAGCGTCCGTTTTCTGGTCAGCTGTATCCGTTGGCAGGCCAGGGTATTTTTTTTGCAGATAGCGCTTGGTTGCCTTTCCTTCCCGGCCGTATCCCAAGATTAATGCCTTCTTCATGCCCAGCCATCTGAATGGTGGCGGGACGGTGGGAGCCGGGTAAGTTTGAAACACCTTCTTGGCTGAAGTGGGAGCATTTTTAATGTTCGGCAGCAGCGTTTTCACTATCAGGCTGGCGCCGAAATTTTTCCGAGCCAGAGACAGGGCAACTCTTGCTTCCTCAAACGTTCCCACGCAGTCAAAGGGCTTGGCACTGCCCAGGCCCAGTATATCCTTGAACAGCGGCAGCAACTGACTGTCCTCGTAAAGATTTTTACCGAAAATACCCGTCAGCTGGCGGCGCGGAATAAAGGCGGACAGAACGGTAAACCCAAAAACACATTTGGCGCACCGTCCGCACCACAAAGCCTTTCCCGCTGGGCCGGCTTTGACGGTGAAATTACTGTTACAGCTGCTGAACAGCGGCCAATAGCGCGGGTAAGCCGAAAATATCCGCGCCACGCGTATGGCGTAAAAAGGCCGCAGTACGGAAAAATAAGTTATGTTCGGCGTCACCAATGACCGCAGGTATTCCTGCAGCATGCCTTCAAATTCGGCCGTTTTGCTCCACTGGTGATTAATTTCCATCCCCTTATATTCCAGGTTGCCAAAGTTACTGCTGTACTCGTTGCCCACTACCACGCGGGTAAATCCGTTTAAAGCGGCCGCCAGCAGGCCAAGCCAGGCGTATATGCCTGAGATGGGTATATGTCCGTGGTATGCTTCCTTGTCGTTCTCCAGCAGTTGCGGGTCTAGCCGCCGCTTAACCGTTAACGCTCGCACGTTCATCTGGCTAATAACGGAGGACACTACCGGCGAGCCCCTGTCCGTTTGTACGGTAAAAGCGGTGGTGTCAAACCCGCTTTCCTTCAGCAACTCGCCGGCGACAATGGAATCCTTGCCGCCACCCACGCCCAATAGCACTTTCTCCTTTGTCCGCGATAACTCAAACGGCGGCGGTGGCGGAACGGCACCGGCGGCGGCCGGGAAGCCGGGCCAGGAACTAGGGTCTAGCCGATGGCGGTAATAAAACTCCCCCAGTCCTTTTTGATAGACAGTATTCCAAAAAGCGGCTTGCCGGCTGGTTAGGCGGCCGCTGGCCACCTTGATCCGCGGAGGGCAGTAAAGTTTGTAGTAGCTTATGCCCAGCATTAGGTGGGTATTAAACAGCAGTGCTTCCAGCAGGCCAGCCGGTAATTTTACGGCGGCGGCCGGCGGTGGCAGTATTACGCGCTCGGTGTAGCGGCGCTTTTCACGGGGGTGCAGCGAGACTGCATAGTGGAAATCAACGGCGTTGGCAGCGGCATTGAACTGGTAGCCGCTGAATTCAAACACGCCGTCCTTGTCCGCGTCCTTATTTTCGCGCTTTGTGTTAATTAGACCTTCGCCGCGGGTCCTGTCCGGGCCATGCGCCTCCATCCCCTTGGCCAAGGCTTTAAGGGGACACAGCGCGGTCGGTGTATGGCCGTCCGTCCTGCCGGCCGAAGCCTTCGGCGAAGGGGGAACCCCCGGCCCGGCCACCCGCGGCTGACGCTTGGCGCAGTCAGGCTGATTAGCACGGCTCACCTTTCCCTTTTTTGGCTTTGCGTCCATATCAATTGCCCATTCCCAGCAGGCCCACCACCAGACCTATGGCGGCGGAAACAGCGGCCACGATCCAAAATCGCATGGTCACTTTTGTCTCCGGCCAGCCCTTAGCCTCAAAGTGGTGATGGATAGGAGTGGATAAAAATATTTTCCTGCCGGCTGTTTTCCTGGCAAGAAGCTGAACTATGACCGAAGCCGATTCTATCACCAACGGCAAGGCTATTATGGGCAATACCAGGGCGGAGTTGGTCAGCATGGCCACCACGCCCAGGGTCATCCCCAGGCTCATGGCGCCGGTATCACCCATAAAGAAGCGGGCAGGATAGACATTGAACCATAAAAACGCCAGCAGGCCTCCCGCTATAGCCGCGCAGAACATGGCCAACTCTACGCGTCCCAAGGCAAAAGAAAGGGCCGTATACGCGCCGAAGCAAAACATCAGAACGCCTCCGGCTAGACCGTCCAAGCCGTCGGTCTCGTTAACGGAAAAGGCGGTGGACACCAGAACGATCACAAACAGCGGCATGTACCACCAGCCGATCTCAAAATCTCCCACGCCCGGGACGTGGATTAGGCTCCATTCCAGCTTGTAATAAAACCACCAGGCGCCGAACATGGCCACGGCCGTGTACAACACCAACCTTTCCCTTACCCCGCCTATGCCCCCCCCGTGCGGACCGATACGCCGCACGTTTAGGAAATCATCCACCAGGCCCACTAAGGCTGAAGCCACCAGCGCGCCCAGCGGCAACAAAGTTTGTGAACGTGTCAAAAAATTAAGCCGCTCGGCCAAGCCCGAAGGAAAGAAGCGCGCCACCAGCCAGAACATAAGCGCCAGTAAAAATACGGCTGCCCAAACCACTATGCCGCCGGCGACAGGAGTGCCCGCTTTTTTGGCGTGCATCTTTGAGTATATAGGCGTGGCTCCGGTTTGCCTGATGCTCTTGCCGAAACGGTATTTGTACAAAAAATGGGTCAGTATGGGGGTCAAGCCAAACGCGACCAGGAAGGCGAGCATACCCACGCCCACCACCCGGATCACGTTGATGACTAATTCCGGATTTGCGAAAGAAATCATGGCGCTGTTATGGCCAAGTATAATTTCGTTTTACCCATTCCACGAGTATTTTTACGTCCTGAAATCTGTCCTGGCTGCCCAGCACCACGGCTCCCACCGTGTGCC
>CAZLVG010000005.1:0-7299 GCA_964562905.1 uncultured Candidatus Saccharibacteria bacterium | reverse complement strand
TCATGACGGCCAGGTTCTGCCCGGCCTTGACGGTGTATCCTGTCTTAGCTGACAGGATAGGCAAGTAAGACCCCAGCAGTTTATTGGTTGATTTGTACGCTAAAACCTGCCCCTCCCGTGTTATAAACTGGCCTTCCTTTTTAGACATGAAGCCGCGTAATATCCGGTCGCGGTAAGCCAGTCGGAAGATCTGCTTGATATCCTCGGCGGTAGAATACTGCTCACCCTGGTCCAGTCCGGTAGCATTGGCCACCCGGGTGTCAAACATGCCGTTTTGCCGGGCAAAATCATTGGCAGCGTCGGCAAAACTGCTTTCACTGCCAGAGGCGGCTTGAGCTAAAACTACCATGGCGTCATTGGCCGAGGCAACGAGTCCGGCCGCTAGCAGGTCGCCGACGGTGGCGTGGCCGCCGACGGGCAGTTCAATATCGGCCCCGCGCCGCTGAGCTTTCTTGACTTCCTTTGGTATCTCTACCTCCTTCGCCAGGTCCAGCCGCTCACGAACAACCAGCGCTGACAGCAGCTTAGTTAAACTGGCCACCGGCCGGCGCTGGCCAGCTTCTTTACTGTAAAGGATTTGGCCGGTTCTTTCATCCCATGCTACTGCCGCCTTGGCCGTTAATATCACCTCCCCAGCCTCGCCGTTGAACACCGGCCGCAACTCCGGCGTAGCTTCCGTGCCCAGCACCACCGGCGCCGGATTATTTTTACGCAGTAAATGTTCATCCAAGCACGTGGATTCGTCCCGCACGAGCAGGCAGCTGATAGTAATGATAACGGCTGCCAATAGCTTCATGCCGCCAGTTTATTGCCGTGGTATTTCCAGAAGTACTTCAGGGCGGATTTTACGTGTTCGCGAGCCACGCGGTTGGTAATGAGGCCGGCCAATCCGCCCCGCCGGCTACTGTGCTGGTAATAGTGGGAAAATTCAGCCGAGGGCAGGTACGTAACCCGCCAGCCCGCCTGCCACATGCGGCGGCACCAATCCACGTCTTCAAAATACAAAAAGAAATTTTCATCCATGCCCCCCACCTCTTTTACTGCCGCCGCCCGCGACATGAGACAAGATCCCATCAACCAGTCAACGTCGCGCGCGGTGTTTCGGTCGTAGTCTTTCATAAGAAAATGGTCCACTCCCCGGCGGCCCCACCTCGTCTTGCCCAGCCAGGTACGGCGTTGCAGAATAGTCACGGGAGTGTAAAAGCGAAAGCAGGAAGACTGCAGCTCTCCGTTGGGAGACAGTAACTTACCGCCTACTATTCCTACCCCTGGATTTTGATCCAGGTAAGCGGCCATATTATTAACGGCGCCATCCAGGACGATTATATCAGGGTTCAGTACCAGGTAGTATTCTTTACTGGCCCGCCGCAGTCCGACGTTAACCCCGGTGGACAGGCCGGCGTTGGTTTTATTGGCTATGACCGTTATCTCGGGAAAGTCCGAGCGTAGCAGGGATACGCTCTCGTCGCTTGAGGCGTTATCCACCACGATTATTTCCATATCGCGCCCGCCGGGCTGTTTAAGCAGCGATTCCACGCACGTCTTGGTAAGCGGGCCGGTGTTGTAGTTAACTATGATGGCGCTTACGTTCATAATCTTTTGTTTAGCATACGCGGCAGGCCGCGTCCCGCCTCCACCCACACGCTGAGCAGCGGAGGATACAACACGCTAAATACCAAAAATACCAGCAGCCGTAAATCAATAAATATCTCGTGTTTCAGCTCCTGCTTTAAAGAGGCGTTTTTTGCTATCATCCACATCCAGTTGCGCAAGCTTAAGCGAGTCCTTTGGCTTTTGAGCCGTCGCCTAACGGT
Source organism: uncultured Candidatus Saccharibacteria bacterium (assembly GCA_964562905.1). Lineage (GTDB taxonomy): Bacteria > Patescibacteriota > Andersenbacteria > UBA10190 > UBA10190 > CAYSWF01. The sequence goes on along the minus strand of CAZLVG010000005.1, from coordinate 5,485 downwards.
GGCCGCCTTCAAGCCCCATCCCATTACTCCCCGCCGGCCCATGGTGCGCCGGTGTGTGCCGGCGGTAACCGGAAGATACACTACCTTCCAACCCGCCTTGTTCAGGCGCCAGCCCAGATCCACGTCTTCTTTATAGGAAAAGAAGTCCTCATCAAAAATACAGCCGTCCTGCATCACTGATCTAAGGGCCTCCAGTCGGTACAAGCCGCAGGCGCCCGTTACGGCCAGCACCTGCGCCTTTTCTTCGTATTGGCCCGTGTCCGGCTCGTTAGCTCCCCTTTCCCGGCCATTCAGAGCCAGGGTGTGGACAATGCCGGCCGAATCTATTATAGGCCGGCCGTTGTCCGACCGTGCCGCCCGGTAAAGCTTGCCCTGCGCGGCCCCCGCGTTTTTATCGTTAAAGGCCGACAACAGCCGTTTTATCCCCGGCCAGTTCAAAGTTACGTCGGGATCGCAGGTCAGCACCAAGGGCGTCTCGCATTTGGCCAGCCCGATATTGTGAGCGGCGGAAAAGCCGGCGTTGCGGCGCAGCTCTATTATGTCGGCGTCGGGCAGGATTTCTCTTACCATGCTTACGGACTCGTCTCGGGAGCCGTTATCCACATAACGCAACCACACCGCGTCCCGTGGTATGCTGCCAAGAGCGGCCAGCGTCTCTCCCAGCACCGGGGCGCTGCTCCAGCCCACTACCTGTATGGTTAGTTTTTTAGCCGTCATAAGGTGTAGTCTTAATCTTACTTCAAGATAAATGAAAGGGCGCAGTTATGTATACCACACCGACATTTGCTGTCAGCTTCTTATTCGGTCTGGCCGCAGCGGCAGCCTCGCTGTTGTCGCAAACTGAGCTCTGGCAGCGCAAGGAATACCGCGCGGACCGCGTGATAGCCGCTTTTAAGTCGCGTGAGCTGACGCGGTCTCTTTTTGTACACGCGGCCGCGGTACTGGCAACCGTGCTCGGCTGGTATTTAACGGCGGCTGGCAACGTGGTCTCTGGCGATCTGGCGGGGGCAGCGGCTTTGATCTTGCTGGTGGCCTACCATGGACTGCGCTTGTTCCGGCGGGGTCTGTACCGCCCCCGGCCTACCGCCAAGTCAGTTTCAGTGCTGTCGGGCGCGGCGGCCATAGCTGTGTCGTACATGGCGTTTTCCTCCTTCCCGCGCCTAACACCTTTTTTGCACTGGGCCACAGTTGTTTTATTAATACCGGTTTTTACTGTCTTAAGCTGCCATATCATTAATCTGGCCACCGACTGGCGCCAGCGCATGATCATTAAGGCCGCGGCCCGCCGCCGGGCTGCCCTGTCCCATCTCAAAGTAATAGGTCTGACCGGCAGTTACGGCAAGACTTCTACCAAGCATTTTCTCGCCCAACTCATACCGGAAGCGGCGGCCTCCCGCGAGCACCGCAACTCTGAATTTTCCATCGCCCTGGACATGCTGGAGCAGTTGACATCCGGCACCAGTATCTATATCGCGGAGATGGGGGCTTACCGGCGGGGAGAGATAAGGGATCTGGCCCAGTTAACGCAGCCGCGGGTGGGTGTTTTGACGGCCGTGAGCAATCAACACGTGGCTTTGTTTGGTTCGGTGAGAAAAATCCTGCTAACGAAATGGGAGCTGATTACTTGTCTACCTTCCGACGGAACAGCCGTCCTTAACGCTGATGACCCCCGCCTGCGTCAACTGGCGGGCTATAACAAGGACATGGTCCCTAAAGGCCTGTCGTCTCTCCGCCTCAAGTCCTGCGGACTGCCTGTTCCCCAATGCCGGAAAATAATTTGGTATTCAACCCGAAGACGGGCGGAGGTATACGCCGACCGGATTAAAGACAGCGGGCGCTCCCTTGCTTTTTCTTTGCACCTAAACGGCCGCGCCTTAACAGTTATGGTTCCCTTGGCCGGCCGGTTCGCTGTCGCTAACGTAGTGGCGGCCGCGGCGGCGGCCCACGCCGCGGGCGTTGCCTCTGACCGTATATTCAAGCGCCTGCCCAGTTTGAAGCCTTACCCCCGCACCATGGAAATTATCCGCGGGTTAAAAGGGAGCGTGGTAATAGATGACAGTTATTCAGCCAATGAAAAGGGCGTGCTGGCGGCCATTCGGCATCTGGATATACTTGACAGTCCCGATAAGCGTATTGTTATGGTGCCGTTGTTGGAGCTGGGGCGTGAAGGCCGCGCGGCTCACCGGCGGATTGGCAGGGCGCTGGCCGGCAGCGGCGCCAGCGTGTACGTGCTCGGCCGGTCTTACCGAAAGGAGTTGTCCGCTTATATTGAGCCGCAGCGTATCGCCTTCTTCACGCGCCCGTCACGGCTTATACAGGAAGCAGTGTCAGACGTTACCTCGCCATCAGTTATTTTACTGGAGGGCCGCTTGCCGGAAATAATAAGAGATGAATTTATCAACAAGCAGCAGGGTAATAACTTACGACTAAGTTGACTATGCCGGCCAACCATTCGCCACGGCCCCTGCCTCCGCGATGCTGTTCTCTTCTGACAGCCAACGCTGCCTTGGTAACATTTAAAACGTATCCAGCCCGCGTCCATTATTACTTAGGAGATAAAACCTCTTCCGCGACGCCGTTGCCGGCTCGCCGGATAAACTGTAGAGGTAGCATTATGAATGCCGCTATCCTTGTGGCGGGCCCTTATCGCGCCCCCGCGCCGCCCGTTTATTTTCAAGAGCGGCATGGCGTAACATGATATCTATACTAACCATGTCTAAAAGCCCTATTACTGTATCTTTATCTCCGAACACCGAAGCCGATGACGTATGGCTGGCACTGAAAATTATGCTGCAACCATGGCTTTGGAACAACCAAGAAATTATCGCCCGCGTGGAGCGGCAGCTATCGCGCTTTATAAATCATCAACCCGTGGTTATGACCAGCTCCGGCCGCGCGGCTCTGCACTGCCTGTTACGGGCTTACGGCATTGGCCGCGGTGATGAAGTAATGACCCAGGCTTTTACTTGCCTCGCCGTTCCGGCCTCGGTGCGGCAAGCGGGTGCCGCACCCGTGTACGCCGATACTGTGCCGCGAACTTATAACCTGGACCCGGTGGACGTTCGGCGCAAAGTAACTGGCCGTACGCGCGCCATTATCGTACAACACACTTTTGGTATACCCGGTCCCGTGGACGAGCTGAGGCGTATAGCTAGCCGAAATAATCTTTTGCTTCTTGAGGACTGCGCCCACGGACTGGGCGCTGCCTACAAGGGAAGAAAGGTCGGCACTCTGGGTGACGCTGCCTTTTTCAGCTTCGGCCGTGACAAGACGCTGTCCTGCGTGTTCGGAGGCGCTGTCAGCAGTGCTGACGGCAAGGTAATAGCGGAGGCCAAGCGTATTGAGGAAGGCAAGAGCAGCCCGCCCCTTATTTGGACCAAACAGCAATTACTGCACCCTCTTCTTCTGAAAGCTGTGTTGCCGCTGTACTTCAAAGCCGGCACGGGCAAAGCTTTGTTGGTGGCTTGGCAGAAGTTGGGCTTTTTGAGCAAGGCGGTTGAGCCGCGCGAGAAAAAAGGCGAGCCGGCGCGGCATCTTGACTATGCTTTTCCGGGCGGGCTGGCTTATCTTTTGTCCAACCAGCTGGAAAAACTGGACCGCTACACCGCTCGCCGGCGCCGGGCCGCGCGGACATACCTGGACGCTCTGGCCGGCCGTACCACCGCCCTGCCCGCTCCCCTAGGCAACACCGCGCCTGCGTGGCTGCGTTTTCCTCTACTGGTGAAAGATCCGCGCCGACTGCATCAGGCAGCTCGGCAACAGCAGATTTTGCTGGGCGATTGGTACGACAGCGCCGTGGCGCCGGTGGACAGCGATCAGAAAAGCTTAGGGTACCGGACGGGCAGTTGTCCGCGCGCGGAAGAGGCCAGTCGGCACGTGGTTAACCTGCCCACTTATCCGCGGCTTACCGACGAACAATTGCGCCGCGTAATTTCCCTAGTCAGTAGTTATTAGTCTTTAGTTTTTTGTGTTGCTCACTGATGTAAAAATACAGTTATGCAGGCCGTCACGACCAGCTTCAAAAGACGCGCGCCGTTGCTAATCCTTAACTTATGCGCCTCATGGCGAGCTCTTCAGCTTGTTGAAGGGCGAATCTTAAAGTCAAAACCAACATCATAATCACCATGTCCGCCATAATTAAAGAAATTACAGAACGGGAAAAGTGGGACGCTTTTTTGCGACCATTAAATCCCAACACTTTTCTGCAGTCGTGGGAGTGGGGGCAGCTGCAAAAATTCAGCGGGGAAGACGCGCGCTATCTCGGATTTTTTGAAGCAGGAGATCAGATAGGCGCTACCCTGCTGCTGACGGTAAAGGCCCGTCGCGGCCGTCATTTGTTTTGTCCGCACGGGCCGGTTTTTAATAGTGAAGAACAAACCCGCCGTCACGTGCCCGCTTTTATTAACTATTGCCGGCGGATTGCCGCCGCAGAAAATGCGGTAGCTGTCCGTATTGCCCCTCTGCTGCTGGCCAGCGAAGAAAATGCCGATACGTTTCGCCGCTTGAATTTTCGCCCCGCCCCTCTGCACGTTCACGCCGAGCGCACTTGGAATTTGGATATAACGCCGGCGGAAGACGAGCTGCTGGCCGGTATGCGCAAGACAACCCGCCACGCCGTAAAAAAGGCGGAAAAAGCGGGGGTGGCGGTGTGTACTGTGACCGGGCCGGATATTGTTAGGCGCTTTATGTCTCTTTATTCCGCCACCAGAAGCCGCCATGATTTTGTGCCTTTTGGCAGAAAGTTTCTGTCCGAGCAAGCGCGTCTGTTCGGAAAAGAAAATAATCTCTATGCCGTCTTTGCCTCTTACAACGGAGAAGACGTGGCGGCGGCTATATTGGTGCAGTACGGCTCCACCGTTTTTTATCACCATGGGGCATCCGTAAAAAAAACTAACCTGCCGCCGGCGGCTCAACTGGTTCAGTGGAAAGCTATTAAAGAAGCCAGGCGCCGCGGCGCCGTGCGCTACAATTTTTGGGGCATAGCGCCGGAGAACAAGCCGGACCATCCCTTTGCCGGCATCACCGTTTTTAAAAAAGGCTTCGGCGGGTACGAGCTTAACTATATGCACGCGCAGGATCTGCCCCTCTCTATGCTTTATTACAAGCTGTGGCTGGTGGAGACACTGCGCCGCCGCCGGCGGGGGTTTTGATACATAACACTACATAACACCTTACATAACACCTACGACATAACACCTACGAGGTGTACACCTACGAGGTGTAAGCGTAAGAAAGTCTACAGAACATAACACCTACGAGGTGTACACCTACGAGGTGTAAGTCTCCTACGAGGTGTAAGTCTCGAGGTGTAAGTCTTATTACATAACATAACACCTACGAGGTGTACACCTACGAGGTGTAAGTTGGTGTAAGTCTTTAACACCTACGACATAACACCTACGAGGTGTACACCTACGAGGTGTAAGTCTAGTCTTTGCCTCTTACAACGGAGAAGACGTGGCGGCGGCTATATTGGTGCAGTACG
>CAZLVG010000004.1:27303-35053 GCA_964562905.1 uncultured Candidatus Saccharibacteria bacterium | reverse complement strand
GCGTGCACCACGCCGCCACCCGAGACGGCTTGCTTAAACACGTGGAATCCACTGTTCGCGGCGATGTCCGTCACCTCCGTTATGGGAAGACCATACCGCAGGTCAGGCTTATCAGTACCGTAGCGCGTCATAGCTTCCCGCCAGGACAGGCGCGGGAAGGGTTTTTGAGCCACTTTTTTGTCACTGAACGATTCGGTCAACTCAACCATTAGCGGCTCCACCACGGCAAACACGTCCTCCTGCTCCACAAAACTCATTTCAATGTCAATCTGATAAAAGCCGCCGGAATGCCGATCGGCCCGCGGGTCCTCGTCGCGAAAGCAAGGAGCGATTTGAAAATACCTGTCCAGGCCCGATACCATAAGCAGCTGCTTGTACTGCTGCGGCGCCTGGGGCAGCGCGTAAAAAGTGCCCGGATGCAGCCGGCTGGGCACCAGAAAATCACGCGCGCCCTCTGGAGAAGAGTTGGCCAGTATGGGCGTCTGAACCTCAATGAATTTATGCTTACGCATGTATGACCTCACGTGCGCCAATAGCTCATCGCGGCGTTTTAAAATACGCTGCGGCCGGGGATTACGCAAATGCAAAAACCGATATTTCAACCGCAGCTCCTCGTTAGCTTCCCGCTCGGCGAATATTTCAAAGGGCAGTGTTTTGGACTTGCTTAGAACGACCACGCGGTTTACCTCCACTTCAATCTCCCCCGTGGCCAGCTTAGAGTTAACCATATCATCCGGTCGAGCAGCCACCGTACCCGACACGGCCACCACGTACTCGCGCTTTAGTTGCTCCGCCCGGTGCCAGGCTTCCTTATTCCGGCTGGGATCAAAAGTAAGCTGTGTTGTCCCCCACCGGTCGCGCAGATCAATAAAAATAAGACCGCCGTGGTCGCGGCGCGCGTGCACCCAGCCGCTCAAACGGACTCTTTTTTTCACGTCATCCTTGGTCAGCTGACCGTTGGTATGCGTGCGATACTTCGTGCGGAATATGGAATTGCCTGCCGCCATGATTGACATGTTACTCAAAAACGGACGGCTTGGCCAGGAGTTTGCAGACAAGGACGACTGCCATTATCTGCAAGCTCCTGGGTCTTCCCGCCAGTAAAGACGGGGCCCGCCCTAGCCACAAGCTAAAGCGTGCGAGTCGTATGCCCAGGATGCGCCCCGCTCCTTCAAGACGGGGCTTGTTTGTCGCGCCTTCTAATCCTGAATGATTAAAAGGCGGCCAAGGAACACTGCGTACCGGACCGCCGTGGCGGCAGGACCGTGCACGCATTCCGCGGGATCCAGGCTCTTTCGCCGCGCCCTCCCGGGGAATGCGGACACCAGTTGCGCCTTCGGACAGAGAATCCTTAAGCCAGGCGCCTAGCCGTCCGTATCTTTTTTCAGGCGGCGCACTATCCAGGCGCGAGTAAAATCTTCGGAATTACGCGCTGTTAACGTTTTTCAGTCGTTTTTCAAAGGAACACTGTCTGTCCTCCTTAATAGTGGCCAGGAGCAAGCAGCTTTTTTGCGAGCAAATAAGGCTGCCTAAAAGTCGTGTGAGCAGTAGGTGCACACGACCAGCTAAATGGCGCAAGGCAGGGGAAGTAAAAACCCTTCGACTTTGCTCAAGGTAAACTGCCCCGGCTGTGTTGCCAGATGGCCCCTCCCAGCCACAATTAAGAAGAACAAGAATAACCCTTCATCTTACCCATGAGGGTAAGTTTTGTCAACTTAATTTGTCATGAGAATGGAGAATGGGGTCAGCCACCTTTTTCTCACCTTCTTTTGGAGAATGGGGTCAGCCACCTTTTTCTCACCTTCTTTTGGGGAGAATGGGGTCAGCCACCTTTTTCTCACCTTCTTTTGAAGCTAATCAGGGAGAATGGGGTCAGCCACCTTTTTCTCACCTTCTTTTGAAGCTAATCAGAAGCTAATCAGCTTTTTCAGTCTCCCAAGTTAATGATTAATCCTAACAAAAGAAACAATGGCGCTGTACTCGCGTGTCTACTTTATGGGGTACAGATCATAGTGCGTCCAGAGGGAATCGAACCCCCAACCGTCGGCTTAAAAGGCCGCTGCTCTGCCTGGTTGAGCTATGGACGCTAATCTCTGTTTTACCCGTTTTTTGAGTTGTTGTCCACCAGCATTAGATGTTAAGGTATCAGCCCGCCACTGCTGCAGAACCATAAATCATTTTATGCTATACTTCAGTTAGTATTTATCCACAAGTATGAATAAAAAGGAAGTAAGAGTGGCAGTGGTAATGGGAGCGGTAGTAGCCGTGATAGTGGCCGCCATAATAGCCACCATGGGTACCGGCAGCCAAGCCGGCGAGGTGGTATTGGTCAGGGGTATAGTCAAGCCCGGCGGCGATTCAAACAGCATTAACGTGTACTACACGCACATAGCCACCGCTTCCGACCCCACCAAGCTCCGGGGCTTAAGGAAAGATGTTGACTTGGCTAACGCCAACAAGTACGAGTGGGTGGAGTCAGGCGGCAGCTTGGTGAAAAAGAGAGTCAGCAGCAACCCGACTCCGGGCAAGGAAGTGGTAGCTTACGGGACCTTGCGCAACGACTTAAGGATTAACGCCAGCTGGGTAGTAGAGAACTACCGGGAATACACTATGGAAGGAACACTAGAGGGAAACAGCTTGGACACGGGAAAGACTGATTCGGGGTGGCTGACAGTGAACGTGGACAGTCTTATTTTTAGAGACATAACTCCGTCAAAAAAGTTTAAGGAAAGCCAGTTCAAGGATTTAGACGTGCTGGTGAGATATAACGGGTTGACCAGGTTCACGGCGCTGGGTAAAGCCAAACAGGCGGACGACGTAACGGCCGCACAGCAGAACGTGAAAATTGAAGGGGAAATGCAGGACGAAAGCACCTTTGTGGCTAGTAAAGTGAATGAGCAGTGATTAGTAATTAGTAACTGGTAATTAGTAATCAGTAACTCGTAAGCGGGCTCGCAGCGCAACGGTCGAGAGATCGCCAATAAAAAAACCGAAAAAGAGGTGGCAGTCAGCCTCCGCGGGGTCTTAGTCTACTAAGGACTCGTCTTTGAGAAAGTTCTTTAGTGCCGGAAGTGTCAGAAAAACTTTCTTTCTTTGGCGTTGCGGAGCTGCGCCAGCAGCTTGCGCTGTTGGCGCGACAGGCGCTTGGGGATGACCACCTTGACAGTTATCACATGATCGCCAGGCCCGGAGCCGTCAAGACGGGAAAAGCCCAGACCCGGCAGTGTAAACTCCGTTCCCGGCTGGGTACCGGCTGGAATTTTAAGTTCTTTTTCACCGTCCAGTGTTTCCACCTTAAGACTGGCGCCTAGGGCAGCGTCAGTAAAAGGAATTTCCACTCCCGAGCGCACGTTGAAACCGTCCCGCTTCAGCACGCGGTGAGGCGTAACGTGCACCGTCACGTAAAGATCTCCCGGCGGCGCTCCGCCCGGGCCGGCGGCTCCCTGGCCCGACACGCGAACGGTCTGGCCGTCGGCTATGCCGGCGGGAATATTCATTTCCAAGACGCGGTCCTCCATCACTCTTCCCTCCCCCCGGCACTGGCTGCACGGCGTTTCCGCCCGCTTGCCTTCCCCGCGGCAGGTCTCGCACACCACACGCTGCATGAAAGTACCCAGCATCGTCCGCCGCGCGGAGGAGGTAGTGCCGGTGCCGGCACAGTCGGGGCAGCTTCGCAGCGGCGTGCCGGGCTCCGCCCTGTTACCACGGCAGCGGGGACATTTCTGGTAAACGCGGTGTTGCAGCGTCTTCTTAGCTCCTCTGGCTGATTCCGCGAATGACACAGTGGCGTCAACCGCTATATCGTCTCCGCGCCTGACGCCCTCGCGCCGGGCCGCCGCGGGGCCGGCGCCTCCTCCAAAAAACTGTTCAAAAATGCTGCCTATATGCCCAAAATCATCAAAGTTAATATTAATGTCTGGCCCTCCGCCCCCAAAACCGCCCGCCTGTTCAAAGCTGTGGCCGAACCTGTCGTAACGCGCCCGTTTTTCGTCATCAGACAAGACGCGGTAGGCCGCGTTTACCCGTTTGAACGTCTCTTCGTCCCCGCCTTCTCTGTCAGGGTGATATTTCTGCGCCAGACGGCGGTAAGCCCGCTTAACATCCTGGGCGCTGGCGTTGCGGTCAACGCCTAAAGTTTGATAGTAATCTTCTTCCATGCCAATTACAGCCGCAGCCGTTCCACTGATTCCTGCACCGTGATAAGGAACAGAAAATTAACTCGCTGTCCCGCGCGAATCAGCAGGTACGTGATACCCAATACCGGCCACACGAGCACGGGGATAACCAGACGGGCTACCAGTAAAAAGGCTGAGAGGGCCAGCACGGTGATGAGCAGAGGAATGGCTTGCGTCAAATTGTTAAGATAGCGATTCACGTACATAGTTATCAGTTGGGGCACCGTTTCCCGGCCGGTTATTGGCAGCCCGTACGTGCGCGACAGCTGTCGCCGGACAGCGGCCAACTGGCCGGGGGTGACAGGCTGTTCGGGAGAAAGCTGCCCAGACTGCGCGCGGATTTGTTGCTCAATCAGCTCGTCAACCCTACTGGAGGGCGTGTAGCCGGGCAGCATATTGGCTATTATGCCCTGGGCCGGCTGCAGCGCGGTCTCAACTAACTCCGGCGGTATATGGAAGCCGGAGATACGCAAGTTGCTTATAAAAGGATCCGCGGAAAAGCCCGCCAGGACCGCCGCTAAACCGATAAGCAACAAGCGGACGCCTTTGGAAAAAATCTGCTTGGTGCGATATTTAATTCTGTTGCTTATCTCTCCAGTCAGGCTTCTGCGCGCCGCGGCTAAGCACAGAATAAGAATCAACGCGGCGACTATCGCCCCCACGCGCGCCAGGCCAACAATGGCTACTACTAGCGGCGGTCCCAAAACTAACGCGTACCATGACGCTCTGCTGGCAGCTAAAGCCAGAGACAGCGCCATTACAGCCGTCCAAGCCAGCACCACCATAATCAGCAGAGCCGCGGTCAGCGGGTGTACGCCACCGCCGACAGCGGAGGCCAGCTGCCACATAACCAGTGCGCTTAAAATAACAGTGGCCGTAACAAGTCCTGCTTCTTTTTTCTGCTGTCTGGTAAGCGACATAAGGTCAGTTTATCATATCTTGGGGAAAGACCGGCCGCCTGTCTATCAGACACGCTGTTCTTTGAAGGTTAAGGAACGCCGCGTACAGTTCCGCCCGCTTCCCGCCGCGGCGGGAAGCGGGCGGAGGCACGGCTTTACTTCTTTCCTTTGTCTTCTTCTTTATCTCCCCTACCGTCCTTACCCTTCTCATCTTTCTTCTCTTCGGCCGTTCCTTCCACCACGTCGGCCGACTGCCGCTCTTGACTTCCGTCCTGCGCCTGTTGAGTTGCCTGTGCCTGCTCGGACGCGCCGCCGGCCGCGGCAGGCGGCTGGCCTATCTTCTGGGCTGCCTGGGTTAATTCTTCCATAGCTCTCTTGATAGTCTCCGTATCATCACCGTCTTTAGCTTTCTTGAGAGCTTCTGTTTTGTCCTTGATCTCTTGCCGGGTAGCCTGATCTACCTTGTCTCCCGCTTCCCTGGTTGTCTTTTCAGTAGTGTAGATCAACTGATCCGCCTGGTTTTTGACTTCAACGGCTTCTTTCTTCCTGCGATCCTCTTCGGCGTGCCGGGCCGCTTCATTTTTCATGCGTTCAATCTCTTCCTTGTTTAAACCGGAAGAGCCTTCTATGCGGATGCTTTGCTCTTTGTTGGTCGCTTTATCCTTGGCGGAAACTTTCAAAATACCGTTAGCGTCTATGTCAAACGTAACCTCTATCTGCGGTACTCCGCGCGGAGCGGGCGGTATGCCGTCCAGGATGAAACGGCCCAATGACTTGTTATCGGCCGCCATTTCCCGCTCCCCCTGCAACACGTGGATTTCCACTTGAGACTGGCTGTCCGCCGCGGTGGAAAACACCTGCGACTGTCGGGCCGGCACCGTCGTGTTCTTCTCTATCAGCGGGGTGCGCACGCCTCCCAGGGTTTCCAGTCCCAGCGTCAGAGGAGTGACATCCAACAGCAGCACATCCTTAACATCACCCTGCATAATTCCCGCCTGGGTGGCGGCGCCGATAGCCACTACTTCGTCAGGGTTGATGCCCTGGTGCGGATCCTTGCCGAACAGCTCCTTCACGGCTTGCACAATCTTGGGCATGCGAGTCTGACCGCCCACCATGATGACTTCATCAATGTCCTCTGGCTTCATTTTAGCTTCTTTCAGCGCATCTTTAGTCAGCGCGGTGGCACTGTCAATCAGGTCATCCGCCAGCTCTTCCAGTTTGGCACGGGTCAGGGTCAGCACCAGGTGTTTAGGTCCAGCTTTGTCCGTGGTGATAAAAGGCTGGTTAATCTCAGCCTGGCTGGCACTGGAAAGCTCAACTTTGGCTTTCTCGGCCGCTTCCTTAAGGCGCTGCAAGGCCATCTGGTCCTGTCCCAGGTCAATTCCTTCCTGCGACTTAAATTCACTGACAATCCAGTCAATTACCCGCTGATCCATATCATCCCCGCCTAGGTGGGTATCACCGTGTGTGCTTACTACCTCAATAGTGTCTGCCGCGATTTCCAGAATGGATATGTCAAAGGTCCCGCCGCCGAAGTCAAATACCACCACCTTCTCGTCTTTCTTCTTGTCCAGCCCGTAAGCTAATGCAGCCGCTGTGGGCTCGTTAATGATACGGCGCACCTTAAGCCCGGCAATTTCTCCGGCGTCCTTGGTGGCCTGTCTCTGGGAGTCGTCAAAGTAAGCTGGTACGGTTATGACCGCTTCGTTCACCTCGGTGCCCAGCCGGCTCTCGGCGTCAGCCTTGATTTTTTGTAATACTTGGGCTGAAATCTCTGCCGGTCTTACCCATTTATCGCCTAACTTGATTTCCACTCCCCCGTCGCTGCCTTCGCGCATCTCGTAAGGCAACAGCTCTTTATCTCTTTGCACCACTTCGTCATTGAACCGGCGCCCGATAAGGCGCTTGGCGGAAAAAATGGTGTTAGCCGGATTAGTAACGGCCTGGCGCTTAGCCAAGACGCCTACCAGGCGTTCGCCAGCTTTGTTGATAGCCACCACCGACGGTGTGGTGCGGCTGCCTTCGCTGTTTTCCAGAATGGTAGCCTTGCCGCCTTCCATGGCGGCAAAAGCGGAGTTGGTTGTGCCTAAGTCTATTCCTAATATTGTGCTCATAGATATAGTTAAGTGAGTTTATTTAGGTTAATTATTAACGTGTTAAGTTGGGCGCCAGGGGCTCTAGGCCGACACCTTTACCTTAGCCGGCCGGATGACGACGTCGCCCATTTTGTATCCGGGTTTGATTACTTCAATAACCAGCCCGCTCTCGGCCTTCTTTCGTTTAGCGCTTAAAACAGCTTCATGGTGCCTAGGATCAAACTGGCAGCCGACGGTGTCTACTCGCACCACGCCTAACTCCCGCAAAAACTGCTCCAACTGGCGCCCCACGTGAGTTACACCCTGCGCCCAGGAGTTATCCTCCAGTTCCGCGGGCAGGTGCCGGATTGCCATTTCAAAGGTGTCAGCCAGCTCCAACAAGGGCATTATAACCTCTTGCCTGGCGCGCATCTGTTTTTCGTCTTGCTCTTGCGCTACCCGGCGCCGATAGTTGTCCAGCTCGGCGCGGGCGCGCTGCCAGCCAGCCAGATATTCCTGTTCCCGACTGGCGGCGGCGTGAACTACTGAAGAATGAATCATAAACAATCAAACATACGGCTTAAGCTTCCAAGTATACACG
>CAZLVG010000004.1:0-27293 GCA_964562905.1 uncultured Candidatus Saccharibacteria bacterium | reverse complement strand
GTTGCGCCGGTAGGGCATCCTTTTGTCGCCAAGCAGCATGAACACCGCTCTCTGGCCGTCTGGCAGTATAGCGGTGCGTACCAGCAGACTGGTGCGCCGCGCTTTTATCACCGGGTTTTCCCGGCCGATAAACACGCAGGTGCGGTCCCGGCTCAAGTCAGCCAGCCTGGGTAGGTGCCTCTCTATCTTCCTTACAAACTGCGACGATTCCCACAAAAGAAGCCCATCAATTATTCTACTGGAACAGGCAGCGTCAACCAGGCCGGCTTCCTGCACCTGGTAAGAAGGCAGCCAGCCGCTTACCGCCAACGCTTTGGTTAATCCCGCCAGCATTTGCGTGGCGGCGCGCTCCAGTTGGGGATGGTCGGCCCGCACAGCATTAAGATGCCTGCCAAGCCGGCCCCCGCCGTAAGCGACGGAGTCAGACCGAAGCGATCGCACGGCTTGTTGGTCCACGAAATAACGGTAAGCTCGGTCAGTAGGCTGGCGACCGGAGGACGCGTGCGGCTGTTCCAAGTATCCCGCTTTCTCTAAATAACGCAACCGCAGCCTGATGGTGGCCGGGCTCACCGGCAGCCGGGCGGAGGCAGCCAGCACTTTGCTGCCCACGGGCCGTCCGGTGCTCATGTATCGCCGTATAAGCAGTTCTAAAATTTGAGCGTACCTTGGATCCATATCTATAGCTATCACATTATGCCATACCGCTCTTCTAAACGGGCGGCGCGGGGTGGGGGCCCGGCTTTTGCCGAAGGCTGCGGCCGGCAGGCCGGCCACGCGCCAGCCGCGCCGCGTCCCTCGCGGCTTTGGCTAAGGGGAGCGGGAGCGCGGGGCCGCGGCGGGACCCGCCACCAGGATAGCGGCAGTTCATAATGTTGCCTCTATATTTATTAATTTAGCACTCTTATGTGTAGAGTGCTAATTGTAACTTACAAAGGTGACAACCCTGTGTCAAGCCGAAAACGGAGATACAGTGAGCAGAACTCTGGCGGCGTTGTCGGGATTGATGGAGATATCGGTTACCAGGTACCCAGGCAAGTTCAGCGACATGGTATTCCAGGTCTCGCCCCCGTCCTCGGAGCGGTACATCACGCTGTCAACGCTGATCAGCAGGCGATTGGGATTAGTGGGACTGACGGCAATTTGTACACTGCGCAGCGTCGCAACGGTGCTTACCGGCACCGGCAGTTTAAGCCAAGTCTCGCCGCGGTCGCGCGAGATAAAAGCGCCCCTACCAGTGCCTACAAGCAAAGCATCGGGAAACTGGCGCACGTAAGACAAGTCGTACACCGGGCCGTCGGCGGGTAGCCTTAACTCTTGCGTTCGCTGTGGTTCTTGCTCCTCCTCTCCCGCCGGCGACTGCTCCGTGAAGCGGATTAACTTCCCTCCGCTAACTAACAACAAGGCCTCACCGTCCCGGTGAGGCGAGGCAAATATGCGTTCCACGGCAGGGACCGTTACTTGGTGATGCCACACTTTTCCCGACTGCTCGCCGATAAAAAAGTCTCCCGTACTGGAGCCGGCGTACACTCGGCCCGGATGGAAGGGGTCGGCTGCCAGGCTGGATATATAGACGGGAGGAGGCGGGGGCCTCTTAATTAACTCCATGAAAAATGGTTTCTTCTTTTTCCTGAAAGCCGGCATGGTCAGCACCGCCTTCCAGCTGCGGCCTCCGTCCAGACTGCGGACCACTACGCCATCCTTGCTCTCATTGGTGCCTGAAAGCAACAACGCGCCGTTCTCCAACCTGACCATGTCCGTAACCGCGGCCAGGGGATTTTCCATTTTCTGCCAGCTGACGCCGTCATCACGAGAAACTATCACCCCCTCACTTCCCGCGGTGACGAACACGGTGTTTGGACTGGCAGGCACCCGATAAATGCTCCGCAGCGCCAGAGAAGCCACGTAGCCGGTTACCTTCCCTCGCTGGTCCACCACGTTGACCGACTGCTCAAAGCTGGCACCGCCGTTAGTGGAACGGTAAGCGCCGCCGGGAGGGGGCGGGGCCAGCTCACGCTGACTAAGACAACCGGTCAACTGCAGTGTCCCGATGACAAAAACCGGCAAGACGGCAGACGTAAGACGCGCAGACTTTTTTTTCATGGTATACTTTATTAATATACCATGGAGCACGTACTTGGCTCAAAAGACCTGACTTGGACTAACGTGCAAAGTCCGGGCTCTGAAGAGCTGGTGAAATTTATCAGGCAGTCCGGTCTCAGGCCTCCGGACGGAGAGTTTGTGGCGGACAGGCACCACCGGCCGGAGATAGCGGTGCGCAGTGATTATCTGTTGCTGCTGGTTCACGTCCCGGTCTTTGACAGACAGACAAGAGTTACTTCCGGCGTGCCGCTGTTCTTTGTTATAAAAGACCAACAACTTTTCAGCCTTCACTACGAGCCGCTGGTCATGCTTGATAAAATACGCCAAGAGCTGGAAATATCTCCGGCAAAGCAAGAGGC
The DNA here is from genome assembly GCA_964562905.1 of uncultured Candidatus Saccharibacteria bacterium. Taxonomy (GTDB): domain Bacteria; phylum Patescibacteriota; class Andersenbacteria; order UBA10190; family UBA10190; genus CAYSWF01. Next base: position 24,834 of record CAZLVG010000004.1, on the reverse strand, counting down.
TGCCTTTAAGGAAGGGCCTCTGTCACTGTGCCTGGTGCTGCTGTCAGGGTTGAACGAGGCTTCCTGGCACAAGACAGAGCGTCTGTCCAAGCATATTGACATAGCGGAAGACGCCGTCTTCCAGGGCAACGAGCGGAAAATGGTGGAGGAAATATCGCTGCTGACGAGAGACTTGATGGATTTCCGCAAGGTGGTACGTCCCCACAACAGGCTGCTTGCTTCCCCGCCGCGACACAGTCTGGCCACCCCGGCAGCCCAAGCCAGATGGCAGCGGGTGCACAGCCAGCACCAGAAGCTGTGGGAAAATCTGGAGAGCATGTTTGAAAGTGTCCGCGAGCTGGGCAATGCCAATTCCACTATGCTGCAGCATAAGGAAAATGAACTGCTGCGGCTGCTGACTATTTACTCCATAGTCGCCATCCCCATGCTGGTGCTGGTGGATCCCTTTTTCGCTCCCCGGGCGGCTGACGCCACCGTGATAGACAGGGTAGCTTTTTGGTTGGTAATAGGCGCATTGGCGGCGATTTTACTCTTCGTTCTGGGCAAGGCCAGGCGCAGAAATCTTATGTAAAAAAGCCCCTTGTGTCAGTGTCTTAATTAAGGGGCAGTAGGTAAAAGGACGGGTAACCGCTGTTTAACTTCCCGCCGTGTCTGCCGCCAGGCGTCCCGCCACAGCAGTTTTTGATCGTTCAGGCAACTTACTTCCGCCACACGGTCGCAAGCGGCCAGACGAACTACCCGGTGGTCTCGGAAGGCGCGTTGGGAAAGACCGGCGAAGTTGGGGAACTGGACAATAGCAACCTTAATGCCGCTATCCAGGATAGACTCAATCTCCCGGGTGGAGTCTTCCACGCAAACTTTAATGCCCCGCCGCTGAATAATGTCGGCTTTGTCCAAGCTCCGGCGCCAAGAAAAGGAAGTGAAGTGGGTGCCGGGATAGTGCCGGGCCAGGACGTGCCGGGTGGCAGAGCTCAAATCAGCTGGGCGGGCGGTGATACCGTGCCAGGAACAAAAGGGCGTTAGCTGCTTCATCGCCTCGTACGCTCCGGGCACTGGCTTTTGTAAATCAGGCCTGCCCAGCAGAAACTGGGTGAAGGCTGGTGCTATTTCCGCCGTAGTTTTTCCGCCCGTGGCCGCTTGCCAGCAGTGGGTGGCCCGGTACGCCTCACGGTCTACTGTCCAGCCGAGGCACTGTTGGCAGTAATCAAGAAAGAGGCCGACGTCGTACCACAGCAGTACACCATCAATGTCCAGGCCGACTTGCAAGCGCGAGTTGGACACTTTTATCCTCCCAGTATGGCGGTGGCGTTGTAAGAGAACAGCCCTGAAAATTACGCGGGGAAAGTGTACCATGAAAACAAGATAAAGTTTTCCCCATGAAAGCAGTGCGACTCTACAACTCTCTGACTAAGCGACTGGAGATTTTAAAGCCGAATACCAAGGGCGTGGCCCGCGTATACAGCTGCGGACCCACGGTGTACAAGCGCCAGCACCTAGGCAACTTAAGGCGGTATCTGTTTGCCGACTTCCTGCACCGCGCGCTGGAACTGCTGGGATACCAGGTTAAAGAAGTTATGAATATAACGGACGTGGGCCATCTGACCGAGGACGACGTTGACGCGGGCGAAGACAAAGTGGAAAAGGAAGCCCGGACCAGAAAAGTGTCGCCACAGGCTGTAACTGACGAGCAAACGAGTCTTTTCTTCGCCGACCTGGAAAAGCTGAACGTAAAAACGGACGTTACTTACCCCCGGGCCAGCCGTCACATAAAGTCAATGCAGCGGCTGATCAGCCGCCTGCTGGAGCGAGGGCACGCTTACCGCACCGCCAGCGGCGTGTATTTTGACGTTAGATCGTTCTCCGCTTACGGCCGCCTGTCCGGCAACCGGCCGGAGGATTTAATAGCCGGAAAAAGAGTGGCAGCGCAAGGAGACAAGAAACATCCGGCCGACTTCGCGCTATGGATACGGGACGAAAACCATCTGCAGAAATGGGACTCGCCGTGGGGCAGGGGCTATCCCGGCTGGCACATTGAGTGCTCCGCCATGAGCCTGAAGTATCTGGGAACGGATATTGATATCCACACCGGCGGCGAGGATAACCGCTTCCCCCACCATGAAAATGAGATTGCCCAGTCCGAAGGAGCCACCGGTGAGAAATTCGTACGCCTGTGGCTGCACAATCGGCATCTGCAAATGTCGGGCAAAAAGCTGGCCAAACGGGAAGGAGGACAAATAACTTTGGACACCTTAATAGCCAAGGGCTACTCCCCCCTCGCCTTCAGGCTACTGGTATTCGCCAGCCACTACCGCTCTAAAATAGATTTTTCCTGGGAGATGATGGAGGAAGCGCAGAAAAATCTGGAAACGCTCAAGCAGCTCTGGCGGCGGTTGCGGCTCGGCGGCGTGCCGGCCGGACCGGAGAACGCCCCGGCGGCGGATCAGGAAGTTATTGATAGCTTCAGTAACGCGCTGGCGGATGATCTGAACACGCCGCGGGCCTCGGCCGTACTGTGGGAGTACGTGCGTGGCGTGGAAAACCGCCCCCGGCAGCAAGCGCTGGCCACCCTGGCCGCCGCGGATGAGGTGGTGGGCGTGCTGGAGCCGCTGCGCCGGCAAATTGAAGCGGAAACGGTACCGGACGACGTGCGGAAACTGGCCGCGCGGCGGGAGCAAGAACGGAAGAACGGACATTATGAGGAAGCAGACCGCTTGCGGCAAGTCGTTGAAGAAAAAGGATATAAGATTGAGGATACCGGGACAGGTCCAAGAATTGTGAAGCTGTAACCGCCCCCAACTGCCGTGCCCTTGCCCTGAAGCGACGTCGTGTGCCTTAAGCCGGCTATCCACAATTTATCCACGTGCAAGCGACGCGATGAAAATGTATAATAAAATCCTGATGGATATTAAGAAGTCGTATGCCCAGCGGGAATAATTTTTCCTATGGCTAACAGCGCCAAAAACAGCAGCCGGGAGCAGGCGCCCGCCGGGGCCAGAATTCCTCCGCACAGCTATGAAGCTGAAGAGTCAGTGCTGGGCAGTCTGCTGATAGACAAAGACGCCATCATGCGCATAGCCGATTTTCTGGCCGCGGACGATTTTTACAGGGACGCCCACCGGAAAATGTATAAGGCGTGCTTGGAGTTGTACGAATCGTCCCAGCCCATTGATGTGTTGTCTTTGTCCAACAAATTAAGAGAAAAAAAGCAATTAGAGGAAGTAGGCTCGGAAGACGCTGTAACTCATCTGGCCACGGTAGTGCCGACCTCCGGCAACGTGGTCCACTACGGCCGAATAGTGCAGAAATACGCCACGCTGCGCCGCCTGATTTCCGCCGCGTCCACCATCAGCAATCTGGGTTTTGAAGAAGAGCCGGAAGTGGAAGAAACGCTGGACGAGGCGGAAAGGCTGCTCTTTTCCGTATCGCGCGACCATAAGTCGCGTCACTTCACCAAGATATCCGAAGCGCTGGAAGAGGCTTTTGAAAGAATTGACAAACTGCAGAAAGGCGCTGACGGCCTGCGCGGAATCACTACCGGCTTTCCCGCTCTGGACCGCCGGCTGGCCGGCTGGCAGAAATCGGACTTAGTAGTGCTGGCCGCCCGTCCCTCCATGGGAAAAACCACGCTGGCTCTGGATTTCGCGCGCCACGCCTCGCTGTCGGGAGTACCTGTGGGGCTGTTCAGCCTGGAGATGTCCAAGGAACAGCTGGTGGACCGTCTCATGTCCGCCCACGCTCATGTTGATCTGTGGCGCATCCGCACGGGAAGACTGCAGGCAGAGGGAGAATTTGATGATTTCGCACGGCTGGGTCACGCCATCAGCGAGCTGTCGGAAGCGCCGCTTTATATAGACGACCAGGCGTCCAATAACGTTATGGGCATGCGCACTATGGCCCGGCGCCTGCAGTCGGAGCACGGCCTGGGACTGCTGATAGTTGACTACCTGCAGTTGATGGAATCCCGCCGGTATTCAGACAACAGGGTGCAGGAGGTATCTGACATCTCCCGCAGCCTGAAAAAGCTGGCGCTGGAGCTTAACATTCCTATTATCGCTCTATCGCAGCTGTCACGAGCGGTGGAAATGCGCGCCAGCCAAAGACCTAAACTGTCTGACCTGCGCGAAAGCGGCTGCCTTACCGGCGACACCCTTATTACCCGAGCCGACACCGGTGAACGGGTCACTATTAAATCACTGGCTGATCGCAAGACGCAGAAGGCGGTGCCTATACTCGCTCTAGACAAAAAATATAACTTAGTCACAAGGTCCATGACTAAAGCCTTTTCCTCGGGGCACAAGCGCGCCTGTCTACTGCGAACCAGATCCGGTCGGGAGATACGAGCCAGCGCCAACCATCCCTTCCTCACTACAGAGGGATGGAGACCACTTGAGAAGCTGTCGGAGGGCGACAGAATTGCCACTGCAAGAAAAGTAAAAGAGCGTGCCGGCCTTAGCTGGCGAAGCCTGCACGCGCGAATAAACACGGCGTATTGCGGCAATACTATCACTAAGTCAGGCCTAAGTCGCGAGAGGTTGAAACGAGTAGCGGTCGCTTTGAAAAGTGACAAGTTGAACGATCTGGCCGGAGCAAGCGTTCTTTGGGATGAAATTGTAAGCATAGAAGCAAGAGGCGTGGAAGAGGTGTATGATGCTACCGTAAGCGGCCTGCATAATTTTGTTGCTAACGACATAATCGTTCACAACTCTATAGAGCAGGACTCGGACATAGTTATGTTTATCCACCGGACCAGCACGGACGACAACGAAGAAGGACCGGCGGAGGCGGAGGTGGAAGACCTCTCGTTGCTGATTGAAAAACACCGCAACGGTCCTACGGGAGAAATACCGCTGCGTTTTCACCGCCGGTACGTCACCTGCCTGCCGCCGGATGATAGGTATGACCAAATCGACATACCGCCAGCGGAGGCAGGCAGCCATAATAAAGAGACAACGCAAGAGGAAGAAGTGGCCGTAACCTAAAAATCGTTTTAGCATAAAGGGCATGCGCTCTATTTTGCCCAGAGCCGTGCGGGAGCTCTCGGAAGAGCTGGTGCGCCTGCCGGGCATCGGTCCCAAGACGGCCCGGCGGTTGGCCATACACCTCCTGCGCCAGCCGCAGCCGGTGGTCGCGCGGATGGGAGACCGCCTTAAAAACCTGCACGCCAGCGTACGCGTCTGCCAGCGCTGTTATAACCTGGCCGAAGGAGAACTGTGCGTGGTGTGCCGGGACGAAATGAGGAATACCTCCCTGGTATGCGTAGTGGAAAGCCCCCTGGACGTGGAAGCCATTGAACGAACAGACAGCTATAACGGCTTGTACCACGTGCTGGGCGGAGAGCTGTCCCCCTTGGAAGGGATAAGCGAAGAGCAGCTGACGATTAAAGAGCTGATTGACCGCGTAAGTAAAGAAAAAATAAAGGAGTTAATCCTGGCCTTGAACCCCACCGTGGAAGGAGAAGCTACCGCCCGCCGGCTGGCGCAGCTTATAAAGAACCGTGGTATAAACATAACCCGTCTGGGCCGCGGTTTGCCTACGGGCGGCGACATTGAGTTCGCTGACGCCACCACGCTGGCGGCGGCCTTTTCGGGAAGAATCTTGTTGTGAGGAAGCTGACGCGGAGGGAATACGTGTTGCTGGCGGTCCTGCTACTACTGTCAGCGCTGCTGCTACTGCGCCTGGTAGGAAAGCCATTCCTGTTCAAAGCCGTACCGGCATCGCCTTACGCTAACCTGGAAACCAAGTGGCGCTCTTCTTCCATTGTCTACGAAATCTTCAAGCCGGCAATTAACCCGTACAACAGGCTGGTTGATTTCTTCCGCCCCAGCCACCTGCGGGCCGTAGGCTGCTACCGTTACCCCGCCGCCTTCAGCGGCGCCATCTTCAACTGGCTGACGGGTCTGTGCCAATAACGTGAATAGCTGCTTTTAGGTTTGCGAACGCGGCGTCCTTTGGCTCGATTTCTTTAGTTTTCTCGCTGAACAGTCGCCAACCTTTCTTGAGAGCTGCAAACCAGTCATGATTTTGGAGGTGTTGGTGTATGGCGAAAAGCTGGCTCTCACTACATACATATTTGAGCTGATGTAGCACCTTGAGTTCAAATGCTTTTTTGATTTCCCCTGCAGAACATCGTCTTAGTATCTTCTTCACCAATCCTGGCTGCAAAAACCAGAACTTCACAACTTCTTTCTCACGCCCAGATAATATGTTTGCGTCAACAGCAGCTCTCGCCTTGAACGGCGCGGAATTTTCATAGCGATGTACCTCTTTTCGTTCTCCTCGAAAATTTTTCTTTTGCTGGTCTTTCACGCGTACATCGAGTATCTGGAAGGGGTTGGTGTCTTGATACATTCCCAGCAAGGTGGAGTATCCTGGATATTCTCTGTCCTCACCATAATTTAGAATGTATAGTGGTTCGCCAAGAGAATGCAGAATATGTTCAACTGCCTTTACTGACTCTGTATGGTTGTTGCTTGAAACCTCAAGGGAAAAATCTAAATCAGAATATTTGTCTGCCCCGCCGGCCGCGTATGACCCCTCAAGGTATAATGTACCGGGGATGCGGGCAGCCTTAACGGCGGCTATGAAATCGCGTGCTGGGGAAAACTCAGTCATTATTGTCGAGTATGAAAGTAATTTAACACACGAGTGCCAAAAAGATACAAAGCGCCGTGCATGGTGAGGTTAGCTTTATGTGGCGAATTTTATGCAGCGAATGAGTAATTCAGCAGCGTAGGCAAAACTTCCATATTACGTAATATGGAAGTTTTTAATAAGAAGTGGAAGCGCGGACAGTTTAGGCTCTGCTTTTAATCTTAAGTATCTCGACTTCGGTGTAATGCTGCTTGTGGCCGAAGTATTTTTTGTGGCGCTTTTTGGGCTTCATTTTAACGCCGGTTACTTTCTTGTGCCGACCGTGGTTTAACGCTCTTGCTTCCACCACCGCTCCTTTTACTGTCGGCGTGCCTATCCTGGCAATTTTGTCCGTGGCGAAAAGCAGCACTTCGCTGAAAGTAATCTCGCCGCCCTCCTGCGCCGGCAGCTTTTCCACCTTAATCCGGTCGCCTTCGTGGACCACGTACTGCTTGCCTCCGGTCTTGATGACAGCGGTTGTCATAATAATTCGTAATCCGTAATTCGTAACTCGTAACAGAAAGTCTGTCAAGCGGTGCCGCGGCGGCTTAAGGCAAACAGGCCGGCGTTGACCAGCGACAGCACCAGGCTGAACAGCAGCGCCCACCAGAAACTGGCTACAGTAAAGCCCGGCACGATAAGGCTGGTCAGCATAACCAGTAAAGCGTTAATCACAAAGGTCAGCAGGCCCAAAGTCATAATATTGAGCGGCAAAGTAAGCACTAACAGCAGCGGCTTTAAAAAGGCGTTGATAAAGCCCCACACCAGCGCCGTGACCAGCGCCGCCAAAAAGCCCGACAGCGCCACCCCGGGCAAGAGGTAAGCGGCGATACCAACAGCCACCGCCGCCACCAGCCAGTTTATCAGCAGCTCCTTCATAGAGGTTACTTTAGCAAAATTAAAGGGAGGGGTGAAGGGTTAATTCGTAATCTATTCGTAATCAGTAATCCGTAATCAGTAATTCGTAATCAAGTAATATGTCAAGCGAATTATAGCCTACGGTAGTCATGCCGATATAATGGCTAAGCCGCAGCCCGTTTAGGCAGGTCAGCGTATTTTTTCGGTAGCGCCGCCAGTTTGGGCATGCTCCGTCCAACCCTTTTTCTTACCTCGCCGTCGTCCAGCCATTTTTCCAGCCGCCGCCAGTTTATCGCCGGTTCAATCTCAAACAGGGCGGCCAGCTTGGCGCGTTGCGGCTTGGGCGTGCTGGCCAGGCGAGCGCTGACGCGAGCTATATCCTTGGCCGATTGGCGAAACGGCTCAACGACTTTTTCCTGCCAAATTTTTTCCACCGACCAGGCTTTAAACTTTTCCTCGCCCAGCAGCCGGCGGTACGGTTCTAGTTGCTCCTGCTTTGGGTAGAAATAAGGGTCGCGCTCGCGCTCGGGAACAACTTGAGCTAGGCTGCGCCCCCGTCCCTCAATAGCGTAAGCAATAGCCTCGTCCCGCAAACTTTCCAGGTAATTCGGAACGTATTTAGAAAGGTGTTTTTCCAAATCTTGTTGAGAATGAAATTCCAGATTTTCTTTTCCGGCGCGGACGTCTAAGTGGCTGTCAAAAGCGTGCTGCTTCTCATGCTCTTCGGCGCGCTCCAGTTATGTCAGGATGAAGCTGGCTTAAGTAATAGTAGTCAGAGGTCGGCTTATACTCCCGACGAATGATGACGGTGCGGAAAGTTATTTCCCGGCCGGCAGTAGGATGCCGACGCTTCTCGGCTCGATGGAAGGCCGTGGCGCGCCCTGCTTGCTTTATCAGACTGTCTCTCATCTCTCCTTCGTTGCCGCCGGCGTACAGTTCGGCAAAGTCGCGGTCGCCGGCGTAAACGATAAGGCTGTTGCCGCGTCGCTTGGCGCTGAATTTACCGCGCGGTGCTTTACCGTCGGTAAGATATTTGAACAGAGCGGCTTTAGCCTCCGCTTTCCGCGCCGCCTGCCGGCTGTGGGGGTCGGTTATCTCTTCCCCCCTGACTGGGATGGAGGTGCCATACGGCTGCCGGCTTTTTTCCAGCTCCTGCTGGTAACGAGGGTGAGAGGGACCAATCCATTGCTTTCCGTAGACCCGGTCAGGGACAAACTGCCGGATTAGCCCCTTTAAATCCTGGGTCTGCTTTTCATAGTCTTGAGCTAAATCTACTAACTGCCGCCGTTCGCTTTCTTCCAGCGTGGGGGTGGTTATTTCTTTCATCAGTTCTCCGGCCGTGGCGTCGGGATTTTCATTGACAATTTTCTGCGTCTTAGTAACGACTTCGGCCAGCGCCAATTGGTGCTTAAGATAAGAAGCCTTAAAGGCAAGCACAGCACGGCGGCGCTCTGCCGGCTCACGGCCCGCGACGTCCTCTTTAAACTGACGGCTAAATTTGTCCGTGATTGACTGGCGCAGCACGCGGTCAAACAGGTAAACTTCAAGTTTTTCTTCCGCCGCGGCTTTCTCCGGCGGCTCGGCCGCGGCTTCCGGCTCATCATCGCTTTCGGGCGAGGCAGGCGATGAAGAGCGGTCCAAGCGTTCAGTTGACATAACTTTAATAGTAAGCGGTCTGGGCAATGGTGAAAAGGACAACTTTAAAAATTAAGTAAAAAGAGCCCACCAAAGCGAGTGGATGTTGAGCGTAGAGGGAAGAGGCTGTGAGAGAAAAGGGTTTTTAACGTCTGATAACAATAAAATAGTTGTCTAAATAAACTTAACGCTTATATAAGAAATCTTGAGCCAGGCGCTGTTGCTTACGCACTCGGCGACCGCCAGCTTGAATAGTGTCCTGCACCAACTTAATCGCCTCTTGGTCGGATATGGCGACTCGATCAATAGACACTTTTCTTTTAACGGACAGTATCTTTTTGGCTTCCCTTACCACAACATTTGTATTGCCTGCTTTGATATATCTTTGCGCGAGTCGGAAGCCGCCGGCGAGCAAAGTACGGGAATATGGTTTCCCCTCGCTCGCGGCGCGGATGGTAGCACACACCAAGAGTGAGGGAAAGGCAACACGAGGGTTGCCTAGAAAGTCACAAAGGACAGGCGCCCAATGGTTTGCACGCGCTTTCTTCTATACATGGCAATATCGCTATTACCAAGGCGGAATTATCCGCTGCGCGTAGGGCAGTTGAGCTGCTGCCTTGATTTCCCCTTGATTTTATTCGCGCTGTTGCTCGGGGAATGCTTTACTCGGGTTTACCTCTCCCAGTAAAGCACAATCTATAAGACCTGATGAAAAGTATGATATGAATGATAACAGGTCAAACAGATTTCAGCGCTAGCAAGGCTACCTAACAGGCTAATTAATTAGCCTTGGTTTTACGACGAAGACGTCTGACGTAAAACCTTGTCCCGACGACGAGGAGCATACGGATGTGACGGTTTATAGAAAATAGTCACTACCGTATAGAACTCGGCCGGTAACATCGTGCCACCTGCATTGACGGGCCCGACAGAGGTTGTGGACTGCTTTACAAGCACAATCTCTTCCACCTTGTTCGCAAGGAACACGTTCATCTTCTCTTCGTTGCCCTTGTCTTCTAGAACAAATACCTTCGCCTGGATCATTGAGCATTCTCCTCTTTTATTTTCCGGCCTTAAGAGGTTTGAGCCGGATATTATAGAGGAGCTCCTGAAAAGAACAGTCCATTAACGCCGGACATTTGGCGAGAGAAATACATTTCCTCTTCAGAAAAATCCTTTTTAGAATTTCTCTGAAGAGGGGCGAAATTTGGATGCGTCGGTATTCGTCTTTTCCGCTAACGCGGACCGACTTGGGGGTTAAATCATGTACTCCGGCTCCCGGTCCTGAAGCTCTTTCAGTTGAGCGCGGAGGCGTTTATTCTCCTCCCACAGCTCATTCCGGTGCCTCCTGACCAGCTCGTGATCGCGCTTAAGATAGATGTAAGCGGGGTCAGTCGAGAACGCGGCCAGAAAAAACAGGCCCCAGCCGACAACACAGGCGACGACGAGAAAAATGGTCAGCATTGGATAGTCTCCTTGGTGGATGTTTTCTGGTAATTCCCCTCGCTCGGCGTCACTTTTGGCGATGCCGAAGGAGAGAAAGGCAACAAGGTGTTGCCTAAAAGGTACAAGATGAGAAGCTGACAGAGTAACCGAATTACCCCTTTGGGGGGATCTCTAAGAGCTTCGCGTTAGCAGCGAAGAAGGCCCTTTTCTTAGAGCACCCCGGTCTTCGTGAGGTATATCCCCATCAGCCATAGCACTTTGCTATGGTCTGGGGAGCGGTCCCCCTATGGGGAGCGGTCCCCCTATATGAAGCAAGATGATGTTGCCCCCATCAGGCTCCATAATCGGATACCTTCGATGCGCAACGTCCTACTCCATACCCCTGTCAGCTTCAGCTTGTGTGTTTCCCCTCGCTCGCGATATACACGACCGGCGCGCATACCGCGAAGGAGGGAAAGGGATTGCTTGGGGGATGAAGCGCATCCGTGCAATCCCGTTTTTTTTCTCCTTTTTGCTAAAGGTCAAGGTACCACTCAATCACTTCGTCAACCGTAAGTTGTTGAAGTTCCTGAATGGCGCTGGCGTCGTCAGCAAAAGCCTTAAGAAGGTGCGTCCAGGCGCGCGCCAGCAGGGCTGGAGAAACGAGGAAGTTGACGGCTTCCCGTGACATCTCCAACCGGCGGCTGGACTCCTCCAAAGCCTCTTCCCAGTTGTCGGGAAGGACTCCAATGAGGCCAGCGCCGCGCGTGCCGGTCCAGGAATCAGCAAACGTAATCATCGCGATCTCCTTAAATGACGACGGATTTCAAGTGACGAGTTTCCCCCTGCAGCATCCGAAATTGATGCGGGTACTGGAGGGGAAAACTTAAGTTGTCAAAGTTCGTGCCATTATTTTGCCCTGTCCGGCGGCACCTTCAAGCTTAAGGAAGCGCTTTTGAGGACCAGTCACGTTGGGCATATAGCTACATGGCTTGAACCCATTTCGGGTGACCGGGGCTTCCCTAAATTAAGAAAGTGCTTTGAGACTCAAGGCAACAGAAATCAGAGTAACCGTATGGAGAGGAGCCTAGCAGAACTGCAATAATTTGTCAAGTGTTTTGACAGACTATTTTCTGAACTGCATTAAAATGGCTTATTTTAGTAAAAATAATGTATTTTTATTGTTTACAAAAAGTGTCACATAAGCAGCCGCGCCTCCTTAACGCTTGGTGTTTCTCCGTCAACACCAAGCGTTTTTCCGGCGCGACTGGCGTCACTAACAAAAATAAGCCCAGGGGTCAGGCAAGCGATTGATGCTGTGGAGCCTGACCCGGCTGGGCCCGTGTTGTCGAGCGGTTTTCCTCAAATCATCGGTTTTGCGTGTAGTTCGGCGTCATCCCGCCGATTTGTCCTAAAGGAACAATCTTGTCTGCACCGCCTCGACATACACTCACTTAAGAAACTCATCACCAGTGTTTGTCACCCACCGGTGCCACCCATAATGTGCCTCCTTATCTGCTTTGTCAGAGGTAAATGGGTGAGGAACAACACAGTCCCTGTTATACAGGGCAGTTAGCAGGATACTCTATATGATATTATTTGTCAACCTTTCTGACGTTTTTTAGTTGGGGATTGAGCCGACTGCCAAATGAATTCAAAAAGGGCTTTCATATTGCGGGCAATGGTAGCATCTTCTATGGCCACGGCCCGAAAAGGTTCATCATAAGGAACAAAGGCCACGCGGTGGCCGGCGATGGTGATATCGGCTTGGCAGGGAAACTGTTGATACGGGACGTAGACTGCATTTTTAGCCACGCGGTTTTTGTCTGGCTCTCGTTCTTTCCAGGTATAGATGATGCGACGCTTTACTCCTTTACGTTGCCGGTGTTTGACAAGATCGTCCCATGACAAGCTTGCTTTAGTGATAAATTGTTCAGCTTGATCGTAGGAAATAATGCCTAGGGCCTCTTTTTTAATTTGAGCCTGACGAAGATTGTCACGAATAAAGCCTTTAAGCGCGTCAGGGCCTTCGTAAAAACGAACGATGGGCCGGGAAGAGTGGTTGGGTCTAGTCTGGGCCCGTGAATTCAACTCGGAAATTAAATCATTGACGGCGCTTTTCTGTTCTGCCAGCTCCTTTTCTTTTGAGGCCACCAGGTGAGACAAACGCTGGGGCGATTCGGCGGCGAAGTAACTTTTCTTGCCCTGCCGGAAAGTGCTAACCAATCCCCTGTTTTGTAAATCATCCAGGACCAGGTAAGTGGTGGCGCGGGGGACGCCGGCGCGCTGGGAGATTTTTTGCACGGGAGAGGGACCAAGTTCTAGAGTAGCCAAGTAAACTTTGGCCGACCGCTTGTCAAACCCTGCTTTTTGCAGTTCAATTTCCAGTTTCTTATCCGCCATGTATGGGCATACTAGCAAAATTATCTAAGTTTGTCAATTCCTGACAACACGACTTCAACTCCCGGCTTGATGCCAAGCCGGCCGGCAGCGCCGGCGGGAAGTTCCAAGACGGCGTCTACAGGTTGAGGCGGAGTGTAGCGCGGCAAGCCGGTTTGGTCGGGATTGTTTGGTGGTGGGACAGAGTGCTCCACGCCGACGACTTGGCTGTCGGTAATCCAGATGATGTCTATAGGAATAAGCATGTCTTTCATCCAAAAACCGGGAGTTTGTTTAGGGTTAAAAACGAAATACAGGCCGCGGCCTTCCGGAACGCGGCGACAGCCGGACAGTCCCCCGCTCTGCTGCCCGGATGTGGCGGCCAGGCCAACGGAAAGCTGATGGCCGGCAACGTTGACGATTGCTTGATCGAAGTCGGGGCAGGCGGTTGTATTGAGAGTTAAGAGCAGGGCGCTGAAGCCAGATACAGCGGATACAGCAGCGGCAATCAGGCAAATGGACCTGGGTGATAATCCCCGGGCGCGCAGGCGATGGTGGAAGTGGCTTATTGTGTCGCCGCGCCAAGGGGATTGGCCGGACAGGAGTCTCTTAACGATGACGTAAGCCGCGTCCAGCAAAGGCAAGGCCAGCACCAGAGCGGTGAGGGCGATCTTTCCCTGCCCGGCCATAGCCACCAGACCCAGATACAAGCCCAGGAACCAGCTGCCGGAAGTGCCGAGATATATCTTGGCCGGGGGCCAGTTCCAGACAAGGAAGGCGGCGGCGGCCCCGAGGCCTATCAAGGCTAAACCCAAAGTGCGCTCGTCTTGAGTGGCGGGCAGCACGCTGACAATGATCAGGGTGATAAAAGCTATAATAATGACGCTGCCGGCCAGGCCGTCGCTGCCGTCCAGCCAGTTGATAGCGTTCATGAGAATAACCAGCCAGACGGCAGCCAAAGCGCCTCCCGCCACCGGTTCCAGATAAAGCAGTCCGGTGCCGAAGGGGTTGGTAATAAAAGAAATGGTCCAGCCTGACAGCACGGCGGCGGCGGCGGTCAGCGCCTGCCCGGCCAGCTGCAAGCCCGCCGACAAGTCGTAGGCGTCATCGGCGGCGCCGAAGATAACGGTTAAGGCGGCGGCCAGCAGCAAGCCCGCCGCCATAAGCGGGCTGTCCCGCATTGCCCAGGCAGCCGTGACGGCCACCACGGCTATAATCACCGGACCAGCCAGACGGCGAGGATGGGGATGGAGCAGGAGTTTGAGCAGCAGAAAAACGCTGATAAAGCTAATCAACAAGAGGAGAAAATGGGAAAGCATAAGTAACTGGTAACTGGTAACTGGCAAACGACGCGTCGCGGCCGTAAATTACCAGTTACTAGTTACTGATTACTAGTTACTCTTCGTCTTTTCTCCATAACATTGAATTGTAAATCCCGCCCTAACATCAAGCGGGTTTCAGCGTCCAGCGCCGGTAAGGCCGACAGCACCGTGGCTATGACAGGTACCAGCACCCATTGTAAAGCCATAGGCAGATAGCGCCAGGCGCTGTACTTATCCGGCTTAGCCGGAAGCAGCAACAGCGTCAGCGCGCCGGAAACCAGCAGGCCCAACATGGCCACTGACATTATACCCCGCGCCATGTAGGGCAAACTGTAAGACAAAAAAGTGGCGTGAAACTCCGGTCCGCCGAAAAAGACCGGCAGCCAGCCCAAGCCGGCTACGATAGTGGCCACAGTCGCCCAAGAGTAGTGGCCTTCCAAAGTACGAAAAGAGTAAATAAACTTGGTCCTGAAGGGAATTTTCCTGTTGCGCAAAAACCCCAGAGCCATGTAAGGAAAATTCTCAATTCCCCAGGCCCAGCGCCGCTTCTGCTTATACTGGTTTTTTAGCGTTTGCCACCAGGAACTGGCCAGCGCGGCGTCCATGGATACAGAAGTGTAGAGCGGTTCTGTGCGGTACTGGCCGTTGTAATGAAGCAGACACTGCCAGAATATCCTTGAATCCTCCGACACCACGTCTTTCTGCCAATAGCCGACGTCGCGCAAAGCTTTGAGGCTCATGGAATGAGAGGAAAAAGTGACCAGTCTCTCTGGACGGATAGATTCTATCATCTGCCAGAAGGTGGAGCCGGTGGCGATGACGCGAGAAAAGGCCGGCGCGTCCCAAACGTTGTTATGGTACATGGGTAGCGGTTGGTACGAAGCGCGGTAACGGTCCGGATGGGTGATAAAAACGTAAGTCAGATAGGAAAAATAATTGCGGCTGATCACGGTATCGCTGTCAAAGTTACTGACGACCACCTGCTCCTCTTTAATGTTTTTACTCGCCAGCTCTTTTTCCATCTCTTTCATAGCCCAGACCGCGTTGGCGCTTTTCACCCGCTTTTCTCCGGGCAGGCCATCCGGATGAAACGTGGTTAAAAAGGTTCCGAAGGAGCCGGCAAACCGGCGGCGCAAGGCGGCAGCGCGGCGGCGGGCAGGCTTTCCCGCCCGCTCTTCAAAGCCAACTACCACGTGCAGCCTGTCCCGGGGAAAGTCACAGTTTTCTATTGACCGCAGCGAAGCGGAAAGAACTTCCAGAGACTCGTTGTAGGTTGGCAGTAACACTGCCTGGTGGACTTTATCCCAAGGCAAGTCGGTCTTGACCGTGCGGCAACGCTGTATCCAATTCACATGCCGCATCCGGCGCAGCGTCACGTAAGCGAAAACCAAATGTACCGACATGTAAAAAGCGCGAATCAGCACATACACGTCAAAAATGATGATGAACACAGCCACCCAAAAAGGCAGTATGAAGGCCAGGACGGACAAAACAATCAAGGTGGACCATGACAACAACCCCGGTAGTGCTTCCAGGACGCGCCGGCGCAGTTGTGATAAGTCTATTTCAATGCTCAACATGTGACTGATGGTGACTTTTGACAATTAAACGTCATTTGTCAACCGCTGTCACCAGTTACTTAATTACGAGTTACGAGTTACGAGTTACGAATTACGAATCATCGATTCGCCAGCCATACTAGAGCAAAGGCGCCTAAAAGCACCAGCTGAATTACCGGCGTAATGCCAAGTAAAATCCAGACAGAGCGCTCGTCAATGCCCCTGATAACGAAGGCTAGGGCCGCGTTGCCAGTCAATAACACCAATCCAGCCAGCGGCAGCATCGTTATTGTGGCGCCGTGGCTGATAAAATCAATGCCAACGTCCAGATTGTAATGCAGGACGGCGGCGGGACGGCCGCGCGGAAAAGCGTAAACTGACAGCAGCCACAATACTCCGTTTAACACCAGGCTGGCCAGGACAAAGGCGGCGGCCCAGCTTTCTTTTCTACGAAGTGCCAGCTTGATAGTGTCCGCCAAATCAAAGGCCTTCTTTGGCATATTCTTCGGCTACGGCTAAGACCTTACGGCCGTACCATGTGTGATACTGCCAGTTAGGTCCGGCCAAGTACCGCGAGACCGCTTCCAGTTCCCTGGAGGGATCCACCGCTCCCCGGTCAGCCATCATGATACCGATCCCCACCAAGGCGTCGGCCAGCTCAAAGGGATTGGGCTGGCGACCTAGCAGGGCCTTAACGCGCGGCTCCAACCTCTCCCAGGTGTCGGGCATAAACTGTCCCGGGCCAATCGCGCCGCCCCACCCCTGATAACTGGTAGGCCGGCGGGATATAGGAGTATCATAAGGATCGAGACCCAGCTTTTCCGCCAACCTCAAGAAAGCGTCCCGGCTGGCTGGGTGCATGTCTTCCGGAAAGACGCCGCTGCCCAGCCACTGGCCCACGTTAGTTTCTACTTTCACAATGGCCAGCAGCAGCGACGGGCGCGTACCGGTTAAACCACCGGCATAGCGGGCAGCGTCATAAGCGTCGTTCAAGGCCAACTCCAGGCCTATGCTTCGCAAAGTGAATATTTCCTGTTCAATTTCCTGCCGGGCGGCTTGAGCCTCTTGCACCTGCCGTTTATACTCCACCCGCTGCTGCTCCTTGAAGCGAAGGGCATCCTGCTTCTCCAGGCGCCTGTCATTCAGCTCCGCCTGCTGCCGTACCTGCAGGCCGCGCAGCCTGTCCAGCTCCTGTTTTCTTTGCTCCAGCGCCTGTTGTTTTCGCTCCAATTCCTGCCGATCGGCCCGCAGCTCCCTAATCAGCTGCACGGTCCGCTTTTGCAGCTCGTGGTAAGTTCTCTGCTCTGCTAGCAGCTCGCCTAGGCTACCGGAACCCAAAATGATATCTATAAACGAGGCCTGCTCTTTCAGGTATAGAGAGCGTATAACGTAGCGCAGGTGCTGTCGTTTGGTTTGTATCCTCTCCCGCAAACGCTTAATCTCCTCTTCAGCACGGTCACGCTCACGGCGATTGAGCGACAGGGTGAGCACGGTGCGCTCCAGCCGCAGCTGGGCAGCCCGCAGCCGCTGTGTGACTGCCCTTACTTGCTCCTCTGCCGCCTTCGCCTGACTGGCGGCCGATTGCTGCTTTCCTTTCAGCGTCTCAATTTCTGCTTCCAGCTCCTCCAGCTCTTTTCGCTTGTCAGCCAGCTCCCGCTGGCTATCCTCCAGTTCCCCTTGAGAAGCGTCAGTTTGCGGCTCCTTTTCTCCTCCCTCGGCGGCACCGCCCTCTTCGGCGGCCAGCGCGGGGCCGGCGGCCAGAACCAGGCAGGTTAACAGAAGTATCGGCAGCAGTCTCATGGTAGTTATTTTACTATAGCAGCCTTGGCCCCAGCACTGGCAAGCTGATAACGGCCAAACCCCAGGGCTTACGCGTCTTGCGCGTCTTGTCGTTCCCGCCGTGCCATGGCGCGGCTCGTCCTCAAGGGCGGGTCGCGCTCTCTGCGGTCGCCCCCCATGGCAGGCGCAGTTGACAATGCGTCACCGCGAGGCCATTTGAAAATTCCCTCGCTACGCGGCGGTGTGCGCCTGCGTCAGGATTAGCTTCGTCGATCGCTTCGCTTGCTCCTCGCGCAAAGCCCAGGCCGTCAAGCAGGAAAGTTGTTGAAGTCAAGAAAGGCAAACCTGTGGATAAATCGTAAGAACAAATCCCATTTTGTTTGTTATGCTTATGTTCGCATGGAAAAAGACAGGCACTACGACCTGACGAAAAAGCAAAGCGAGGCGCTGGACGTCGTCCGCGACTTTCTGGCCAAGCACAATTATTCGCCCAGCTACCGGGAAGTTATGAAGGCCATGGGCATAAAGTCGCCGGCCACGGCGTACAATCACCTGCAATCCCTGAAAGAAAAAGGCTATCTGAAACTGCGCGGAAGACAGATGAGATCCGTGGAGCTTACCGAAAAGTCTAATGTGTTTGTACGCAGCGTCAACGTGCCGCTGGTGGGAGTGATAGCAGCGGGCCAACCCATTGAAGCTATTGAAGGCCAGGAAAATATCTCTGTACCCCTAGAGCTCCTGCCCAACCTTAACTGCTACGTACTGCAAGTAAGTGGCGATTCTATGGTTGAAGACGGCATCTTGGACCAAGATTACGTCATCGTGGAGAGGAATTTCTATCCGGCCAACGGCGAGGTGGTGGTAGCGCTGCTGGATAACGAAAATGCCACCCTTAAAAAATACTACCGGGAAAAGCACCGCATACGGCTGCAACCGGCTAACAAAAAAATGAAGTCTATCTACGCCAAAAATCCCGTCATCCAGGGAATTGTGCGCGCGGTTATGCGCCGCTACTGATCTCCGGGCGCGACTGACCGCCGCCGGCTTCAATCTGGCCTAGGCGGGCCTCAAATTTGTCCAGCCGGCGGGCTGAATCGTCAAAACGGTTTTTGGCGTTAGTGAGATGGGTGCCTACCGTGGCAAAATCTTCGGAGAACCGGTTAAAGTCGCCGCGCAGCTGGCTCAGGTGCTGTAATATTTCCTTGGCCTGTTCTTCAATTTTCATACCCCTAAGGCCTATCAGCACCGTATGCAAATAAGCCAGGAAACTGTTGGGCGAGACCGGAATGACCTTGCGCCGCAAGCAATACTCCCACAGGTTAATCCCCGAGGGCTCGTGGATCATGGTTTCGTAATAGACGCTTTCAATGGGAATATACATAAAGGCGAAATCAAGAGTTTTTTGATCAGGTGTAATATATTTTCGGGAAATGTCCGTAATGTGTTTTTTCACGTCGCGCAAAAAATCCTGGCGCGCCCCCGCGCGTCGTTCTTCCTCTTTCTCAGCCGCGTAAGCCTGAAAATTCGCCAGCGGAAACTTGGCATCCACGACCACTATCCGCCCGTCCTGCAGCTTAATAACGGCGTCGGCTACGTCGCCATGGGAAAAAGTGAACTGGGTCTGGTAACGATCATGCGGCAGCACCTCCGCCAGCAGATTGCCCAGTAGTACCTCGCCGAAGCTTCCGCGTATCTTAGGACTCTTGAGCATATCCTGAAAAGAAGATATCTCGCTGCTGGTTTTGTGCAGCGCCGTGGTCGCCTGCTCCAGCTTGCCTAAACCCATACTGACTTCACGCACGGTACGCTCCGCGGAGCTCACCCGCTCGGCCACAAAAGCCTTGGATTCGTTCACGGCCCGCGCATTTTCTTGAAGCCGCCTGTCCAGCTGCTGCGTCACGCTGTCCAAGCGCTGGGCCAGTGTCTGTTCAAGATCACTCCGGTAGCGGCGGGAGCGATAAGATAACAACCAAACCGCGACGCCCCCCGCAGCCAGTCCCGCTATAAGCCAAGTTACGTCAGCAGGCATACCAGTAAAACACTTTACTTAATAATCTCTTCCCGGCGGTCGCGCACAAAATCAAACCATTCTTCCGCTATGTCTATAAGTATTTTGAAGGGCGCTTCCAGTACCCTGTCCATCAAGAAAAGCAGGATGTTAACCTGGCGAATATTCTGTGCCAGCCAGCGGCCGAACTCCAGTATCGGCAGCGTCAGGAAGCTAAGTATGGTGGAAACGGCGCCTTCGCGCTGGGGAATAACCCGCAGGTCTCTGGCCGAACGGCGTATGCGCGTGGCCAGAAAGCTAACCAGTCCCAGAAAGATAACGAAGAACAACATGGCCAGCAGCGAAAAATTAAATTTATCCAGCACGGAGAACAGCCCCCAGAAAATGGCCAAAAACAACACGACGTAGATCATGGCAAACGCCGACCAGGTGACTGTACCGTAACGGCGCGGCGCTGTTATCACTATGCTGGGCAACTGGCCCTCGCCGGTAACTATCCGTTTCAATTGCTCTAACGTAGCGTCACTGTTAGCCCGCCCAGGAAAGCGAACCGTGGTAGCCAAAAAGAAAAGCAACAGCGGGTGAAAAGCGATATTAGAAGCCAGCGCCAAGTAATGCACGTCTTTCAGCACGTAATGCTCGTACGGCATTTCCACCAACACCGCCAACAAAGTCTTGGTCAAAAACAGGAACAGGATGCTGTGCCAGGCACGCCGGCTCATGCGCCAGCGGGTATGGTGTACTCTGCTGTCATAGGCCTCCCTGACTGCCGTTTCAAAGGCCTCGTCCGAAGCAAAAACTTGCTCCGGCGAGTTACCGGTCAGCATATCACGCAACACCAAGTAAGGGACTGTGGCTGGGCGAAGCAGGCGTACCAGGCGGTCGGCAGCCGGATGGCTTAAAGCTTGTTCTATGCGGGCGTGGAAAGCGGGCAACCCCCTGGCCATCTCGTCAACTTCTCCAATAGACATCTCATCCCGCGAGAAGGCGGGAAACTGGTGTACGAGGTAATGGTAAGCCAGCTCATGGCTGTCCGCCGTGAACAGGACGCGATGGCAAGCTAGGTAGAGCTGCGTGGCTCTGTCTTTTTCGGCCACAAAGCTACCTGACCACGCCACGCGCCCGGACACATCGCGGTACATAAGGTGCACCAGAGCTTCCTGCTGCTGGGGGGGAAACAGTTCGTGATCGACCGAAACCGCCACCATATCCAAGAACCATTTTCTGTGCTGCGGCTCAAGACTGGAGTAAATTTGCTTTGCTTTCTTAAGCAGGAAGCCGACGCGTACCGCGTGTGAATGGGTAAGGGGCTGAACGTAATTGCCGCGGATAAGCTCCTGCAGTATGGCCGTGGCTACAGCCGTGGGGGCCCTGTCCTCGAAAAGACGCCTTTCCAAGATGCGCCAAATCGCCCGCCGGCGCAGGATCTCCTCCTCATCAGGCTCCAGGGTATTGCGAAATCGCTCGTAAGCAAAAGCTACGCGCTTGGTAGCCGGTGACACCTCAATAACTTCTTCGGAAGAGACTTGGTCCGTCCGCTGGGGTTGATAAAAATGCCCCAGAAAATCCTTTATTTCTGTCCTGACATTCACCCCACTATGTTATCACGTACATACGCTAACGATAGACAAGTTACGCGCACAATGCCAGGCCCCTGTCCAGCAACTAGTAATTAGTAATCAATAACCAGTAAATAGGTGTTTTAGATTCCAAAGCCCAGGCCTGTGCCTGTCTGCGTGCAACGCACAGGCAGGCGCAACGCGCGGGCAGGTAGCGCCTGTCTGCCGTCGCCGGACGGCGACAGGCAGGCGCAGACAGGCGTTTTGAGATTTAATACCAACCGCATCTATTTACATCCACGGTGTCATGCCGGACTTGATCCGGCATCCAGCGAAATTAGCCTGGATGCCCGCTTTTGCGGGAATGACGCGGAATTAATCAGGTGTGGCTGGTATAATCCGTCCGCTCTGCCCGCTAACTGACAGGGCCGATTATTGCCTATCGCTGTACCGCTTCTCTATACCGGCGGCTTACCTCCGGCCAGTTCACTACCTTCCAAAACTGCTCAATGTATTCAGGGCGGCGGTTTTGATACTTCAGATAATAGGCGTGCTCCCATACGTCCAGCAGGAAAATGGGCGTCTGCCCGGAGGACAAGGGAGTGTCTTGATTGGAAGAAATAGTAATGGACAGCTTGCCCGAGTCTACCACCAGCCACGCCCAGCCGCTGCCGAATACCCCGGCCGCCGCGGAGGAGAAAGCTTCCTGGAACTGCCTAAAGTCGGACAGTTCCCTGTCAATAGCCTCGGCCAACTCGCCCTCCGGCTCCCCTCCTCCCTCCGGGGACATAATGGTCCAGAAAAGGCAGTGGTTGGCGTGCCCACCGCCGTGGTTTCTGAACGCTGTACGTATGCTTTCCGGCACGGCATCCAAGTCGGTTAAAATTTCTTCAATTGTTTTATCGGCCAGACCGGATGACTCCAACTCATCCGGCGGCAACTGCTCCCAAGCCGCGTTAACTTTGTCAACATAGCTTTGATGGTGACGGGAATGATGCAGCTCCATAGTACGCGCGTCAAGGCGGGGCTCTAGCGAGTTATACGTATAAGGTAGCGGTGGCAACGTGAACTTCTTCATACGCCCATATTCTACCAGCGCCCCCTAAGTCTTGACAAGTTGTTTTGGTCCATGACATATTGGAGGCAGAGGGAAACGCTCCTCAAAGTAGGCGTGACGAGAAGACCGTCAACCGTTTTATTCAAAGCATGGTTAGGTCGAGCGTCAGTAAGAGTGCGCCAACCTCGATCTTAATCATAAACCCGCCAGTGGCACTGACGGGTAAAACGAAAGGCGGTGAAAAATTAGACTATGAATGAACAGACTAGCGGGGAGCGTCCGATGTTTGACGTAACTTGCTCCGAATGCGGGCAGCCAGCCCAGGTTCCGTTTCAGCCTACGGGTGACCGGCCAGTGTACTGCCGGGACTGCTTCCAAAAGCGCCGAGGTGGACGCGGTTATGGAGGCGAGAGACAAATGTTTGACGCCACCTGCGCTGAATGCGGACAGGCTATTCAAGTCCCGTTTGAGCCGAAAGGTGACCGGCCGGTGTACTGCCGGGAGCATTTCAACAAGAACCGGGCTTAACCAGTAAGCCCCTGCGAAACAAAGTCCGCCGCTTCTAGCGGAGGCTAGGACCTTGCTGAAGCTTCGGCTGGCAAGAGAACTCCCTGCCTGTGCCTTACTGGTACACCAAGTGCGGGGTCTGCTGAGGCTGGAGTAAATAAAAGCAGTCCGTGCCGGCGGTGGAAGCGAGGCTTTGCCCGTCCGCTGCTCGCGGCTGGCGGGCCGCGGACTAAAAAACGAAAACATCACTCGGAATACCGGGCGGTGTTTTTGTGCTTGCTAAAAAATCACCTTCTGCAGTATCCTGACAAGCGATAAGGATGCGCTGATTGTGTACATTACCCAACCTTTTCAGTCTTAAGGAGGCTTCACTATGAAGACCTACACCACCGGACAGGCAGCTAAGATTTGCGGCCTGTCACAAACAAAAATCACCGAGCTGGTTGATTCCGGCGTCTTGCGAGGATATCGCCCACCCGGTCCCCGGCGGCACCGGCGTGTTTATGAAGAAAGCTTGAGGGAGTTACTTAGTGAGCGTCAAACAACAGGACTGGGCCAAGGCAGTCCCGGGAGGATAACCTACACGACGGGCGAGGTAGCCGGAATGTGCCAGGTTTCCGCGTCCACAGTCCATAGGTGGTTGGAGCGCGGAATCCTGAAAGGATTTCACTTGCCGGAGTCACGAGACTGGCGCGTGCCCCACGAGGAGCTGGCAAAGTTCAGAAAAGGAATAGGTATGCCGGAAGGCCTTAACACGCCCGTGTACACCACGGGCGAGGTAGCCAAACACTGCCAGGTTAGTCTCAGAACCGTGGCCAAGTGGGTTGATGCCCGTCTCGTGTCGGCTTACAGGCTGCCTATTTCAGGCCGCAGGCGCATTCCGCAGGCATCGCTGCTTCGTCTGTTCAAAGAGTACAACGTGCCTGTGTCTTGCCCCGCCTTCCTTAGCGGTGAAGCAGCGCCAGTGTTGTTGGTGTCCCACAGACAAGACAGGATACACAAAATAATGGAAAGCCTGCGGGATACGCACTGCCGGATAATACAGGCCGCCACCCCCTACGATGTTGCCTGCGAGATAGTTGAGTCCAGGCCCCGCTGCCTCATTGTAGACTTCTGCGTGGACTACCAGAGCGCCCTCTTACTGTGTCGCAAAGCGGGTAAGGTCAGCATCTTCAGGCCGGCTTACATCATAGGACTGATACCGGAAGGCTGTGATCCCCCGCGCTGTAGCTTTGTGACCGAATGCTTCGGCGAGCCTTTTGACCCTGATCTGCTGGCCCAGCGCATGCACACTATCCTACACGATTGCCCGCTTGCCCTCCATCCCTAAATGGAAAAAGGTTGTCGCGCCTTGCTTTCCCCGGCCTTCTTGCACAGAACGCCGGCGGAAGACAGGGCTTCTTTTTTAGCCAACCGCCTGCTCAAAATCAGAGAACGGCATAAATTAAACACGCGGCCGGTCAAGCCAGAGACAGGTGAATGCAAAAGCACCACTTTCTTGCTAGCGCTTTCTAACACGACGTGTTATAGAAGGTGTAAAAGGCGTGTTACGACGTGTTAGGGTGTTAGAATGGTTACAATATACCCATGGTTTTTTCACTAACGTAATGTACCTTGTACAAGGAGGACCGACGTGTCAGTTGCTAACTCACCCGCGCCGGGGAGCACGGCAAAGCCCACGGCCCGTCAAAAGAAGCTTTTCCGAAGCTGGCAAATCCCCCGCCCCACCTCCCGCGCCGCCTGCGGCACAGTTCTTGACTTCATATTAAACGGTACCGGCAGCAACCTTCCCGATGTCGGAAGCCGCGTCAGGCAGGTCAGAAGCTGGCACAAAATGGTCAAGGCCGCGGTAAAAATACCGGCCCGGTCCGGCTTGAGCCCCTCTACCGGCCGCGTCATCTCTTTGCGCGTCCGCCCCCGGGCCGAGATCAAGGACTTAATGGAGGCCGCGAACCGTTCCGGCGCTGTTTATCCGTACGTGGCCGTGGTTCAACCAAGCGGCAGCAACAGGCGGTACTTCATGCCCCTGTCCGCCTTAAAGGTCGTAAGCCGCGCCGCCCAGAAGCTGATGTTTGATCTTTTCTAACCCCGCGGCCCCGCCACCCGCGGGTTTTTT
>CAZLVG010000003.1:19695-36323 GCA_964562905.1 uncultured Candidatus Saccharibacteria bacterium | reverse complement strand
AAACGGGCGGCGCGGCGTGGGGGCAGGCTGGCGCCGAAGGCCGCGGCCGGCAGGATGGC
Organism: uncultured Candidatus Saccharibacteria bacterium; assembly: GCA_964562905.1. GTDB lineage: Bacteria > Patescibacteriota > Andersenbacteria > UBA10190 > UBA10190 > CAYSWF01. The sequence continues at coordinate 36,264 of CAZLVG010000003.1, read as the reverse complement.
CGGCCATGCGCCGGCTGCGCCGTGGCCGCCGCAGCTTTAGCCAAGGGGCGCGGGGGCGCGATAAGGGCCCGCCACCAGGGTAGCGGCATTCATAATGTTATCTCTTAAGTTACGAGTTGCTAACTACCAGCCCTGACTTACCTGCCCCGGCGGCGGCGGCGCGCGGCAAAATCGGCCAGCGCTCGGTCAAACTCCTCCCGGTCAAAGTCAGGCCAGTACCTACTGGTAAAATAAAGCTGTGCGTCGGCCGTGTCCCACATCATGAAGCCGTTGGACAGATGCGGTTCGCCGCCGGCTCTGATCAACAGGTCCACTGGCGGCAGTTGTCGCGTAAATAAGTGCTGTTTTATTAGTTCAGGCGTAACCCTTACGCTCTCAGCTTTACTGTCAACGATAGCTTGCACGGCTTGTACCATCTCGTCCGTACCGTTATAGGCCAACAGGAAATTCAGAAAGTGCCGGTTGTAATTTTTTGTCGCTGCCTGCGCCTCCCGTATAGCACTCACCACGGGCTCCGGAAAACATTGATGCCACCGACCCAGCACGCTGATCTTCGTCTGCCGCTCGTGTATCTCCCGATCGGTGGCCAGCTTATTGAACTCCCGCCGGAAGAAATTTAGAAGCCAGGCTACTTCATCCCGTCCGCGTTTGGTGAAATTGTCCAGCGACATCCCCCACAGCGATAAGTATTTGATCCCTCTTTCGGCCGCGTGGCGCGCCGCGTCCTCAAAAGCCGCTAGCCCTTTATCGTGGCCGGCTATAGCGCTTAAGCCACGCTGGCGCGCCCAACGGCGATTGCCGTCCGGAATTAAAACAACGTGGCGGGGAGCATTTGAGGTGTCCTTTTTCTGCAACACAACTTTTAAACCCTACCACCAGCTCGCGGTTGAAACAAGCCCTATGTGTGAGGACGTCGCTCAATCAAAGCGGCCACGAAATGCGCCGCCGATTCCTTGGCGCACAGATCTCTCCTTGGCCGCCGCGGAGTCATAAACTGCTGCTATGGAAAATACCGACGGCGAAGCAACAGCGAGGAAAGGCAACCTCGCGGCAAGAAGTGAAGCGACGAATCTTGCCGCCGAACCGGGAATAGCTCGCCGGCCCGCCTGTCCGCGCGCGTCACGCCAGGCGGACAAGCGCAACAGGCAAGGTTAGTAAATGGAAGTTACGAGAACTAGGCAATTTGCCGTCCAGTTTTTTGCGACAGATAGTCCTCCAGCATCAGACGGGCGGCTTCCGCGTGTTCTTCCTCCAAGGAGCCGCCTTCAGCCCGCAGCCGGCGGCGGGCCTCCTTGCTGCTGAACAGTTCATCCACCGCTTCCACGGCAAGGTCCTTGAACTGTCTCTTAAGCCGCTCCATAAACCCCAACGATACCGCCGTTTGCCCTGTCTGCCCGCCCAGCAAACTTCTGGGCACGCTCACTAAAATTTTTTCTACACTCTCCTGTTCGACTATGTCCTTAATCTTACTCAAAACACTGTCTTGCCTCTGGTCAATCGTAGTGTGCCTAAGCGCAATCCCGTCCCCTAAATCAGCTATGGCGACCCCCGCGTACCGCTCCCCGTAATCAAGACAAAGGATTTTATGTGGCATTTGAACTTTGGCCTTTGGATTTTGTAAGTACCCTTGGACCTGACGCCGTAACCGCCACTGTGTGCTCTTCATGAGCCGCCAGGCAGCCGCTTTTAGTCTTGACCGTCCACCCATCATCATCAGTAATAACATCGGCCGCCCCCGCAGTTATCATAGGCTCAATGGCGATAACCAAGCCTTCCTCCAGTTTCAAGCCCTGGCCCGGCACGCCGTAATTGGGCACGGCCGGCTGTTCATGCACGGCATAGCCTACGCCATGCCCCACCAGCGTGCGCACCACTTCCAAGCCGTATCTTTCGGCATGACGCTGCACGGCCGAACCTATATCCCCTAAAGTGTTGCCCAGCCGGCAGCGGCGGATGGCTTCAGCCAGAGCCTCCCGGGTTACTTTCATAAGTTGATTAGCTTCGTCGGATACGGCGCCCACACCCACCGTGCGCGCCCCATCGGAAAACAACCCCCGGTACTCCACTCCCAAATCTAAACCTACCACGTCCCCCGCTCTTAACGGACGGCAGCCAGGCAAACCATGTACCACCGCCTGGTTGACAGACACGCACAACGCGGCCGAAAAAGGAGCTTGTCCTTTGGGGGCGTAATTTAAAAACGATGGCTTGGCGCCACGGGCGGCTACCAGCTCCCGGGCCAGCGCGTCCAGCTCGGCCGGCTTTACCCCCGGCCGGGCTTCTTCAACCAGCCGGTCCAACGCCGCAGCCACCATGGCTCCCCCCCGAGCTATAGCGTCAATGTCCCGCGCCGTCTTTAAACGCACCATGACTAGAATAATAATTTTTTCTGCTCAAAATACAAATTCCAAGCAAATACCAATGTTCCCATGACCCAACTATCTCCCGTCCAAGCGAAGTCCGGTTAACTAAGAGCTTGTTCAATCTGATTTTATCTTAAGAGTTTACGTGGAGTAGTTGGCAGTAAGCTCATTTACTCTAACTAACGGGTCGGTTGTGAGTGAACCGTTACCACCATGTATTTATCTGTCATACTGATTTATCGCATCCATTATCTGCCTATGGACCTGCGGGATACTCAACATTCCGTTAACTTCTTCCAGCGCGCCTTGAGAGCGGTATTTCTCAATAACGGGAAACGTTCGTTCCATGAACTCTTGCCAGCGGGTGGCAAATTTTTCCGGATCGTCGTCAGCCCGGCGGTCTATCCTCCCTTGCCGCTGCCGGCATCTTTTTTCGTCCGCCGCGGTAAACACCGGAAAATCGCCTCCTCTGGCTTCAAGGCAAAACTTTCTATCCGCGTTGCGCTTGATCATCTCTTCCCGATCAACCTTTAAAAGTATGGCCAACGGCTGGCCGTAACCTTCCTTGGCAAAGTATTTATCCACCAGCTCCGCTTCCTTGACGGTGCGCGGCGTTCCGTCAAACACTAGCTCCTCATCCTGCTCTAAATGTTTTTTCACGGCCGCGATAACAATCTCGGCTGCCATCTCTGGCGGAGCCAGGTAACCGTTATCTATGGTTTCTTTGACCCGCCGGCCCAGTTCCGTGTCCTGCGCCGCCACCTCCCTGAAGGCGCTGCCGGTACTGAACTGCGCGTAGCCTATTTTCTCCGCCAGCTTAGCCGCCTGGGTGCCCTTGCCGGCACCGGGAGGACCCATGATATAGATGACTTTGGGCAGTCCAGGCATAATTAATTTAATAAATTACCAATAACAAATAATTTTCAAAACACAATTCCCCAAGCCCAAATACGACCAACGGCGGCGGCGTGTTGGTGTCTTTGTGTTTTTAAGTCTTGTGCTTGGCCCGCCCCGCTGCGCCTCGTAGTCAGTTCTGCTGTACTATCGGGGCAGTGGCCTGCCAACGGCGGGCCTGCCACTGGGGTTTGTAATGTGTGCATGTCTGAATTTTGGAATTTAAATATTTGCAATTTATCGCATTATTTTAGCTCATGAATCCTTCGTATTCACGCATAGTCAGCTGCGATTCTATCTGCTTCATCGTTTCCAGGACCACCGAGACCACGATCAGCAGGGCCGTACCGCCGATAGTCAAGGTGGCCACCCCCAGCAGGCCTTGCATGATCAAGGGTAAGACGGCTATGAGACCCAAGAATATGGCGCCGGTCAGAGTAATGCGGTTGATAACGTACTTAAGATAATTAGCGGTGCGCCGGCCCGGACGGGTACCGGGGATGAAACCGCCCTGTTTCTGCAGGTTTTCAGCAATATTTTTGGGATCAAAGGTGACCGAGGTGTAGAAGTAGGTGAAAGCCACTACCAGCAGGAAGTAAGAGGTTCCGTAAAACCACTGGTCTTGGAACAGGCCAACCACCCACTGAGCCGCTTGGGACACCCATTGGCCGCCCACGCCAACAAAAAAATTAGCTACCATGCCCGGAAACAACATAACGGACAGGGCAAAGATGATAGGAATAACACCAGCCTGATTAACGCGCAACGGCAAGTAGGTAGATACGCCGCCGAACATGCGGGAACCGCGCACGCGTTTAGCGTAGCTGACAGGAAGAGAGCGCTGGCCTTCCGTGACCACCACCACCCCCGCTATAACCACCACCGCCACCACCAGAAAAGTGGCGTAAGTTAGTAGCTGATCGGGCGTCCAGGTGGCAATGGTTTGCACCGTAACCTGCGGCAGCCTGGCGATGATACCCACGAAAATGATTAAGGAAATCCCGTTGCCAATGCCTTGTTCAGTGATCAGTTCGCCCAGCCACATCAGCAAAATAGTTCCCGTAGTCACCGTCATAACAGCCACCATCATCTCCCAGGAGGAAAAGGACAGCGACAGGTCCGCGCCAGCGCTCTGGCGCTGCAACAGATTAATAAAAGCGAACGACTGCAAGGCGGCCAGCGGCACCGTCAGCTCGCGCGTCCACTGGTTAATCCGGCGCCGTCCGGCTTCGCCCTCTTCCTTGGCCATCTCTTCCAGGCGGGGAACTATCATGGTCATAAGCTGCATGGCAATGCTGGCCGTAATGTAAGGGCCGACCCCCAGCATAGCGATGGACAGGTTGGAAAGACCGCCCCCGGAAAATATGTCCAGCAGCCCGAAAAGCTGGTTGCCTCCGAACAGAGCCTCTAGGCTCTCCCTGGGAACCCCCGGCAGGGGAATAACGGCAATAATCCTGAAAAACACCAGCAGGCCGAACACGACTAGTATCTTCTTCCGGAGCTCCGGTACTTTGAATACGGCGGCTGCTTTGGTCCAGTTTAACATCGCTGCCTATCTTTTGTTTCTCCTTATTATTTCTACTTTACCTCCGGCCTGCTCCACTTGAAAGACAGCCCCAGCCGTGGCCGCGTGTACCCTCACGGTTAACTTGCGCTTAAGATCTCCCTTTTTTATAAGTTTAACGCTATGCTGCCTGGCGGGTACCAGTCCGGCTTTCTTTAGAGCCGCCGTACCCACCACGTCATCTTTGGCAAAGCAGTTCAGCTGCTGTGTTTTAACCGCGTAAGGCTTAACGGTCCGAGAAGCAAACTTCCGCTTGGCGCCCCGTCCTTTAGGCAGCCGCTGGTACAGGGGCGTCTGCCCGCCCTCAAAGCCAGCCCTGGCCGTGTAGCCAGCCCGTGAACGCTGGCCCTTCATGCCCCGGCCCGACTTAGCTCCCCTTTTGCCAATGCCGCGGCCCAGCCTTTTCCGGCGGCTGACCGTCTTTGGCAACAAAAACGCCTGCATACGTCGCTTGCTAGCGTATCTTCTCCAAGGCAGCTATGGTCGCCTTGGCGTTACTCGCCTTGTTGTTGGAACCAAATCTTTTAGCCACCAAGTCGCGTATGCCGGCCAGGTCAGCCACCGTTCGAACAATACCGCCAGCAATAATACCGGTGCCGGGCCGCGCCGGACGCAGCAAAATCTCCGCCCCCTTATACTTGGAAGAAGTCTCGTGGGGGACAGTGCCTTCCTTAAGTTTTACTTTCACGATATTCTTCACCGCCTGGTTGTACGCTTTCTGTATGGCAGTTTGCACATCGCGGCTTTTACCTAGGCCAAATCCTACCCGGCCCGACCTGTCGCCGGCCACTACCGCCACGCGGAAACTGAAACGGCGTCCGCCTTTCACCACCCGCACTACACGGGCTACATGCAAAACTTCATGGTCAAACTCCTGCTCCGAAGCAGCGGCGGCGAAGACCCGCCTCTTGGCTTCAGCCGTCATAATTTAAGCCCCTCCCGGCGCATGCCTTGCGCCGTGGCCTTAACACGTCCGTGATAGACGTAACCGTTGCGATCAAAAACGGCCGTTTTTATGCCTTGCCGGACGGCCTGGCGCGCGGCCCGCCGGCCCAGCGCTTCCGCTTCCTTCACTCCACAGTGGCGATCCTTGCTCCGGTGGGTAACGGACAACAGCGTGTGCCCAGCCTCGTCATCAATAAATTGCAGGCCCACAGTGGACCCACCCCTAAAAACGGACACCCGCGGACGCCCAGCCGTGCCTCTAATCCGGCTTCTGACTCTCCTTTTCCGCTTTTCTCTAAGTGTCTTGTCCATGGCGATAAGTATAGCTATCACATTATGAAATATGCCATGCCGCTCTTTAAAATAAACGGGTGGCGCGGCGTGGGGGTGCAGGGCCACGATACAGGGCCCGTCACAAGGATAGTGGCATTCATAATGTTACCTCTATAGTTACGCGGCCGCCCCTACCACCTTGCCGGCCTTGCGGCGCACCTGCTCACCCCGATAGCGGATGCCTTTGCCTTGGTAAGGTTCCGGTTTACGAACCCGCCTGATATCAGCTGCCGCTTGTCCTACCAGGACTTTGTCCACTCCCTCCACCGTGATAATCTCTTTTTCCACGCTGAAAGTAATGCCCGCAGGCGCTTCAACAAGTACCCGGTGGGAATACCCCACTTCCAGCTCCAAATTTCCGCCTTTAAGCGCGGCCCGATACCCCACTCCCCGTAACTCCAGCTGCTTGCTGTACCCCCGGCTCACCCCCTCAATCATATTAGCCAGGCGCGAGCGGGTAGTGCCCCACAGCGCTGACGCCTTCCTGCCGCCACTTTTCACCTCGCATAACAGCCGGTCGTTTTTCAGCTTTACCTGCACCTCCGGGTGTACGACATACTGCAGCTTGCCTTTAGGCCCGTCAGCGCTAACAACCTGGCCTGCTGTTTTGACCTCCACTCCCGGCGGCACTTCAATCGGTTTTTTTCCTATCCGAGACATATCTGTTTTCTACGACTCCCACACGGCACAAACAAGTTCTCCCCCTACCCCCTGACTGCGCGCTGTCTTAACGTCCATCAGCCCGCGAGAGGTGGATACCACATAGAAACCGGGCCGGCCGCCAGGCCATGGCAAGTCTTCCCTAGCCGCGTAAAGCCGCCGTCCGGGGCGGCTTAACCGCTTAACCTGCCGTATCTTCGGGCGGCCTTGCTCGTACGCCAAGGTCATGATCAGCTTGGGCTTGACGCCCTCCTGCACCCTAATTTTGCTAATCATCTTTTTCTCCTGAAGTAGAAGAGCTAACCGCTGCTTAAAACGGGAATACGGCACCGCTATACGCTCTTTGCCGGCACGCTGCGCGGTAACAATAGATGTCAACATGTCTGCTACAGGATCCATGGGATTTAATAAAACTACCAGGAGGACTTTCTGATGCCGGGTATATTTCCCCATTCGGCCTGCTCACGAAAGCATATCCGGCAAAGCCCGAAGTCTCGCATGTAAGCACGCTTGCGCCCGCATAGGTAGCAGCGCCGGTTAAGCCTGGTTTTATACTTCGGCCTTTTTTTACTTTTAGCTATTTGGGATGCTGTAGCCATACCCGTTAACAATTCACTGAATTAAGGTTATAAGTCAAGTGGTTTTCTTAAATAACTCTTTTACCCACCTGAAAAGCATACGGCAAGCGGGCGCTACCGCCGCGCCGGCGGCCAACCTTTTAAGAGCTAGCTGGGGCCCGCGGCCAAGTGGACCTGCCGGGCTTACTTCCGCGAGGCTGGCCAAGATAAGCCAGCTGCCGCCGCTGCCGTTAAGCACTTGCATGTAAATAAGGAGTTACCTTTTCTTGTCCTCCGCCAAAGGAAAGCCCATCGATTTTAACAGCTCGGCGCCGCCCCGGTCATTGCCCGCGGTAGTAACTATGGTCACCTGTACGCCGAATATGACGTCCGTTTTTTCCGGGTGTATCTCCGGAAAAGCTAGCTGCTCCCGCAAGCCAAGGCTCAAGTTTCCCCGGCCGTCAAAGCAACTCAAGGGTATACCTCTAAAATCGCGTACGCGCGGCAGCGTAACATGGACTAGCCGATAAATAAAATCACGCCCGCGCTGTCCTCTTAAAGTTACGCGGAAGGCTACCAAATTGCCCCGGCGCACGCTGAAACCCGACACAGCCTTTTTGGCCGGCCGACCGTGGGGAGCCTGACCCGTTATGGCTTTCAAGTCCGATTTTACCGCTTCCAGGTAACCTTTATCGTCGCGGTGCTTGCCCACCCCCACGCTAACTAGCACTTTACTCACCTTGGGCACAGCGTGAACATTCTTGGCCGCCAGTCCGGCACCATGATTTTCTGGTAAAACCTTATTATTATCACTATCACTCATAGGGCTAAACTTGTCCTCTAATCAATTACCGCCTGGCACTTCTTGCACACGCGCTGCCGTCGGCGATCTTGGCGCTTTACGCCCACGCGGCTGCTCTTTTTACAAGAGGGGCAAACCAGCTGCACGTTGGAGATATGCACCGGCGCGGCCACGGAAACCCTCTGGCCTTTCTCACCGCTTCTCTTAGGCCGCACGTGCTTTTTAACCATATTGACACCCTCCACCAATACCTTGTCTTCCTTGGGAAGCACCGCCATCACCTTGGCTTTTTTGCCTTTATCCTTGCCGGTCACCACCCGCACCGTATCACCGCGCCGTATACGCGGGTGTCTTTTGTTTAATTTTTCAGCTTTACCGCTTACCATACTTCCGGGGCTAACGATATGATCTTCTGATGCCCTTTGCTTCTGACTTCACGCGCCACCGGCCCGAAAACCCGGGTGCCCAACAAATCTCTCTTATTGTCTTTCTGCACCACAATAGCGGCATTATCATCAAATCTGATAGCCGAGCCGTCTGGCCGCTGGTGTTCCTTTCTCACCCTCACCAGCACGGCGCACACTACCTCCCCCTTCTTAACCGCCGATCTGGGCTCGGCGGATTTGACCGTCGCCACCACCACGTCGCCCAAGTACGCGTAGCGGCGCCTAGTGCCTCCCAGCACCCTTATCACTTCCAGCAGCCGCGCGCCGGAGTTGTCGGCCACCGCTAATTTGCTCTTCTCGTGGATCATAACGACAAGCCACCAAAAAAAACACCTTAAACCACTACCCATCGCTTGCGGGCAGATAAGGGACGCGTAGGGCGGAAAACCACCCACTGTCCCGCTACGGCCCTATTGTCCGGGTCATGGACCAGCCAACGCCTGGTGGACACCGTTTTCTTGCCGTAACGGGAGTGGCGCGACACCCGGGTCACCTCTACTGTTACCGTCTTGTCACCCGACTTTTTTATTACCACGCCTTTCATGCCTTTTCCTCCAGTTTCTCCCGCAGTACGGTCTTGATCCGCGCCACGTCTTTTCTCAAGCCGTGCAGTTGCGCGTGATTCTTATCCTTGCCCAGCCGTACCTCTTCCAACCGCGACTGATACTCCACAGCCATCTCCTGAAGGCGCGCCTCAAGACGCCGGGTGTCCAATTCCCTTAAATCTCTGGTTTTAACCATAATTTCTCTTCACAAAACGGGTGGCTATAGGCAGTTTCCTGCTGGCCAAACGCATAGCCTCCTCGGCCTCCTCTTCGCTGACACCATCCATTTCAAACATTATCCGGCCGCGCTTTACCACTGCCACAAAATGGTCCACGGAACCCTTGCCTTGCCCCATGGGTACTTCCTGGCCCTTACGGGTTACCGGCTTATCGGGAAAAATCCTAATCCAGATCTTGCCAGTCCTCTTAACAAATCTAGTCATGGCCCGGCGAGCCGCTTCTATCTGGCGCACCGTCACCCAGCGGTTTTCCAGGGCTTTTAAACCGTACCGCCCAAAAGCCAGCTGGTTGGCTCGGCCACTGGCTCCCTTCACCGTGCCCTGCCTACGCTTGCGGTACTTAACTCTTCTGGGAAGTAACATAGTCCTTGGTTTCTCTGGCTTTATCGGCCAGTGAACGCCGGCGGGAGCTGACCCGTGCCTGGCGCTGTTCGCCCGGCTCTTCCTCTCTTGGCAATAGGTCGCCCCGGTTAATCCAGACCTTTACTCCCACCGTCCCGTAGGTGGTAAAAGCTGTACGCTGGGCGTAAGAGATATCAGCGCGGAAAGTGTGCATCGGCACGCTGCCTTCAGACAGCCATTCCGTACGGGCAATTTCCGCTCCGTTGAGCCGTCCCGAAAACGACACTCTGACTCCCAGCGCGCCTGCCTGCATAGTGCGGGAAACCGACTGCTTCATAACACGCCGGAACGGAAAACGCCTCTCCAGCTGCTCCACGATCTGGGTAGCCACGGCCGCGGCGTCCGTGTCCGGGTTGTGTACCTCCTGCACGTTTATCTGCAGCCTCTTGTCTCCGCCCAGGCGGCGCGACAGGTCGCGCTGAATCTGCTCAACGCCAGAACCTCCCCGCCCAATTACTATGGCGGGGCGGGAAGTGTGCACTGTCAAGGTTATTTCTTGCCATTGCCCAGAGGATTTAGCGGGTCCTCGCTCAATTTCCACCCGCGAGACGGAGGCGCCCCGCAACTTTTCGGAAAAATACTTGCGGATCTTAACGTCATCCAGAAAATTACCGCGAAAATCAGCCCGCCTGTCCGCGAACCAGCGGCTGTCCCAGGATCGCAGGATATTGCCCGCGCGCAGTATTTTAGGATTAGTCTTTCTTCCCATAATTAACAATTAACACCTTAAACACTCTTCCGGCGGTGGGTTTTCTTCTTGTTGCCGCCCTGTTGTCCCATCTTGACTTTTTGAAACGCACTGATTTTTTTCGGCGGGGAAAGCTTTCCGCCCGCGGGAGCTTTTTTCTCTTCGCCGCCTACGCCTCCCCGGTCCGCCAGCTCATCCACAGACAACGTCTGAATGTCCGGCCTTTTACCGGACCGCCTCTCGGCAGTGTCGTCAGTTCCCAGTTCGCTCAGCACCACCGTAATATGGGATGTCCTTTTCACATAGGGATGAGCCATCCCGCGGCTACGCGGACGCCAACGCTTAAAACGCATCCCTTCGTTGACCTTGATGTCCGCCACGCGCAAATTGTTCTCTTCCAGCTCAAAATTATTCCGTGCGTTAGCCACAGCTGAATCTAACAGCTTGCCTACCACGCCGGCCGCCTTGCCCTTTTGCCAGGTAAGCTGCGCCCTGGCCTCACGAGCCGGACTACCAACCAGGACTCGCGACAACCTTCTCACCTTGCGGGGAGACATGCGAGCGTTACTCAATTTAGCGGTCACTTCCATAGAACATTAGTTACGATCTGTGCTAATTAGACACCCGCCGCGGGTCATGTCCAGGCCATGCACCCCCACGCGGCGGACAGGTGTGTCCGGCGCGGAGCCCCCGGCCCGGCTAGTAAGCGGTTGGCGGTTCTCGCAGCTAGATTAATTAGCATAGGTCACATCAGTTTACTTGGCGTCTTGGCCGGATGCTTTGGCCTGGCTGGCTGCCTGCTGAGCGGCAGCTTCCGCCTCTCTTTGCACGCGACCGCCGTGCTTTACAAACTTGCGCGTAGGGGCAAACTCCCCCAACTTATGGCCCACCATGTCCTCCGAAACCAGAATTTCCACGTGCTCCTTACCGTTATGAACGCCGAAACGAAAACCTACCATTTCCGGATAAACGGTGGAACGGCGCGACCACGTTTTAATAACCGTACGGTCGCCGGCCTTTAGCTTCTTGACTTTCTTTAGAAGCTTCTCGTCTACGTAGGGACTACCTTTCTTTAGCGATCTAGCCATGACGACAGTTTAATTACTTTTTCTTCTTTGGCAAGCGCCGTTTTACTATTAAAGCGTCAGAATACTTCCCGCGACGCCTTGTCTTGACCCCCAAGGCGGGCTTGCCCCACTTGGTCTTGGGATACTTTAGGCCAACCGGTTGTGCCCCTTCTCCTCCGCCGTGCGGATGATCGGCGGCATTCATGGCTTTCCCTCTTACCTTGGGCCGGCGGCCCCGGCGGCGGTTGCGCCCCGCGCTGCCTAGCCTGACCAGGCGGTGGTCAGCGTTGCCAACCGCTCCCACGGTACCAAAAGCTTCCCGCGGCACGTAACGCACTTCCCCCGAAGGCAGTTTCAACATAGTGCGCCTGCCCTCCGTATCCATAACGGTAGCGTAGGCGCCGGCGGCCCTGAACAGGCGCCCGCCCCGTCCGCTCTTTATCTCCACGTTGTACACTGTCAAGCCCGGCGTAACATTTTCCAGCCTCAGGCGGTTACCCGGCCTCTCTGCCGCTTTCTCCTCCACCACCACTTCATCGCCCGGGGCCGCTCCCCGCCAGGCTAGCCGGTACCTCCTTTCACCGTCAGCGTAAACCAGTAGCGCCACCAGAGACGAGCGGTTAGGATCGTACTCAATCCGCTCTACTGTGGCGGGCACACCCGGCTTTTCCTGGCCGAAATCCACCAGGCGGGCCCGCCTGGTGGCCGCTCCTCCCCGCCGGCGTACCGTAATCTTTCCCTGACTACCCCGGCCGCTGGTCTGGCGGCGAGGTCCAGCCAGAGGACGGTGCGGACCGCCCTGGTGGAGGCGCGAGCGATCAACTTTGGAAGCGTGGCGCCTGGCCGCTCTGTTTTTTCGGTAAACTTTCAGAGGCATAACAACCCCAGTTAGACTCCAATATTAAGGGCGTTGATGTCGTCTACCTGCACATACGCCTTTTTCCAGGCGGAGGTCGCGCCCTTCGTCTGCCCCCGCCGGCGCCGTTTGGAAGCTATGGAAACAGTTCTTACTTTCCTCGCTTTTATCCCATACCGAGCCCCTACCGCTGCGGCTATCTGACCCTTGGTGGCATCAGCGGGTACGCGAAAAGTGCCCACGCTGTGCTCGCTCATCCTGGCGCCTTTCTCTGTCACCAGCAACTGCAAGTCTATGATCGCTCCTGAAGCCGCGCCGGGTCTTAGGCGTGGGGGCTGCTTCCGCGACGGGGACGCGACTTTGGCCTTTTTTCTAGCAGACAGCGGCTCGGGCTTTTTTTTGCGCGCCAGTTTTTTTCTGTCCAGTCCGGCTAGTTTCTTCGCGTAGGAAATTAATGACATAGTCTTCTCGTTAACCGTTGGCCTAATTGGCGCACCGCTTTTCCAGCTGCGGCAAGACCCGCTCGTCCAGCCAGACTCGTTCCGTATTCAGGATATCGGCCGGTGCCACCTGCGAGGCGGTCCGTAAGTTTACCGAAGGTAAATTTGCGGCTGCTCTCCTCAAGAATTTATCATCCCCGCCGACCGCCGTCACTACTAAAACGGAACGCGGGCCCTTAACGAGGCCCGCGAGTTGTCTGGTTTTGGTAATCTCTCCACCGCCAAAGCGCACAATCTCCAGCGTGGAGCGGTTAATGTGCGCCGCCAAGGCGCCGGCCAAGGCGCGACGCGCCATCCTGGCAGGCAAAACAGCCTTCCTTGGCTGGCGCGAGCGGGGGCCAAAAGTAACTCCTCCCCCCGCCCACAAAGGAGAGCGAATGGAGCTGTGGCGGGCCCGGCCGGTGCCTTTCTGACGCCACGGTTTGGCACCGCCACCGCGCACTTCGGCTCTTTCCTTGGTGTGAGACCGCCGTATGCGCGCCCGCTGCCGGCTGACCAGGACAGCCTGCGCCAGCAAGCGCGGCGAACAAGAGGACAGCAAAAAATCAGGCGCTGTTATCTCCTTCTTTCTACCGCTGCCCAGATCCCGAACCGCCAGTCTAGCCACGCTCCGGTCCTTTTTCGGCCTATCTCCTCCTGTCTTAACGTCTACCATAACCCAAAATTACTAACGGCCAACTACCTGGACCATGCTCCCTCTCCGCCCGGGCACCGCTCCTTTGACTGCCAGCAAATTCTTTTCCCTGTCCACCCACGCGATCTTCAGATTTTTGACCGTAACACGACTTCTCCCCATGCGGCCAGCCATCTTCTTGCCTTTCATCACGTGCTGAGGAAAAGCAGACCCGATAGAGCCGGCGCTGCGCCGCACGTGTCTGTGCCCGTGGCTGGCCGGAGCACCGGAAAAGCCGTGGCGCTTAATAACGCCGGCCAACCCCTTTCCTTTTGATATCCCCTTCACCTCTACTACATCTCCGGGTTTAAACTGCTCCACGGTCAGCTCCTTGACATCCTTGTCCATCTCCAGGGCAAATTCCTTGCTCCCCGCGCCGTGCAGCTCCAGCTGCACGGCGCGGCGGCCGTCCTTTTCTTCATTCCGGCGCAGGGCCACCTGGTTAGGCGCGGCCGACACCACGGTTACCGGCACGGCCTTGCCGTTAGAAGAAAACAGCTGCGACATACCAATTTTTCTGCCTAATATAGCTTTCATCATAACCCCTCGGTAATTTCTTGATTATTAACCGCCGGTCAAGACCTAGCGGGACCGACGCGCGTAAAAACAAAAACCCTTACCTGCCTGTAGCGGTGCAGGTTAATACACAATATACACGAATGATTAAAAGTGCGCAAACTGGCTGGAAACCGACAACCAAAAGCCTGCCTATATGGCAGGCGGACTTTTAAAAACCAGGGACTAAAGACTGACCTTGAAGACTAACAACTAAAGACTAATTCACCCTGTTTTCATCGACACGTCAACCCCCGCCGGCAGGTTAAGGCTCATCAACGTGTCCACTGTGCGAGGCGTGGCCTTGACTATGTCTATGAGACGCTTATGTATTCGGATCTCATACTGATCACGAGGTTTTTTGTGCACAAAGCTGGACCGGTTGACGCTATACTTTTTCTTGCTCACCGGCAACGGCACAGGCCCCGCAATCTGAGCCCCATCCCGCTCTACCGACTCCACTATCTGGCGCGCCGACTGGTCTATCAGTTTATGATCGTAAGCCTTCAGCTTAATGCGGATCCTCGGCACCGCCGCCGCCTCTTCCGTTTCAGCCTTTTTCGCTTGGGCCATCTACAAATTACGAATTACGAATTACGGATTACGGATTACGAGTTACGAGTTACGAGTTACGGATTACTCCGTTATCTTCGTCACCACGCCGGCGCCGACCGTCTTGCCGCCTTCGCGCAGCGCGAAGCGCATGCCCTCTTCCATAGCTATCGGCGCGCCCAGCGTTACCTTCATGGTCACGGTGTCGCCCGGCATTACCATCTCTGTTCCTTCCGCAAGTTCTATTTCACCGGTAACGTCCGTAGTTCTGATGTAGAACTGCGGCTTGTATCCTTTAAAGAAGGGAGTGTGGCGGCCGCCTTCCTCCTTGGTCAGCACGTATATCTCGCCCTCAAACTTAGTATGGGGAGTAATGCTGCCCGGCGCCGCCAGCACCTGGCCGCGCTCCACGTCCTCCTTTTTAAGGCCCCGCAGCAGCACGCCAGCGTTGTCCCCCGCCTGCCCTTCATCTAATTGGCGGTTGAACATCTCAATACCGGTGACCACCGTTTTTTGCGTATCCCGCAAACCAACTATCTCCACCTCGTCATTGACGTGTACTTTGCCTCTCTCAATTCTCCCCGTCACCACCGTACCACGTCCCTCAATAGAGAACACATCCTCCACCGGCATCAGGAAGGGCTGGTCAACGTCGCGTACCGGGTCCGGAATAGAGTCGTCCAGCGCCTGCACCAACGCCAAAATCGGCTTGGCCGCCTCTTCTCCCTGGTTTTTCACATCCAGGGCCTTAAGAGCAGACCCGCGTACAACGGGGCTCTTTTCGGGATCGTACTCATATTTAGCCAGCAGTTCCTTAATCTCCTCTTCCACCAGATCTACCAGCTCTTCGTCGTCCACCTGGTCCACCTTATTAAGGAAAACCACTATCTGCGGTACGCCCACCTGGCGAGCGAGGAGCAAGTGTTCTCTTGTTTGAGGCATGGGACCGTCCGCGGCCGACACCACCAGAATGGCACCGTCCATCTGGGCCGCGCCGGTTATCATATTCTTGACGTAGTCGGCGTGACCCGGACAATCCACGTGGGCGTAGTGCCGTTTTTCCGACTCGTATTCGCAATGAGTAGTGGCGATAGTAATACCCCGCTCTTTTTCTTCCGGAGCGTTGTCAATTTCGCTGACGGACATCAACTTCTTGGCGCCCCCGGTCATGTTCAGGACGTGCAAAATCGCCGCCGTCAAGGTTGTCTTGCCGTGATCAACATGCCCGATGGTGCCCACGTTGACGTGTGTTTTTGTTCTCTCAAACTTTTCTGCCATAGGCTTTATATTAATTCATTTAATTTTAAATAATAGATAGTAAATTTGTAACACATACGCTAGCGGAAGTAAACTTGAAAGTCAACCGGCCCCGCTTCCGTAACTCCTTTACTGGCCGAGAAGCGAAAAATCCGAATGACAAAAAGTAAAGTTACAGATACGTATTTTAAAAGAGACACGGCCTTCCCGCGACCCTCGCCTTATTCCTGCAGCTCCGGCGGCAGGTCCCCTTTAAGCGGTTCAAATCTGACCCTTAAGCCTTCCTCGCCGCCGCTGCCGTCTTCCTCGGAACCGTCACCCGATCCCCGCTGATCCCCGTACAGTTGCGCCAACCGGTCCTCGTGTTGTCTTAAACGATACAGGGCTATCTCTCTGTTTATCCGCTCCAGCACGTTATGCGCCCGCGTCAGAATCTTTTCGTCCGCGTCCGGCTGCTCCAGCTCATCCCGGCCCGCCTGTGGCGGGTCGAACGCGGGTTGGCCGGCTGTGTCCCCAGCCGCTGCCGCCGGGTTTTCTTCCTCTCCCGGGGCCGGCGCCTGGTCGCCTGCCTGCCGTGCCGGCGCGGGCAGGCCGGCCTGCCCGCCGGAAGCGTACCGGTGCTCCGGCGCCGGCCGCGGCCCTTCACTGTGCTCCAGCTGCGGCAGAGACAG
>CAZLVG010000003.1:0-19685 GCA_964562905.1 uncultured Candidatus Saccharibacteria bacterium | reverse complement strand
GCTGCCGCTCCCGCTCGTTCCCACCCCCCGACACCCGATCAAACTCCCGCCGGCTCAGTATCACGTACGACTCGCCCGAAGCGCCGTCACGCCACCCGTAATATCCCTCCAGCTCGTCAAGCACCGCCAGTACCTTTTTTAACCCAAGACTGTCCATCTAGGTAACCTTACTATTGACCAACGAAGCTGGTCAACTTATTGTCGTCTTAAGCTCGTGTACCCTTAAATAATTCTCCCTGTGTATCAGAAAAGAGGAGTCTAAGCCATGCCGAATTGCCATCAACCCCGAGGCCGCGTTAACGTCCGCTGGGCAACCCGGCGCCACCTACCTGACCTTCTCAACATTGAAAAAGAAAGCTGCCACTTTCCCTGGCGGGAAGAGGATTTTCTCCGCTGTATGCGTCAACGAGATTGCTTTGGCAAGATAGCCGAAGCCGACAAAAAGACGGTAGGCTTTATGGTTTATAAGATGCGCCGCCCACAAGCACAAGTCTGCCTGTTAAGATTCGCTGTGTCTTCTGCGCACCGCCGGCGGGGAATTGGCAGTCAAATGATGCGCGAATTAATTCGCAGTCTTTCTCCCGAGCGCTACCACCGCCTGGTGCTGAAGGTATCCGAAACCAACCTGCCAGCTCAACTCTTCCTCCGCGCGCTCGGATTCCAAGCTGTCAATATCCTGCACGGCTGCAGCTACAATCCCGGTGAGGATGACTGGGGCGACGCTTACGTGATGGCGTACAGCCAACAGCGCTTTGAGAGCATTCCAGGTGCAGTCAGACCATACCCCGGCCGCTAAACCGCATAAGCTGGCTGTACGACAAGCTTCTTCCTTAAAGTACATTTTACAGCCGCTTCTGCCTCCAAAGCGGTTTTTTAATTTTTCCCCGACTTCCACGGCTCGCTAGCTTAATGGCTCTGTTAAGCCGACGCTGAAAAATATGAAATAGCTTTATTGAGCGACTTCATTGTTTCAACTGCGAAAGCCGAGTTTTCTCCAAAATGAGCGAGCTGCGCGAAGCGGAGCCGCGCCCGCCAGCACGGCGGGTAAAAATTTTGGGAGGAAAATTACCTCTTAATTAGTCGCAAACATAAAAGTTGCCGGCTGAAGGGTGATGATCAGCGCTAAAAAATACTCCCATATTACGTAATATGGAAGGATAAAAACGATGAAATTTTATTGTCATTTCTTATCTTATAGCTTATGTGTTTAACCGTCCTCTTTCTTTCAATGTTCGTAATTATGGCTTTGTACTAAATGAAAACAATTTACGGTTAAAGGCTGGTAAAGCCTTGGCGTAAGTATAGAGGCAGCATGATGCCGTGCCGCTCCTAAAGTAAACGGGCGGCGCGGGGCGGGGGGGGTGCGGGGCCGCGATAAGGACCCACCGCCAGCGTAGCGGCATTCCGTAACGCTGCCTCTAACAGGTGTGGGTAGCTTTCTATAAATTTCCGTCCCGCGTAAAGCGGTATATCTTGCTACAGACTACTGACTAACGTCCAAAGACTAATTCTCCTCGCTCCCCTTACCTCCCATTATTTCCTGCTGGATATTGGCTGGCACCGGCGCGTAATGATCAAACTGCATGGAGTAGTTAGCCCGACCAGAGCTCAAAGAACGCAGCGTAGTGGCGTACCCGAACATTTCCGCCAGCGGCACGAGGGATGTAACCACTCTCACCATGGCTCTTTCCCCCACGCTCTCCACGCGTCCGCGCCGGGAATTCAAGTCGCCCATTATGTCGCCCAGGTAATCCTCCGGAGTAATGGCTTCCACTCTCATAATCGGCTCCAACAGAATCGGCTTAGCCCGTTTTACCGCGTCCTTGACGGCCATCACGGCAGCGATCTTGAAGGCTATTTCCGAACTGTCCACCTCGTGGAAGCTGCCGTCATAAACAGTCCCCTTTATATCCATCAGCGGATAGCCGGCAATCACTCCCCCTTCCACTACTTCCTGAAAACCTTTGTTGATGGCCGGTACGTATTCCTGGGGAATAACGCCGCCTTTTATCTCTTCGGCAAACTCCGTGCCCTGTCCGCGTCCCAGCGGCTCCAACCGCATCCGCACATGGCCGTACTGCCCCCTGCCTCCGCTCTGGCGGATATACTTGCCCTCCGCTTCCGCTTTTTCAGTAATAGTCTCGCGGTAGGCTACTTGAGGCCGGCCCATATTAACTTCCACGCCGAACTCCCGCTTCATCCGGTCGGCTTTGATATCCAAGTGCAGCTCCCCCATGCCCTCCATGATGGTCTGCATGGTTTCCTCGTCCGTACGCACGCGAAAGGTCGGGTCTTCGTCCATCAGCGACTTCAGAGCCTGGCCCATCTTCTCCTGGTCGGCTTTAGTTCTTGGCTCCACGGCGATGGCTATCACCGGCTCCTCGCCCGTAATCCGCTCCAGGACAATGGGATCGCTTTCATCGCAAAGCGTATCTCCCGTAGTAGTATTTTTAAGTCCGACCAGAGCGCCGATGCCGCCAGCTCCTATCTCGTTTACTTCCTCCCGGTCATTAGCATGCATACGAAGAATGCGGCCGATTCTTTCCTTCTTGCCGGTGGCCGAGTTTAACACGTAAGAACCCGATGCCAGCTTGCCCGAATACACACGGAAGTAGGTCAGCGAGCCCACGTAAGGGTCCGAAGCCACCTTGAAAGCCAAGCCGCTCATAGGTTCCAACTCCAGCGGCCGCCTGGCTAATTTGACGTTGGGATCAACAGGATGCGTGCCCTGCACCGGCGGCAGGTCGGCCGGCGAAGGCAGCAAACTCACCACCGCGTCCAGCACCCGCTGCACGCCTTTGTTTTTAAGGGCGGAACCGCAAAAGACCGGCACCAGCTGGTTGGCAATAGTTGCCCGGCGCAACGCGGCCGTAAGTTCCTCCTCGGATATTTCCCGCTCCTCCAAAAATTTCTCTGCCAGCTCGTCGTCCGTGCCCGCTGTTTTCTCAATTAGCTCTTCTCTCTTTTCCTGTACTTGTTGAACCATGTCGGCGGGAATTTCCTTTTCTACCACTTTTTCTCCGAACTTACCTTCAAAGTACCACGCTTTCTGCGATAACAGGTCGACAACCCCCTCCAGTTTATCTTCCGACCCGATGGGCAAAGTCATGACGGCCGTATCTTTAGTCAGCCGCTCGTGAATGGACGCCACCGCTTTCCAGAAGTCAGCGCCCGTGCGGTCCAGTTTGTTGATAAAACACAGGCGCGGCACGCGATAACGCTCCGCCTGGTGCCATACAGTTTCACTTTGCGGCTCTACGCCGGCTACGCCGTCAAATACCACCACCGCGCCGTCCAGCACCCGCAGGCTGCGCTCCACTTCCATGGTGAAATCCACGTGTCCGGGAGTATCAATAAGGTTAAGCCGGTGCCCCTGCCAGAAACAGGTAGTGGTTGCCGAGGTTATAGTAATGCCCCGCTCCCGCTCCTGTTCCATCCAGTCCATAATGGTCTGGCCTTCATGCACCTCGCCTATCTTATGAGTCAAGCCGGTATAAAACAGGATGCGCTCCGTCATGGTAGTCTTACCGGCGTCAATGTGCGCGATAATCCCAAAATTACGGATTTTGTCCAGGGGAACCTGGGGGAATTTTTCTTTATCCGCCATGGCAACTGTTTAACTTTTAGCGGGCAAAATGAGAAAAGGCGCGGTTCGCTTCTGCCATGCGGTGCGTATCCTCCCTCTTTTTCACGGCTCCCCCTTCTTTCTTAGCCGCGTCCATTAGCTCCGCCGCCAGCTTGTCCGCCATACTCCGTCCGGAACGGGCGCGGGCGGCAGATTTCAACCAGCGCATAGCCAGCGTTTCGCGCCGTTCCCCCCGCACTTCCTGGGCTATCTGGTAGTTAGCCCCTCCCACCCGGCGGCCTTTAACTTCTAACACCGGCGTGACGTTTCTGACCGCGGCGTCAAGCACGTACAACGGGTCGTCTTTCGTCTCCGCTGAAATTTTTTCCAGCGCGTCGTACACGATACGCTGAGTCACGCTCTTTTTACCGTCCCGCATCAGTTGGTTGATAAACTTAGCCAGCAGCAGATTACCGAATTTGGGATCCGGTTTCAGGTACTTTCTGTTTTTGTAAACTCGTTTCTTTCTAGGCATAGCGTTAGAAATCCAAAATCCAAAGCTCAAATGTCAAATCAAGTTCCAAACCCCAATGACTAAAACAACATACAGAAAAATATTCCTTTGGCTTTTGAACTTCAGTCATTGCTTTGATATTGGGATTTTGACATTCGGATTTCAAGTCCTCTTCGGTTTCTTAGTCCCGTACCGGCTGCGCCCGCGCTTGCGGCCTTCCACGCCGCCCGTGTCCAGCACGCCGCGCACCACCATGTACCTGACGCCGACCAGGTCCTTGCGCCGCCCGCCGCGCACTAACACTATGGAGTGCTCTTGCAAGTTGTGCCCTTCTCCGGGAATGTAGGCGGTAACTTCCTGCCCGTTGGTCAAGCGCACCCGGGCCACCTTACGCAAAGCGGAGTTAGGTTTGCTAGGCGTCATGGTTTTTACCTGCAAGCACACCCCCCGCTTAAAAGGGGAGCCTTTCTTGATCTGAACCGACTTATTCTTAAGCACGTTGAACCCGCGCCGCAAGGCCGGCGTTTTCGGTTTCTTCGTTCTGTGTTGGCGTCCTTTACGGACCAGTTGGTTAGCCGTGGGCATAATAGTTATTTTTAAAAGGCACCGCTTCACTTAAAGCGCGGCGCTAGCTTAAATATATACGACACGCGAAAAAAAGCAATGGCTTCGTAATTCGTAATCCGTAACTCGTAATTCGTAATTCGTAATTCGTACTCTTATAACACCGACAACCCGGAGAAGAACTGCGTCAGCGCCACCGCCGGCGTAAACACAAGCGTGTAAAGCAGCCCGCCTCCGAACAGCAGCACCGCGATCAGCAGTATAAGTCCGTACCGCTCCAGCCACTGCACAACGTCCGGACGCCCTTCTAAAAAAACATACAAGATTTTGGAACCGTCCAGCGGCGGAATGGGGATAAGATTAAACAACATCAGCACCCCGTTAACCATGGCCACCGTCACGAACAAAAACGGCAGCGCGGTATTGGGCGGGGAAAGACGGACCATAAGGCCGAAGAAGGCCAGCAGCGCGAAGTTAGTCATGGGTCCCGCCAGGGCCACCAGCAGCGGCCCGTACCTGCCCCGGCGCAGGTTGTAGTAATTAACCGGCACCGGCTTGGCCCAGCCAAAAACAAAACCAGCTCCCGACAGAATTAAAAACGCCGGCACAATAATCGTTCCCCACAAATCAATGTGCTTTACCGGGTTAAGCGTCAGCCGCCCCGCGTAATAAGCGGTAGGATCTCCCAGCCTAAGAGCCGCGTAACCATGGGCCACTTCATGAAAAATAATAGCCACGGCCAGCCCGAGTACCAAAGCCCCCACCCGCAGTCCTTCCGGAGCGGCGGCCACCATCAGCGCCGCCCCGCTCACTGCCACCCTCTGAAACGTCGGCGCGCTTGCCAGCAAACCATTGATTATCATGCCTGTCAGTCTATCACCCCTTGCCCTTATCTTCAAAAACACGTATCCTGATTCCCTAGTTAACAGTTACTAATTACTAGCCCTCCCTATGGCCAAAACGTGCGCCGTCTGCGGCAAAACCAAATCAAAAGGGCACACCCGTAAGCTGCTGCGCGGGCATCGGAATATCACGTCCACGCGCGACTTTAAGCCCAACTTGCAGCCGGCCGCCTATGAAGGCCGCCAGGTGCTAGCCTGCGCCAAGTGTATTAAAACCCTAATCAGGAAACAGGCGGCCGGTAAATAGCATACCGTCCAAGAGTAAACGACGAGGCGCGCAAGTCCTGCCTATTCCCCTTTTTTCTCTTTTCGCTTCTCCAACAGATAACACGTGGTTTTCTTGAGTTTGTCGTCCACCCGCAGCTCGTCGATGATTCCGGCCAGGTTGCGCCAGTCCTCTTCGCTGAAGTAACGCCAAAGCAGGCGGTCAACGTAACGAGCGTAATACTGGCGCATCTCAATTTTGTTCTTCCACGGCGGCTTGGCCAGCAGCCCGTCCCAGTTAGTCAGTGCTTCAATTTCCGCCGGCGTGTATTTCCTTGATACAGACACCCCCTCAATCAGTCCAGATATCTGGTTCTCAACCAGCCGCGCGTATTCTTGTCCGTCGCGCGTGAAATGTCCCGGTGCCACGCGCATGGCGCCGCGCTTTGCCACCAGCTCTGCCAATAGCTTCTCCTCGCTAATAGTGCCCAGACTGAATTTCCTTTCTGCCAGTTTTTCCAGATCCTTGTAAGGTCCAACCCTTAAGCCGGGTCAGAAAAGCTACGTCGATATAATCCTTTATTTCATCGCGGGAACACAAAGCTGACGCCTTGTGCGCCGCCACGTCTTCCAGGCTAGCCGTGCGCAAGCGGCCAAAAAGCGCAAAAGGAGCTATGTTGGACAGCCCGTCCTGTACCGTCTCCACTAGCATGCCGCTCGGTTTATGAACAAAGCCGCGGTCCGTGCTCAAAATTGACCGGCGCCCGAACGAGTTCTCAAGCAAATTACGCAGCACTCCCGCACGCTCCATAAACAGACGACCGTCAACGTGAGCGAAGGTGAAAAAATCAAGATCGTTTGACTCTCTGGGCACAACCCCCAGCCCCTTCAGCAACGTGCCGCCGGTCAGATAAAATATCTCAAACAGCCGCGGCTCGCTCTCCACAACTTCTAACGCTTTTCGTTGCGTGTCTGTCAGATCGCGTAAATCATTCAGTTTACCCATAAAATCAATATACAGCATTAACATTACACCCGCGAGATGTTGTCGGTGTTAACGGTCGGGGTGCCGGAAATCGAATCCGGGCTACACGCACCCCATGCGTGCGTACTACCACTATACTACACCCCGCTTTTCCCGCGGCGTTTTTGTGCCGGCGGGCTCACGAGTAATCTTACACGATTATATATTCACGACAAGATTTTGCCAGCCTTTAACCGTAAATTGTTTTCATTTAGTACAAAGCCATAATTACGAACATTGAAAGAAAGAGGACGGTTAAACACATAAGCTATAAGATAAGAAATGACAATAAAATTTCATCGTTTTTATCCTTCCATATTACGTAATATGGGAGTATTTTTTAGCGCTGATCATCACCCTTCAGCCGGCAACTTTTATGTTTGCGACTAATTAAGAGGTAATTTTCCTCCCAAAATTTTTACCCGCCGTGCTGGCGGGCGCGGCTCACCAGACAGCAAGTTCATTCATTGTGGAGAAAAATTAAAAAAGCCTCATGCGGAAGTGCAAAGGGACGAGAAAAAAACACTCCCGCACAAGGCTAAATGGTCCCGTGACAGCGACAGAGCGGCGGCCGACAGCTTTACCGCTGAATACAGCGCCTCTGCTCACTGAACCAGGCTGCCGGGACGCGGAAAGAACCTTATTGTACCGCTAGACTGGCAGTCTCATCGCCGAAGTCTGGCTCGGCGGGTACGTGGTCCGGATCGGCGCCGCTGGCCAACGCGCTGGCGCGCAGCTGGAGGAATTCGCACATGGCACGGGTGATGACACCTACTTTTCCCGGATACCGCAGCTGCAGCCTCAAGGCCGTGCGCCAAGCGGGACGCAAGGCTTGGTTCCGACAGTAAGCCAGATGAGCGCGCAGGCAAACCAGATGCATGTAAGGTCTTAAGGCCACGCGGCGCCCCAGCTGGCGATTACCGGCGCCAATATTAGTCACCAGGCCTGTCAGCCGCCTCTGGAAAGACGGTATTGAAGCCAGGCGGCGCCAAAGCCAGCGAGAGCCTTGCGCTAACTGGCGACAAGTCATCCGTGCCGGCTGAAAGTTGGGCCCCCCGCCGAAATTAGCGCTGTCCAAACCGCCTTCTTCAGCCTCGCCACCCGGGGACAGCCACAGCCGGTTCTGGCTCCTGAACTGCTCCCACAAGGGCGTGCCGGCGGTGGCGACCAGAGAGCCGGCCGTGGTAAAAACGATGCCCGCTTCTTCAATAAACTCGGCCGTGGCCCTAAAACAGTCCAGTGTGTCGTGGTCAAATCCGTTGATGAAGCCTGCCGTTACCTCCAGTCCAGCCCGCTGAAAGCGGCGCACCATCTCCAGCAGGGAAAGCCCGCGGCGCGAGACATTATGCCGTTTCTTGATGGCCGTAAGGCCTTCTTGGCTTAGTGTCTCAATCCCCAGGTATACCACCTGAAAGCCGGCCTCCGGCAGCAACTGTAGCAGCTCGGGATCGTCGGCCAGATTAAGAGATACCTCGCCGCCAAATCTCACCGCCCAGTGGTGGTCCGCGTTCCAACCAGCCAGGGCCTTCATCAGCTCAACATACCGCGACCGCTTCACCAGCAGGTTGGCGTCGGCGAAAACGACAGCACGGGATCCTTGGCGGTACAGGCATTCCAGTTCGTCCAGAACTTGCTCAATCGGTCGCAGCCGCACCTGATGACTTTCCGAACAAAACGTGCAGCGGTAAGGACATCCTTCCGAGCTCTGCAGCTGGGCGTTGTGGTAATCGCTCACGTTCAACAGGTCGTAGCGCGGCCGCCGATAGCGGGTGAAACGGCTGTCCTCGCAGGCGTAGTAATGACGCGCGGCCTTCTGGGACAGGAAGGAAGCAAAAAACTCCGCGGCCCAGCCTTCCGCGGGCCCCCGCAGGTAATAATCAGCGGGAAAGGAGCGCCAGTCCTCGTCGCGGCTGACCCAAGTACCCGCCACCGCCACCTGCACCCCGCGCCGGCTGGCTTGACGCGCTATCTGCACCGCCCGACCGTGCTGCACATTCATAAAGGAAAGGACAACTAAACACACCCCTTCCAGCGACTGCCGCAGCCAGCCAGTTCCCTCCGTATTTTCGTCAATGATGCGCACTCCAAAGTCCTCCGGTACGTAAGCGGCGCCGGTGACCACAGGCAGCGGCAAAAAGCCGGCCTTTTTGTCCAGGACATTTTTCAAGGCGTCCAGCGTGTACAGCATGTCGCCCATGAGCGGCCACACAACTAACACCACAGGTTTCATTTCTTTCTCCTTGCCACTTAGAGGAACTAGATAGGGTTCTGAATTGTCAAACGTACAAGGCTAAAACCGCACTGGCAAAATATAACAAAAGCAGGCAAAATACAATGTAGATGGCGGAGATAATGGTAACGCGTTTAGGAGAAACCACTGGCGATTGGCGCTTCAAGGTAGTGGTCGCGGAGAGAGTAGCGACCAACCACCAGGTTACCGTCAGTAAAGACGACTGGCGCCGGCTGACTAAGGAGCAGATTACGCCGGAGGAGCTAGTCAAGGCCTCCTTTGAGTTTTTACTGGAAAGAGAACCTAAGGAATCAATCCTGGCCAGTTTTGACCTGTCCGTTATCAGGGGCTACTTCCCGGAGTACGACGAGGCAATAAAAAAGCGAGCTTTGGGTTAAAGCTCGCGCGTGATTCTTGAAGGAGAAAAGGAGGCTTAAGTCAGTAAGAAGCGTCAAGACCGGCAGCCAGGGCCGCGTTCCTAAGTTTACTCTCCGCTCTTCTTTTAAGCTGCCGAACCCACTCCTTGGTAAAACCCAGCCGCCTGCCCAGACCTTCCAGAGACGACGGCAGTTCCTTGTCAAAATGGTAATATCCCCGAATTATCATCGCCTGATTCTCGTCCAGCGGCTCATCCAGGGCCTTGTAGATAGCAGACACTGTTTCCTTGGCCTCACGAACTCTGGTATCCGGATGGCCGCCGCGCCCGCCCGCCATGCGCCAGAAATGCTCATCGACGCTGGTCTCCCTTCCGTGGACCCTGCCTTGGACAATCTTGTAGCGAAGGAAGCCACGCATAAGCGCCCTGGTGGCATAGGTGCCGAATTTAGTGCCACGCCGCCAGTCAAAACCTTCAACGGCGCGCACCAGAATCTGGTTGCCTTCGCTTACCAGAAGATCCAGCTCGCCTTCCGGAAAGCTGGGGGCGGCAAACCTTTTCGCTACAGACCATACCAGTCCTTGATTAGCCACTATTATGGCGTTGCGGGTCTGGTCCGCCTGCCGCAGCCACCGCTCCGCTTCTTCCACAGCGGCGGCTTTGGGCCGGCCGGGGTCAATCGCCGCCCGCGACCGCCAGGCTCTCATCTGGCAATAATTCAGGCGACGAAACAGCACATACTCCTCCCTTCGCGTCAGAAGATCATGACCGGATCCAACTACCGGGCCACTGTTGTCAGGCCCCGGAACATCCACAATGAACCGTTCCGCGCGCGGCAGGTTGAAAGACGGACAGTGTAAGTATCTTATCTCTCTGTCCATCAGTGCTTCCGCCCGCTGGCGCAGCCGGCCAGAGGCTCTGCCCGCAAGTTTATCCAACATCTTCTTTACTCCTCTGTAAGAAAGTACGGTAAACTGCTGAAGGTAGATACGAGGCGATTTGTCTTTTGTTGGTTAAAGAACAAGGGACTGTTTATACGCAAGCCCAACTGGTTTAATAACATACGGAGAAATGCGTGTACAGAGGCCGCCGGAAGAGAGAACCTAATACCCGCACTGCCACACGATAACGGCGTTGTGGGAGTAGTCACGCTCCAGGGGAAAGACACTGGCCGGCTGGCAATGTTCTTCAAAAAAAGACAGCGGCAGCACGGAACCCGGTCCGGCCAACAAGCGGCCGTCGGGATTGAAAACGGCTTTGGTAATTATGGTGTTAACGCCCTCCCCGCGTATTTTTTCGGCCCGCTTTTCGTAATCAAACACACCCGTATCAAAATACACAGAATTAGTGTCAACGTACCGTCCGGCTATGGGCCGGCCGGCTGCCAGCGCCAGCAGCGGAGTCAGCGTGTAATCACCGTAAATGGGCCGTCCTTCTTCAGTCAGCTGCCCCACCGTCTCTGCTATTTTATTGAAATCGGTGATGACGGCCGCCCGCGCTTGCCGGCCGTGCCACTGCCAGACGCCAGTACCCACCACGGCCAACAGCAGCACCGCCGTGGCGACCCCCGTTTTCCAGCCGGGCCAGCTTCTCCACACGTGCGCGACATTCCACCCCAACAACAGCGCCAGCCAGGGGGCTACCATCTTGAAATACAGATAATACATGTCGGGATACACAGCCAGAAATGTGCCCAGCAGCAAAAGCGGCAGTATTATTATCCCCGGTATCCATTTTTTCCAGTAAAAAGACAGGGGAACAGCCAGTATAAGCCACCAGTCATGCAGCACAAAGAATTTAAATACCCGCGCTTTAGGAATTCCTTCCGCTTTGGCCAGATGATTAAGCAACACCTGCTGCCAGAACGGCTGGCCGGCCAGCCACCAGAAGATAAGGCAGACACTACCGACTACTGCGGTAAAGCTTAACACGCTTTTTACCACGTCCGGCCATTGGCGCCGGAGTATAAAATAAAGCAGTACGGCGGCGAAAATAACGGCGGCGTACAGTTTGGCCAACATCGCCAACCCGAATAACGCGCCGGCGGCCAGCGGCCGGCGCCGCAACATGGCCAGCGCGCCCAGCAGATTCAGAGTAAGCGCCAGGTGCGCGCCGCTGTAAAAATCGGCCGTGGCCAGTACGGCAAAGGAGAAAAGGTAGGCAAGCGCGGCCGCCAGCCTGGCCGGCCGGCTAAAAACTTTTTTAAGAAGCGTGTAGATTACCAGCACGTCCAGGGTAGTAAGCAGAACGGGAATATAATTAAAAGAGCTCCAGGAGAAACCGAATATCTTGCCGAACAGCGCGTAGCCGTAGACCACCAGCGGAGGAGAGGCTAGAAAAAAATCACGGTAAGGAACAAACCCTTCCGTAATAAGGCGAGCCATGTACAGGTAAGCGTTGCCGTCCGTAAGACGAGGAGCTGAATATACTATTTTAAGGGCCGCGAAAAGCACCAGCGCGCCGGTTAATATAAAGCCGGCCGCGCTTGTATTAGCTAGAGATACCGTTTTCTTCTTGAGGCTTACTTCCCCCATCCGGGATCATGCAGCACTTTATCCATTACCGTCTGATATTGGAAAAGCTCTTGGTCAGAAAACCACAAAGCTACTTCCCGCTCGGCCTCCCGCGCGTCGCCCGACGCGTGCATCAGATTGCGCACCGACCTGCCCTCGCTGTCCGCTTGGGAGAAATCATCAATGGTAAGGTCGCCGCGAATAGAGCCTACATCGGCGCTTAAAGGATTAGTGCCGCCAACCAAGTTGCGCACCGTCTGCACCGCCGTGTTGCCTTCCAGCGCCAGCGCCAGTACGGGCCCCGTGGAGATGTACCTTATGTTTGCCTCTCTCACCCGCCGGCCGATCTCCAAGGCCGTCTCCTTTATCTCCACCCCTCTTTCCCGGGCACCGGCCAGCGCTTTTTCACCCACGCTCCTCAAATAATCCTCATCATCAGGATAGTGACGCCCCACCAGCTCCGCCTCGGGCCATACCATTTTCATACCCACTACTTTTAAGCCGGCCCGCTCAAACCGGCTCAAGATTTCCCCCAGCAACCCGCGCTGAACCCCGTCCGGTTTTACAATGGCCAAAGTCCGCTCAATCATAATGGTCTCATTGTCCACCATTTTTATTCCAATATCAAGCCAGAAAAACGCCCAAAAGAAAAAAGCAGCTGGCAGGATTCGAACCCGCAACCTCTTCGCCCACAGCAATAGCTGCGCGATACGAAGCGCTCTCCCAGTTTGAGCTACAGCCGCCAAAAAAGAACCAGAAACTAATAGAATCGGTGGTTGGATTCGAACCAACGACCTTGCTAAAGCACGTCAGCACGCTCTGGACCAGACTGAGCTACATCCCGACCCGATTGACGCCAAAGAACCAAAGGAAAGTATTGCTTCTTTGTATTACCATACGCGCCGTAAGTCAAACTGTAGTCTTTTCCAACACAAGATGGGTGCGCAACCACCGCTCTAACACCCGATGTTTGAATGGGCCTAATACGGCCTCTAGCCCTAATAATCTAAGAGTAAATGTTGAGCGTCCGCTAGAGTTCTGGCGTAATCCGCTTCACCAGAATGTCTCAAACACCTGTCTCAAACATCGGGTGTTTGAATGTGAGCGTTTGAATGTTGGGAATGTTCGGGTGCGGGTGTTTGAATTTCAAATTACTTACTGAATTACGAGTTACAAATTTAATACGCCGGCGGCTGCTCTTGTGCCTTTAACTTGTGGTTGGCCAGGCGGGCCAGCGCGTACAGTACACTGGACAAGCGATTCAAGTAAGCCCGCGTATCCGCCTCTATCTTTATCTCGCCCGCGTCGGCCGCCCGCACAATCTGCCGTTCCGCCCGCCGGGCCAGCGCGCGGGCAAAGTCCAGCCGGGCCGAGGCTTCCGTCTCCCCCGCCACAAAAAACGTGTTGATTTCGGGCAGTTCCATCTGTATTTTCTCCGTCAGCCGCCCCAGCTCCTTAACTCGGTCCGCTCTTACGTACTTGTCCGCCCCGGCCAGCTCCGCCTGGATGATAAATAAATCTTCCTGTAAATTATGAATAATCCGCCGGAATGATCGCAGCTCCGGCGGCAGCGACGCCTTGCAAACTCCCAGCCATGAGTTAACCTCGTCCGCGCCGCCCAACGCTTCCACGGCGTGAGAACCTTTGGTTACTCTCCCGCCCTCGCGGCACGTGACAGTAGTGCCCGCGTCCCCCCGGCCTGTATACAACATTAGCCTATATCACACACTCCAGCCGCGCAGGCCAGTTCCATTTTTATGTCCGTGTCATCCGCTTTCTCGTAGGTCACTATCCGAGAGTAATCTATGTCCTTCACGTTCTCCAGCAGTTCCTCATAGCGCTTCTTGTCAATTTCCTCATAGGGGGCCAACTGATACACGTGGTCCGAGCGCGGCAGGAAGGACAACCCGCCGATCAGATCCCAATTCTCGTACAGCCAGTCAGCCACCTGTATCCACTCGTCATTCCCCACGGAAACAGTGACGGACGGATTGTGTTCCGTGAACTTTTCTTTAACCAGCTTCCAGTGCCTTAGCTGGTCCAGCGCCGACAAGTCGTCCTTAACCACTACCTTCTCCGGCGCCTTGACCGGAAATTCCAGCACGTAGGTATTGGCGTTTTCTATGGACTGGCCCACCTCCGGATAGTAGGACACGCGCTGATCTTTCATCATCTGAAACAGGCCGTCGGTGGACGAGATGCGCACTCTTCTCACGTAATAACGGGCGTGGCGCGGATGCATGCCCGAAGCGCAGTCAACCACTTGCGAAACGGTGCCGGAGGGCTTTACGCACGTTACGGCTGTAGCTGGCTGAATGCCCAATTTCTCCGCGTACTCTTGGTTAGCCCTGACCGCCTCTTTTTTGAGCTGCTCCAGTACCCTAGCCGAGCGCACAGCCGGGCAGTCCCACTGTCCGGTGATGGAAACTCCCAGCAGCCTCTCTTTCTCGCAGTTTTCCTGCCACTGCTTAGACAGATAAGGAAAATGCGTCAGCGTAGCCTGGTAAGTGCCCAGCAGCGAGGCTATTCTGATTTTCCTTTTTAGCGTTTCCGCCGTATCCTCCGGCCGGGCTACCACTTCAGTTAGATTACAAAATTGCTTGCTTTTGAGGATGATCTCCCCGCAAGGATTCGTTCCCCACTGCGGGGCTTCGCCCTTGTCCAGGCGCTGCCGCCGCCGGGCCGGTAAAGTGCGGGACAGGCTGCCGCGGTTGAAAATTCCTCTCTCGCCGCTGCCGCTTTTCATTAAAGCCGTCCATTCGTCAATGAACTCGGCGGCGTCCGGCTTGTCATGATACACAGCGGAGTTATTAGCCAGGCTGCGCTGCGGCTCCTGGACGTAAAACTGCCCCTTCTTAGCGTCGCGCATGTCGGCGTCATCCAAATCGGATAAAGAAATAAGGGCGCTGCGTCTGACGCCGCCCGATACCACACAGTCACCTATTTTGCACAAAATGTCGTGCGCGTCCAGATTAGCAAGCCTTTTGCCCTGCCTGCCCAGCATTTTAGACCGCGTAAACTCTAACAGCTGGCGCAGCGGCTCCGGCCCGGAGCTTTTGCCGCCCATGGTCTTCAGCCTGGCCCCGGCCGGCCGCAGCCGCGACAGGTCAAAATCAACGTCCTTACCCTCCGCCCAGGTGTTCAAGCCATGCGCCAGCGCGTCAGCCCAGCCTTCCTTGCTGTCTTCCACCACGTACGTCGGCAGCTTCTTCCCCGTCTGCCGCTTAATCTGCGGCAAGGCCTGTATGTTCTGGCTTTCCACTGAAAAGCCTACTCCCGTACCGCACATGGACACGTACATGACCTCCGCGAAATCCTGCCAGCAGGAAGGAGCTATGTAAGAACAATTGTAAGCGCACACGTTAGTGCTGCGGGCCGCTTTGCCCGCGAACTGCATCAGCCGCATGGAAGGCGTGGCCTCCTGATTCAAAACGGTTTGGCGCACCTCTTCATATTCTTCATCGCTTAAACGGCTGCCCAGATTTTCTTTCATAAATTCCACATAACGGTCCACCGTTTCTATCCATGTCTCCCGGCGCCCCTCCTCGTCAATCCAGCGCGCGTAAGTGCGGTAGTAAATAAATTCCGCCAGCGGATTGCGGAAATATTTCTTACTTCGCCTGACCAAGTCCTTGACGTGAGCGGGTACCTGCCCGCGGGCTTCCCGTAATTCAGCGTGTTTTTCCCGATATAAAATGTAGGCCTTGGCCGTCTTCACGAAGTCCTGCAGCATCAGCTCTTCCTCCACCAGATCCTGCACCATCTCCACGTCCGGAACAAACTGCTTGTCGTGGCTGGCCTTCTTCAGCTTGAGCAGATCCCGTACCACCTTCTTAGCGATAAAATCGGCCTCCTGTTTCTTGCCTTCCCCCGTAACTTCAAAAGCCTTTGATACCGCCTGGGAGATCTTTTTCTCGTCAAACGGCACCGTCCGCCCGTCCCTCTTGCGAACGTCAGGCAGGTTAGCCACGTCTGCGTCATTTAAAGAAAATCTTATGTTTACCCTCTGCAACGTCTTAAAATAATTCATTTGTTTTTAGGTTTTTAAAAGGATTAAAAGGTGGTAAGCCCATGGAAAATGGGCTCACGCTTTCTTTTTATGAGGACTTCACCCCCTCGCCTTTCC
Source organism: uncultured Candidatus Saccharibacteria bacterium (assembly GCA_964562905.1). Taxonomy (GTDB): domain Bacteria; phylum Patescibacteriota; class Andersenbacteria; order UBA10190; family UBA10190; genus CAYSWF01. The sequence goes on along the minus strand of CAZLVG010000003.1, from coordinate 3,667 downwards.
TCATCCGAAGAACCATTGGTAAGAGTACCACAATACTCCAGCAACTCCCTGTGGATAAGCATGTTTCCCCAGGCCATAAAGGAAAGCCAGCTAGGCCGGAATAACTTCGCGGTGCTGTCTGGGATCACGATAAGCGTTATCTTGTTGTTCTGGGACATAAAAAATCTCCTTACCGCTGGCGCGAACAGGAGTTACATTCTTTGGGCCTATTACTCTATTTCATTTGCTCCTGCTCGGAAGCGTTGTAAACTGCTGACGGGCAAGGATCGGACTTCTCCGCCTTCAAGGCGGCGTCACCGTTGCGGCACAGCGCGGGATTCACACCCGCTTCACTTATCCCGACAGCATCTTAATTTAAATAGCGAACGTTTGCCGTCGTATTCCACTATAAGGCCGGTCAATGCTCCGGTCAACCAAAGTTACCTCCCAACAACTATTGCCGTAAGGTAGTGGCCAGCCACTGTTCGCTTTTCGTATGGATGAACCTAATGGAGCCGGACCAGTCAGTGCGCCACAGCGGGCGGCCGGCCAGTCGCTCCAGCACCTCAAGGCTGGGATGGCCGAATTTATTATCAGCGCCGACCGAGATAACTGTCGCGGACGGGCTAGCCCTATCCACCAGTAACTGCGTGGTGGAAGTCTTGCTGCCGTGATGGCCCGCTTTCAGAACATCCACGTCCAGCAGTTTTTCCTCTGTGTTGCGGACCAGTACTACTTCCAGGCGCTTCTCGTTATCTCCCGTGAGCAGAAAAGACAAGCCGTGGAAGTCAGCTCTGACTGCGACAGAGGCGTTGTTTACGTCAGCCCGCGCGGCCGCCCTGGCCGCTTCAGTGTCCAGCGGCGCCAGAATCCGCAAAGATATATCGCCCGCCCGCAGCTCCTGCCCCGCCCAGGCAAAGCGGTAAGGTATGCCTTTACTGGAGATTTTCTCCAGCCAAACTTCCTGCATCCGCGAGGCATGGGCCACCCGTGGCAGCAATACCAGGTTCACTTCATACCGGTCCAGCGCGTGCAGCAAGCCTTCCAGGTGGTCCCGCTGGGGGTGGGTGAGGACAACCACCTCCAGCCGGCGGTCAAACCAGGGCATCTCTTTGCCCAGCCGCCGCAGCACCGCCATGCCCGGCCCGCCGTCAATCAGTACCTGCCTGGTTCCTTCCTGCAATAAAATAGCGTCGCCCTGGCCCACGTCCAGGAAAACAACTTTGTCCTCCGGCGGCGGTACCGCCGCCAACAACAAAAGGGTGGAGATTAGAATTAATATCCCTCCTCCCAACTGGCAGTTTTTTCTTTTTTTTCTTGGCATTTTCGCCTTATTTATTCCCATACTTCCCGCCAGCTGCGGCCTTTATAGCGCATAAACACGTGGACCAGCATCAGCCACAGCAGGTAATAGAGAGGGATAAACCAGGCCGGCACCGTCAGGTTCTCATAAAAAAGACCGGGGACGGCCGACAAGGCGCCGGTAACAAAACTCATCCAGGCTACTGCCAGATGCAAAAGCCAAGCCAGAAACAGGCCGGCTGGCGCTAAAACAAATGACGCCAGCAGCGCGGCCGCGGCCAGAGCCAACAGCACCGGCACAACTGGCACCACCAGCAAGTTGGCCACTGCTCCCGACAGCGTCAGATTGCCAAAATGGTAAGCAATGACAGGCGCGGTAGCCGCCCAAGCGCCCAGGGAGATCACCGCCAGGTTGAGCCACCAGTGGCGCTGCCGTCCAGCCTGGGTTAAAAATAAGGCCAGGAAGATGCCGGCCACGGCGCTGACGGAAAGCTGGAAGCCCGCGTCTTGAAGCCACAGCGGGTTCACCGAGGCCAGCACCGACCCGGCCAGCAGCAGTACCGCCGGCAGACTGACCAGTAAGTGCAACTGCCAAGCTAGTAGTCCTACCGTCCAGAAAGCCGCTGCCCGCACGGCCGACACGGGCAGACCAATAAAAACCACGTAAGACCACAACCAGGTTAACACTACCGCCGCCCTTAAAGACGGCGGCAGCGGCAGCAAAGTAAACAGCGCCAGCGCCATGCCGGTCAGCAAAGAAATGTGTAATCCAGAAATCGCCAGCACGTGGCTGACGCCGGTGGCTCTAAAATTTTGCGTCAAGTCATCAGGCAAAGTCCCCCTCTCGGCCAGCAGTACCGCTGACACCAGGCTGGCATCCGGCTCCGTAAGAAGGCCCGCTACCTGTCGGCGGATCCCCGCGTGCAGCTTCTGCGTCCAGGTATCGCGGTGCCGCAAAACTTCCACCTCTGGGTAAAGCCAGGAACCACTGATACCTTGACGTTTTAGGTAGCCAGCGTAGCCGGCCGAATACTGGCTCACCTCGGCCAGCTCCTGCCAGGTGCCTCCCTGAAGTCTTACCTGGTCGCCCTCCCGCGGATGGCGGAAGCGGCCGAGGAATAACAGTGCCTGGCAGCCCTGCCCGTCTTCGGCCCGCACTGACACATGCCGTTCTTTTATCACCGGCTGGCCTCGTATCGTGGCCGTCGCGGGAGGAGTAAAAATACAGGCAGCCGGCGCCCCCGCCGCAGCTCCCCACGCGTAGCCAAGCAGCAGCAGCGCGCTGGCGGCCGCTGACGCCGGCGGCCCCTGCCCCAAGCGGATTGAAGTTAACCCCGCCGCCAGCGCCGCCGCGGCCATAGAAGCTGCGCCCAGCCCGGCCGTGCCGGCCGCCAGGCCGGCCAGCCAGGACAGCAGGAACACCACCAGGAAGGACCTCACGCCGCCAGGCCTATCGGCGAATAATCCAAAGTCAAAGCGGCAGTCCCTGACCCGTAAACGGCTTTAAAAATCATCATATTATCCCGCCCGGCAAACAACATGTTTGCATTATTCAGGAGTTACGCAGTAGCTAAAAACTAAAGAATTCTGGCATTATGAAGGGCGTAGCCTTAATTCATAAACATAAACACAAACACCTATGCTCAAAACTACGCCCGCAATCATTGTACCGTATATTCTGGGATTACTCACGGTGGCCGGTCGAGCCACCTGCACCCGGATGGCCCGTCGCTTGCGTGACGGAATAAGCCACGACCAGCTCACCCGCGCTTTGCAGACCGTGCGGTCGGAGGGGCAAGCACTCCTGCTCCGGCTGGCCCGGCGAGCCGTTGGCGAGTTCAAGGACGGCTACCTCATCATTGACGACACGGTCATTCCCAAAGCCTTTGCCCGGCGCATCGACTGCGTCGGCTGGATGTACTCCAGCAGGGAGCGGCGCAGGGTCCAGGGCTTGCGCGTGGTCGCCTTAATGTGGAGCAACGGCACCATAACATAAGTCACTGGCCTTCAAGCTGTGGCGGCCGGGGAAAGAAGAAGCGCACAGTCCTCGCCCTGGTGGAGTTGCTGGCCTGGGCAAAAAAGCAGCGCCTTGAGCCAAAATACGTGCTGTTTGACAGCTTCTACTCGACCAAGAAAATCCTCAAGCGCTGCTCAGCTTACGGCTAGCCTTTCATCTCCCAGGTCAAGCGCAACCGCAGGCTGAACGACATCCAGGTGAAGCGCTGGCGGTGCAACGCTCGCAGTACTGTAACTATATGCCATGCCACTATACTTGTGACGGGTTCTTATCGCGGCCCATGCGCCCCCACCCCGCGCCACAGTGGCTCCGGCGCGCGGGGACCCCGCGCGCCGCGCCACCCGTTTATTTAAAGAGTGGCATGGCATA
>CAZLVG010000002.1:36696-38085 GCA_964562905.1 uncultured Candidatus Saccharibacteria bacterium | reverse complement strand
CCCGCTCCGCCCCCTCGCCGGCACCCGCCATCCAGACTGGCGCCAGGTTGGCCCAGGCGGAAAGCGAGCCGTCAACATCGGACTTAATATGCCCAGACGCCGCCAACTTGAGCGTGAGCGTGGAAGATTCGTGGAATTGCGCGGCGGAGGGAACGGAGGGAAACGATCAGCACCAGACGCCGGCTGACACGATCTCCTGCGGCGGGGAACAAAACTGCGTTTACAGGGAGAAAGTTAGCGTCACGGGAAAGGTGGAACAAACCAGAGTGGGCAAGGACCAGGTCTTCGTGGTGGGGCCGTGGGACTGGGGCGTCAAGGCTTTTGAATCCACGGGGGGCGGCGAGGAATGTTCTATGGAGAGTAAAACGGGGACAGCCACGGTGGACGTTCCGGCAGGCATGGAGCTGTCGCTACTGTACGACACGGTGGACAACTCAAATCACGTAGACGCGGGAGCCAAAGTGACTGACATAGTAAGCGAAGAGGAGATCTGGTGCACCTGCGAGGGAGTATCCATGGCGGGTACGGAAGCGTGCGACTGGCCGCCGGAACTGCAGGACAAGCTGCTAGCAAGGCCGCAGTGCGACGACCCGCTGGAAGTTTCAGTCAGGGCGGTAGAGCCGGGCAGAACCACGGAGGGAGGCACGCTGACATTTGAAGTTTACCGGCACGACGCCAGCGGCACCCCGACAGCCGGTCCCGGAGAAGTCATTGTAGAGGTGTCAACCCAAGACGGGACAGCGAAGATGGACAGCGATTATGAGGCAGTGGCGAACCAGAAAGTTACCATTGAGGCGGATTCAACTGGCACCACGTTTACGGTTAACACCGTGGATGACTTTATAGTAGAGCCGGAGGAAGATTTCTACGTAAATGTAAGCCAAACATGCAAGGGCAATATTACCCTAGACCAGCCCCAGGCCCGAGGAATTATTGACGACAATGACACGTGGTACGTGTCCATTTACGACGCCGAGCCCTACCCCCAGGTGGAAGGAGATCCTGGAGAACCAGCCAATCAGGTCAGCTTCACGGTGGAGGTGCACGACGCGTTCGACAATCCCGTCAGTAATCACGGCGGAGTGGAAGTGGCGGTGTCGACCTACGACTTGACCGCTATATCGCCTGACGACTACAGCGGCATCGCCCTGGAACCACCGATGACGGTGGCGGTCGCCGACGGGACGCCGTCAGCGGCTTTCAACGTAACCATCACACCCGATTTAGTGGTGGAGCCGGAGGAAAATTTTGGCGCTAATATTTACCAGGTAGTGTCGGGCAAGGTTACCATATCACAGGGTTACGCGCTGGCAGCGATTCAGGACGACGATAGCCCCCCGTCACCTCCGCCAACATCGTCCATCACCTTGATCAAGAAAGTAAACAACT
>CAZLVG010000002.1:0-36596 GCA_964562905.1 uncultured Candidatus Saccharibacteria bacterium | reverse complement strand
CATTAACGTCCACCTTGTCTGTACCATTACTAACGATGATAATCCCCCTTCGCCTCCGCCAACATCGTCCATCACCTTGATCAAGAAAGTAAACAACTATGACGGCGGGACGGCCAGCGCAGATAGCTTTGCCCTGTTCATCGACAAAGACCAAGTGCAAAGTGGAGAAGAAAACCCCCTGCCGCCGGGAACGTACCAGATTAGCGAAAAAGGGCAATTCGGATACGAAAACCTGGGCTGGACGGGAGGCTCGGGAGACTGCGAGGACGGCAGTGTAACCCTGGAGGAGGGAGAGCAGATAACGTGTACGGTGACCAATGACGACATCTCTTCCACCATTACGTTGGTGAAGACGGTAACTACTGATGACGGCGGGACGGCAGAGCCGAACGATTTTAAGCTGACGCTGGACGGGGGAGAGGTGTGGCTCGACGAACAGGGAAGAGCAACGGTGGCGGTTGCTCCGGGAAACCACACGGCGGCAGAGACAGAGCTGGCTGGCTACACCGCCTCCGACTGGGGAGGGAACTGCAGCTCGGACGGCGCGGCCTACATCCCGACCATTAACGTCCACCTTGTCTGTACCATTACTAACGATGATAATCCCCCTTCGCCTTCGCCTTCCCCCAGCCCCAGCCCTTCGCCGTCGCCTTCGCCGTCGCCATCTCCCAGCCCTTCGCCATCGCCCTCGCCTTCCCCCAGCCCTTCGCCGTCGCCTTCGCCTTCCCCCAGCCCTTCGCCATCGCCTTCGCCTTCAGTCAGTCCCACGCCGCGCATGGTTCACGACATCTGGATTACTTCCAAGGAAGAATGCTTGGCTAACAAACAAGTGGTACATCACTTAAACCCCTAAACATTCAGCGCGTTATAATGTATCATAATCCTATGGACGAGCCTACCGCCACGCCGCCAACGCCGCCAGACGGCGGGGGGGAGTCAGCCGTTAAGGTGGGAGTTAAAGTGGCTGCCGTCACCACCGTAGTTTTATTAGTGCTGTTCGGGTTGTACTGGGGCGGGAAGAAACTACTGGTGGCTCCGGAAGAGGAAAAGAAGGAAGAAGAGGCCCGAGTTGAAGTGAGGCTGGAGTGCCCGCCGGAACAGGTCTACACAGACCTAGAGAAAGCTCTGCAAAGCGCAGAGAAAGTATGCGAGCTTAGTCTTAGCAATGGAAATATGACCAAGCTAGGGAAAGAAATTGCATCCTTTAAAAATCTGGCTATTTTAGACATCAGCGATAATCAGCTTACGGAGATCAGCGGAGATATAGGGCAATTGAGGAAAAGTCTGGTGAAGCTGGACGCCAGCGGAAACCAAATGGCAACAATGCCGTCACAACTAGGCTGGCTGATGGAATTAAGGGAGCTTGATTTTAGTTACAATCAGATAACTAAATTTCCCTATTGGGTGGGTGGTATGAAAAATTTGGAGGTATTAAATCTAGAAGGAAACCAGTTAACGGAGGTACACCAAAACATAGGTGCGCCTAACCTGCGGAAACTAATAGTTCGGGGAAACCAAATAAATCTGGTCCCGGACCAGATTATTTACGCCAAAAAGTTAGTGGTGTTGGATCTAAGAAACAACCAATTGTCATCGTTGCCTTTGTCTCAAATCCGCAGCCTACTGCCGTCAACATTAGCGGAACTGGAGCGTTTAGAGTTACGGGGCAATCCCCTGCCGGCGGAGGAAGTGGACAGAATAAGGAAACTCTTGCCGAACGCGACGGTGAATTTTTAGCATGACGGCGAAAAGGAGCCTGTTATTCCTGGCGGCGGCGGTTTTCCTGGTCGCCTTCCTGCTGCTAGTCTGGTACGAGGGCAGGCAGTTTTTACCAGGAGCAGAGGAGAGCGAGGAGGGAGCTTTAGTGTGCGAAGAGATTTACACAGACTTGAAAGCGGCGCAGGAGGACTTTATAAAAGCCGGCAAGCAGGTTTGCGGGCTTGATTTAAGCGGCCGCAGGATGCCAAGTTTGACCAGAGGAGTCAGTTTTGTAACCAGTCTTACTTGGTTGGACGTTAGTGGTAATAATATAAGAGAAGTCCCAGAGGAAATAGTTGCTTTGCGGGAATTGGAGATGTTGGATTTACGAGGCAACCCGTTGCCGGCGGAGGAAGTGGAAAAGGTAAGAAGACTTTTGCCGGAAACAGAGGTGAAGTTTTAGGGGAAATGTCATATAATGGGGATACTAGTTTCTAGCATCCTTCATGAAGGAAATTAACCGGCTGGGCCTGCAAGTAGCCGCCATCACGGCGGTGGTGCTGGCGATTTTGTTCGGCTTGTACTGGGGCGGCAAGACGCTGCTGTTCAGGGAAGAAGCCGAGGAAAAAACGGAGCAGGAGGCGGCGCGGGAGTACGCCGGCGACCGCCAGCAGGATAGCGACGAGGACGGCGTAGCCGACATGTTTGAGGTGGTGTATTACCAGACGGACCCTAACAACCCCGATACCGACGGCGACGGCATGAGCGACTTGGACGAAATAATAGCCGGGCGGGACCCGCGCATACCGGGGCCGGACGACGCCGTCAAGCCGGCCACGGGCAGCCAGGTGACCCAGCAGAAAACTTTCACCCAGCGCTACCTGGCCACTTTGCCCGAGGATGTACCGCAGGAGGACATACTGGACCAGGCCAAACTGGAAGCGTTCGTGGAGAAAAACCGGGGCGCGCTGATGCCCGCCTTAACTGAAGACGACATCAAAGTCGCCGCGGGAGAGGGCAAGGAAGCCGTGTCCGCTTATCTGGACCAAATATCGTCCGCCCACAACGACCAGTTAAAAGAAGTTACCAGCTCGGACGTAGCAGCGGCCTTCCGGGCCCAGGTCAACGCGCGCGATAAGCAGCCCATGAACCAGGTGGTAAAAGCGCTGTCGGATAATGTTGGGATACTGAAGGCCGTGCCGGCGCCGGCGGAAGTGAAAGACACGCACATAAAACTGGTAGCCGCCTCGCGGTCCCTGCGGGACAACGCCGAGCTGCTGTCCCGCGTGGACCAGGATTTCGTGGGCGCGCTGGTGGCGGCGCGAAACATTGAGGATTTGGGGGCGGTGTTTCAGGAGCTGGCGGAGCGGATACGGGCGCTGGAGGAGATGTATGATATTAAGTAACTGGTAACTAGCAACTAGTAATTACGATGACCACGACTACGACGACAACGACGAGAGCCAAGACTCAACCTGGTAGTAAGACAGTTATTAACTTTTATGATCTTGATGCGTGGAAGAAAGGTCATGAATTAGTTCTTAATGTCTATGTGGCTACTAGGCAGTTTCCGCGAGAGGAATTATATGGGATTACCAGCCAATTACGCCGGGCGGCCAGTTCTGTTACAGCTAACATTGCCGAGGGTTTTGCCAGATATCATTATAAAGATAAGGTTAGGTTTTATCATCAAGCTCGCGGGTCGGCGGCAGAGGTGCAAAATTTTTTGTTGCTCGCTAAGGACTTAAGTTTTGTAGAGCGCGATCAATGTAAAAGATTAGGCGATGAGGCGCATCAGGCGGCTCGGCTGATTAACGGCATAATTAGAGCTATTGAGCGTCAAGTATGAAATTACCAGTTACCAGTTTTAGATATGCATAAAAGACCAATAAAGCATAAACTAAGCAAAACACAAATCACAAATACCGCTTGTGTTTTGTTTGTCGTATGCGTTGTGTCTCTCATCGCGTTTTATCCCCGGGCGGCGCGGGCGGACCCGCACGCGGTGTTCTACACCGCCATCGCGCAGCAGCAGCTGTTTTACAACGTGCTGGCCGCGCTGGACCAGGCCGACTACGTGGAAACGCGGTACACGCGGGAAGAGCTGCTAAAAGAGCGGGCCAAAGCCGGTGAAAAGGAAGGGATAGAGCCGCCGTTTGAGGAGGAGAAATTTCCTTTAACAGAAACTACCAAAGTTGGTACAGACGAGGCAGTTTCCCCGACCGACCCCGGCATAGCCGATCTCTTAACGCGCGCCATCACCCTGGAAGGCACCGACCTTTACAGCGACCAGCTGGTGCGCGAGTACGGGGCGGAGCACGGGCGGCGCAACTCAACCAGCGAGCTGCTGCGCGCGTTGTGTGATTACGGGCTGGGACTGGAGAATTGCGAGTATAACCTAACCGCTACCGACACTGGCACCAGTTCGAGCTCCAGCGAGTTGAAGACGATAGAGGACAAGCGCCGAGGAGCGATCGTCATGGATCCACTAGACTGGAAAAATAAGCCCGTGAAGGATGGCACGCTAGCAGCCTTTATGTCAGGCACAGCGGAAGACACACAAGAGCGTATACGAAGATACAACAAGGAAGGGGGAGAGCGCCTGCCCATGGCTTACTCTCCCGCCATAGCCGCGTGGCGGGAATATGTAAGAAACAGTGATGACCCTGCGTTCCATTCAGAATTATTAGCGAGGTTGCTGGATAACGCTACCAGCACTATACTTGGACCACCGGATGATCAGGACATAGAATATCCATACAAAAATCTAGTACGCGGCAGGGATGGCAAGGTTGAAGTTAACTGCGAAGGAGAAGAGCGGGGAATATCGTGCCAAGAGGAGACAGCGCGTCAAGTTTTATTCGCCGAACAGGCAGCGACGCGGATCGGTGCAGCGGCCCATGATCGCATCGCCGCGCAGCAGGAACTGATGGAGGAGCAGGGGCTGTTGGCTGACGTTGTGCTCAAATCAAGCAAACTGGACTCGCCCGCGCAAGCAGGGACACCGGCGAGCTATGTAAATCCGGAAGAGTTGTCGGTGGTAGTAAAGAACCCGGTAGCAGTACGGACAGCGGATGTGTACAGCTTACCGCAAATATTGGGCCTACTGGACACCAGCCAGCGGGCCAGCGCCTTAAAAGGCATTGACCTACCGGGCAGCAAGCAGTTGGTGGAAAGGGAAAAAGCGGCCGGGCCCAGCTGTTACTGTTCAATGAGCGAGGAGGGCTATACCGACCCACCCGGACTGTGTAGGCCAGGTACACCGGAATATTATGAAAACTGCTCGGCGGGCAGCGTAAGCGGCCTGCAGTCAACGGTGGCGGGGACAGGCTTAAACTTATTCGGCCTTGACCCGCGCTATGACGAGCCGAAAGAACCGACCTCCCCCTCGGCCAACCTGATAGCGGGGCACTTAGAGCAGGGAGCGGTGCAGGCTTTAAGGGTGCTGACGGCGGGCAATTTCCGCCAGACGCCGGGCGTGCCCCAGTGCGGCTTTACCTGTTATTAAACGGTATATTTATGCCCGCAAGACTGCCAAAAAAAATACTGCTTGGCTGGCTAGCTAGCCTGATACTGGGCGCGGGCCTGCTGCCAGCTCCGCCAGCCCGGGCGGCAGCAAGGCCGCTGCCGGTGCCGGTGCGGGAAGAAAAGGCCTATCTGGTTCAGACTGGCTGCGAGCCGGTCAGACTGGATGACGCCAAGGCCTTACAAGCCTACAGTTCCCTGGACTGGCAGGCGGTAATACCGGCCGATGCCGCGGGCGAGTCGCTTCTTTTTTGTCCGCCGGCAGTTGTCAGAAGAGACAATGTAACCGACAACGGCCGCGTGGCCGGCCTGATAACGCCGGCGCGCGCGGCGCCATCGTGGGGAGAATGGTTCGCGTCTTGGGGAACATATTTCATACCTGGTGTGAGACAACTAGCCATACAAAACGACGCTATCGTCGCTACTTTAAAAGCGTTATTTAGAACTTTGGCCTGGCTGGCTTCTTGGTTAATTTCCTTCTTTACAGCCAGTATAGTCCCGCTTCTGACCTTGGGCACGTTTACTGAACATCTCATAGTGAAGCTCGCATGGCCCGTAGTATTGGGTTTTATAAATATGGGGTTTTTACTGGCCTTGGTGGTCATAGCACTGTTAACAACCTTAAGATTGAACGTCGGAGGAGGAGTGCGGAGGTTACTGCCACGGCTGCTAATAGCGGCGCTGTTGGTGAATTTCAGTCTGGTAATAGCCGGTTTAATTATTGATGTCTCGCGGGTCATTATGGCTGTCTTACCAGGGCCGTTCGGGATAAGTATTGACCAGGTAGAAGGTAAATTAGCGACGATAGCCCAGACGGGAGCCAGATATAAAACGCTGGAGGAGGCGTTTTCGAGAGGGGCGGGTCAGACAGGTATCTGGTGGAGTCTCATTGATCCGGTCAGGGGATGGGACGAGGTACTGGCCGCGTTGGTGAACGCCATATTGGCTTGGATAATGGCTCTGGCTCTGGCAGTGGTTGTGTTCAGCTTGTTGATGCGATACATCATGCTTCTTTTACTGTTGATTATTTCACCGATAGCTTATCTGGCAGTAGCCTTTCCCGGGCTGGGAGCGCTGGCCAGCAGGTGGTGGCAGACTTTTATGCGTTACGTAATCTACGGCCCGGTGGTATTGTTTATCATTCTAGGGGCAATTAATATTGACTATTTAATTAACGCGGGCGACCTATTTGGCGGCAAAAATTTCCCCTTCAAAAAATCTTTTGAGGCGTTGATGGAAGCATCAATATACGCGGTGGCGCTAGTGGTAGCGGCGATGGCCGGGCGATACGCGGGGATAATCGGATCAGCGACGGCTATTAGCTTAGCCGCCGGCGCCGGGCGGCGGGCGCGGGGAATGGCCTACCGGGGAGCGAAGAGAGCCGGTAGAGGCGCGGCCAAGGCGGCGTACGTGGGCACGGGCGCGAGAGCGGGCGTAAGGGGAGTAGGCCGGCAGGCGCGCGACTTCGGCCGCGCGGTGAAAGGCGGCGTAGCCGCCCACCTGCCCACCTGGGCCAGGGGGGTGAAGCGGGACAAGGAGGGCAAGCCGCTTAAAGGACAGCCGCGCAGCTGGGGCGAGCGCTTAGGCCGCCGGGTCACAGGAGGCGCCCCGCCTGCCGACAGGCGAGAAGCGCAAGCGGCAGCCAGGGTGGGAACCATGCCCGGCAGCTGGGGCAACGTGAATAACCTTAACCAGCCTGCTGTATCAGCAGTCCAGTTAAGCAAGCGGCATGTTACTGAAGCTATCGGCAATACCGGTGCGTTGGCTATCGCGGCTAACTCGCAAAAAGTCAGCCAGGTGACCGGTCTGTCTAAAAATGCTGACTTAATGAGACAACTGGGCGACCAGGGGCAAACGGACCTTATGGTGAACATAGAAGCTAACCCCCATCTTTCCAATGAAGCGAAAGCCCGGTTGGTTAATGAGGTGCACAACACCATTGAAAAAGCAAGAGGTAACGTCTAGCACTTAAGTATGGGGATTATCTTTGACAGCGTACCAGTAGGATCTCTTATCACCCTCTCCCCCGAAGAGAGATCTAGGTATGTTGACCTGGTATTTCAGTTACCGGAAAAGGCGCGCGGCCTGCTGTTCGCTCCAAAGACAGGCGCCTTTACGCGCGGGCTCGTCAAGGGCTACAACCTGCCGGAAACTCGGGCCAGCGTGGTGGCCTTAATCGTTTTGCGGATAGCGGTAGGCGAAAAAAGCGCGGAACAACTGCCCAGTCTTTTATCCACAGAACTGCAACTACCCAACGATAAGGCGCAGAAGATGGCGCGGGAGATTGAGGAGGACTTGTTCGGGCCGGTAATGAAGGAGCTGGAGCAGTACTGGCGCCGGCAGAAAAGTACTCCCGGGCCGGCCAATGAGAAGGAAGTAACGACGGACAAAGCAAGCGAAGCGGGAGCGCGAAATGTGCTTAATTTAAAAGAGCAGAAGAAGCCGCCGGCGCCGCCGCCGATGCCAACGTAGTAATCAGTAACTAGTAACTAGCAACTAGTAATTACGATGACCACGACTACGACGACAACGACGAGAGCCAAGACTCAACCTGGTAGTAAGACAGTTATTAACTTTTATGATCTTGATGCGTGGAAGAAAGGTCATGAATTAGTTCTTAATGTCTATGTGGCTACTAGGCAGTTTCCGCGAGAGGAATTATATGGGATTACCAGCCAATTACGCCGGGCGGCCAGTTCTGTTACAGCTAACATTGCCGAGGGTTTTGCCAGATATCATTATAAAGATAAGGTTAGGTTTTATCATCAAGCTCGCGGGTCGGCGGCAGAGGTGCAAAATTTTTTGTTGCTCGCTAAGGACTTAAGTTTTGTAGAGCGCGATCAATGTAAAAGATTAGGCGATGAGGCGCATCAGGCGGCTCGGCTGATTAACGGCATAATTAGAGCTATTGAGCGTCAAGTATGAAATTACCAGTTACTAATTACCAGTTACTAGTTACTAGTTACTAGTTACTTACCCATGCGCTATCAAGTCCCCCAATTCGTTGACATCCAGGACCGGATTATCGGCCCGCTGACCTTGAAGCAGTTTTTGTACTACGTAGTGGCCGCGCTGCTGCTGCTTCCCGTTTACGCCCTGGCCGACCTGGGCCTGTTCCTGGCCCTAGCCATACCGGTGGTGGGCGTGGCCGCTTTGTTTGCCCACGTTCGCTGGCGGGGGCAAAACTTCGCCGAGTTGCTGGCTAATTTGATGAAATATTTCACGGGAGACCGGCTGTACATCTGGCGGCGGCAGGCGAACGCCGCTGACATTAGAATAAGCGGCGAGGAGTACGAGGAATTCTCCGCCGAGGGGGCGGCTGCCCGCTCAACCCTGGACTTTATAGCCCAGACCCTCAACACCCAAGGTAATGTTATTGAGCAGGACGCGGCCGACCCCATGACTGAAAAGAGCAAGGCAACCGCCGCGGAAAGAGAGCCAACAAATATTACCCCTGACCAATCGCCGGCGTCGTAGTACACTGATAGCGTAATGAGAAGTCCGAGTAAAAAAGGCAAACCGGCCCAGCAGTTGGTGCCGCTAAAAGAAGTGCGCGACGGTATCGCCGTGCTAAAAGACGGCACCTTAAGATCCACACTTATTGTGTCCTCCTTGAATTTTGCCCTTAAATCGGAAGAAGAGCAGACGGCCATCATCCTAGCTTTTCAGGATTTTTTGAACTCGCTGGACTTTCCCGTGCACATAACAGTTATGTCGCGGCGGCTGGATATAACTCCTTACTTGGAGGAGCTGCGTTCCCGCCAGGAAAAGCAGGACAATGAGCTGTTGCGCCTGCAGATGGAAGAATACATTAATTTTGTGTCGGAGCTGGTCAAAGGCAACGACATAATGGCTAAAACTTTTCTGGTGACCGTGCCTTTTTCCGTGGTGCAAAGCCGGCAGGATAACTTTTTTCAGCGACTGCAAAAAGGATTGCAGACTGTAGCCAAAGGGGACGCCAAGATTTCTGAAGAGGATTTCACGCACTACAAAGCCCAACTGCTGCAGCGGGTGGAGCAAGTAGCGGTGGGGCTGCGGGGCGTAGGCTTGCGGCTGGTGCCGCTGCAGACGCAGGAGATGCTGGAGCTTTTTTATAACATGCTGAACCCCACCACCTCGCGCAACCAGCCTTTAAGCAACGTGGCTCAGCTTAAGCTGTCGGAGGCGGAGCCGGATAAGCTGTTAGCTAATCACGCGGATAAAAAGCCGTGGGCCGGTAAGTAGTTTGGCTATGGTTAACATAATGGGCTTTACCATAGGGCGGGAGAAGAAGGAAGGCAGGCCCGGCCGAAAAAAGGAGAAGGCTACGGCGGAAGAGAGAGCTAAGGAGCGGCAATTTGAAGAGGGGGTGGCGCGCCTTCAGGACGTGCTTTCCCCGGCGGGGACGGAAATAAGTCCCAGCCACGTGGAGATTGACGGCAAGTACGCCACCACGCTGTTCGTGGTAACCTACCCCCGCTACCTGGAGACCAATTGGCTGTCCCCTATTATCAATTACGACATAGAGTTTGACATGGGTATGTTCATCTACCCCCAGGAGTCGGCCACCGTGCTGAAACAAATGAAAAAGCAGGTAACGCAGGTGGCGGCTTCCATCTCCATGCGCATGGAAAAAGGCAAGACGCGGGACCCGCAACTGGAAACGGCTTACCGCGACATTGAACAGCTGCGGGACAGGCTGGTGCAGGGAACGGAAAAGTTTTTCCAGTACAGCCTGTATCTCACCTTGTACGGCGACACCAAAGAGGAGCTGGATGAGATCGTGGCGCAATTAGAAGTACTGCTGGAAGGAAAGCTGGTTTACATGAAGCCGACTCTGTTTCAAGCCAAGGAGGGGTTTCTTTCCACCCTGCCCTTGGGGCATGACAAGCTGGTGCGATCCTCTAATATGAGCTCCTCCTCTCTTTCCACGGCTTTTCCTTTTGTCAGCTCGGACCTGACCAGCAACAACGGTATTTTATACGGCATCAACCTGCACAATAACAGCCTGATTCTGTTTGACCGCTTCAGCTTGGAGAACGCTAACATGACCATTTTCGCCAAAAGCGGCGCCGGTAAAAGCTATTTGGCGAAGTTGGAGATTTTGCGGCAGCTGATGTTCGGCACGGAAGTGATCGTGATAGACCCGGAGCAGGAATACAAGTACTTATCCGATTCCGTAGGCGGCGCTTACCTGCGCATAGCCACCGCTTCCGACCATCGCATCAATCCCCTTGACCTGCCGGAGCTAAACGAGGACGACGACCCGGAAGCCGTATTGCGCGAGAACATCACGCGCCTGACCGGCCTGATCTCTCTTATGGCCGGCGGATTCTCGGCCGAAGAGCACTCGGTGGTGGACCGGGCGCTGTGGGAGGCGTACGCGCTGAAAGACATAACCAAGGACCGGCGCTGGCAACAGCCGGAATTTCCCACCCTGCAGGATTTCTATAATATCATCAACGACATGGAAGGCGGCAGCAACGTGGCGCTGCGGCTGGAGCGCTTCGTGGAGGGCACCTACGCCGGCGTGTTCAACCGGCCGACCAACATTGATCTTGACAAGCAGCTGGTGGTGTTCAACGTGCGGGACATGCAGGAGGAACTGCGTCCCATCGCCATGTACGTGGTGCTGGGCTTTATCTGGAATAAGGTCAGGAGCTCGTTAAAAAGGCGTATTCTGGTGGTGGACGAGGCCTGGGTGCTGATGCAGCACGAGGAATCGGCCAAATTCTTATTTTCCGTCGCCAAGCGGGCGCGCAAGTATTACCTGGGTGTTACCACCATCACGCAGGACATTCAGGATTTTCTGGCTTCCGATTACGGCAAGCCCATTGTTACCAACTCCTCCCTGCAACTGCTGCTGCGCCAGTCGCCGGCGGCCATTGACTTGCTGGCCAAGGTGTTTTATCTGACCGACCACGAAAAGTTCCGGCTGCTGGAAAGCGACGTGGGGGAGGGTATTTTCTTCGCCGGCTTAAAGCACGTGGCCATTAAAGTGGTGGCCAGCTACGCCGAAGACCAGGTGATAACTTCCGACCCGCAGCAGGTATTGGCCATAGAAGCGGCCAAGCGGGAGCTGGCGGGAACAGGGAGATAAAGGATATGGCAAACGACATTTCCGGGACGGGCGCCCCAACCGACGACGAAGAAAGGCAGGCAGCGAGAGAGGAGAAACGAACACGGCGTAAAGAAAAGCAGCAAGAAAGAAGATTAAAGATGATCAAACAGGTCCAAAAAAGAATGGGGCAAGTAGGGAAACAAGCAGGCGGCCGAGGGGCGCAGGCGGCAACCTACGCCGGCACAACGGCAGTCGACGTGATGGCTACGCCGGTGCACGTAGCCACTTTTGGCGGAACTAAGGTCGCTACGGCGGTGGGCAAAAAGGCAGCGACGCAAGCGGCTTATCGGGCCGGTAAGTTGGCCGGAAAACAGGCGGGGAAAGCGCCATTTCGGCCAGTGGCGTTCTTGCAGAAAAGACGCGTGAAGCAAGCAAAGGCGGCGCACGCTAGAGCGGCAGAGCGCTTAAAAGAAACGGAAGGGAAGAAAACAGCAGAGGAGAGGCTGCTAAAATTAGGCTTCAGGGCTTATAAAAAAATAGCTGGGGGTATTTTGGGCGCGCTGCTATCGCTTGCGGCATTTATCTTGTTGTTATTAGTATTATTATTATTAGTAGTATTTGTAGTAGTGATTTGATGTAGCGGTAGTAAAGTTAGAAAGTAAAGCTCTGATGACAAAGAATAAAGTGGCAAGTAAATCTATAAAAAGGGGGTTGATGAGCATCGCTGCCATGGTGGTCGTGTTGGCGACCGTAGCTCAAGGCGCGGCGGCGGCTTCTTCTCCTTCTCCTTCCCCTACTCCAACTCCATCTTGCGCATGGGGTAAAATAGAGGTCGGTTTGTTGGACGTGGAAAAAGGAACAAGTATTTGTGAACTACTTGATGACGGCGGCATCGGGAAAATGGTTCAGCTTCTTGTTACGGCAATAATCGTCCTAACGATTATTGCCGCCTTGGTCAGTATTCTTATCGGCGGCTATATATACATGACGGCAGGCGGCAGCGGCGACCGGGTGCGCGTGGCCAAGTTGTGGATCGGCTCGGCTATATTGGGCATCATCTTGGCGCTGCTGGCCTGGGCCATACTGCGCGCCATTGCCGTCAATCTGGTGAAGCTGAGGACGTAATACGACGGCTCTTAACCCCCTTATAGGCCTTTCCCGCGTCCGTTACTAAGTCCGTAAGGCGGGCGGTACTGTTCGCCCCAGCTTCACGTCGCGCGCAGTCAGCGGCCAACCAAGCCAGCAGCAGCCAGTGCAGGGCGGACAAATCGTTTTTCCAGTAAATAGTATCGGTAAGGCCGAACAGCAACAGCGCCAGCAAGGCCAGAGCTGGAACTGGCAACTGGCAACTGGTAACTGGTAACTGAAGACGGCGGGCGAGCCGCCAGACTGTAAAAGCGTGAAGGCCGGCGAAAGACAGCAGGCCCGCCAAGCCAGTGTTGAGCCAAAAGGACAGTATCCAATTGTGGGGATCGCGGAAAACAAATTCCGGCAACGGGGCAGCCTGCCCCCCGCCGGGACGAGTGCTGTGGTAGGCGGCAAAACGCTCATGCAGTTTTTGCTGGTAAGCCGGCTCAAAAGCGCCCAAGCCGACACCTAAGAGGGGACGCTCTTGAACCAGCTCCCAGGATACCGACCACAGCTGCCGGCGCACAGAGATGGAGTTGGGATGACTGGCCAGGTAAGCCAGCCGGCCGGTTGAGGAGAAGTAGGAGGCGGCAAGGATAAAGAATAAGGCGAGGGCGTAAAGGGCGCGGCGGCGGCGGGAGAAATTAGCCAAAAGAATTATGCCGAGCAGAAGAGCGAGCGTTACGGCGACAAGAGCGGAGGTGGATTGAGTGAGAACAAGAGCCAGAGCGAGGGGGATAACAGATAGCCAGCGCTTTTGCCAAAGCGCCAAGACTAACAGAGGGGCGAGGAACAGGGCGAGAGAGTTGGGAACGTCGTAGACACTTTTTATTCTGTCCAGGGTGAATATTTGAAATAGGCCGATGACGGAGACGGCGACGCCGGAGATTAAAAGCGCATTTATAATTTTTTGTCTGGCAATACCACTGCTGTAAATCAACCAGGCGAATAGTATAGGCGCTATTATCCAGCTTTTGAGAACGCCGAGGCTGGTATACGGGTGGGGAGAAATGTAGGTAGAGACGGAAGCGGCTAGAATAAATAAAAAAACGAGCAGGGTGAAGAGCAGGGACAGGTTTTTCCAAGCGGTGGACCAGCGGGAGCGGACGGCTGGTTGGATGAGGCCGACGAGGACGACAATAACAATGGTTGATTCAAGAAAGTTAGTGGGCAGGCTAAAAGCGGAGAAGCGAAGCAGATAAGACGGGAGCAGGGCGGCTAAAAGAATAACGGCTGTTTGGTGGTGATAATAGGAGAGGAAGGCAAAGAGAGCGAGGGCGGGAAAAAGAAAGAGGATAATCATAAGTCCAAAGGTCAAATGGCTGGCTAAAATTAAAAAATCTAAAGACGGCGCCGCTTATATATTTGGTCTTTGGTGTTTTGGATTTTATTTGGCATTTGAGCTCTGGGTTTTGAATTCATCAGCCTTTAGTCATTAGTCTTTAGTCTATAGCCTTTAGCTAACGCGAGAGCAATGACTGTTATTAGGGATATAAGCAAGTGCGAGTACAAGAAGCTGTTGATAAATTGGCTGTCAATAAACAATACGCCCAGGCTGATAAGCGCAGCTAGTGAATAGGGGCTGCCGGCCAGCCATTTTTTAAGCAAGACAAGCCCCGCGACAGCCCAGGGGACAAGAAACAGCAGCACGCCGGGCAGTCCGGTGGTTACCCATAACGTCAGCCAGCTGTTGTCGGCGCCGGCGCGGGAGTGGGTGGTGAAGTTTGCTATTAAGCCGGCCCGGGCAGCGGCAAATTGATAAGCGTTATAGCCGACGCCCAGCCAGACATTCTGCTCGACTAGACGCCAAGTTTCTTTAAGGGCGACCAGGCGCAGCTGGGCAGTGGCGTCCAAAGTGGCCAGTCCGATTAAGCGGTCGTGCAGGAAGATAGCGGAAATAGTGATAGTAGTGAGTATAAGCAGGATAATGCTAATTATTGCCATGATCCGATCGGGAGTAACTCGGCGCAGAGTCCTGGCGGTAATCAGGGGAGAGAAAATAAGAACTGACAGGGCGAGGGCAACAAGAGCGCCGCGGGATTGGGTTAAGAGGAGGGCAATTATTATGATAATTAATAGTAGTGCCAACAAGGCAAGCGCCGCACGGTACGTCCTGTGAGCGGATTGAGAGGTCACCTCGGCTTGGTCCCCACCGCAGGTGGGGCGAGGTGGCCTCGATCCTCGGAGGCCGCCGCTGGAGCGGCCGAGAATGAGCGAACAGGGTGTGCTGTGACAGGCGCTTGCTAAGTTAGCCACAACAAATGGCAGCGTGAGGGCAAGGAAGGCGCCGAAGAAGTTGGGGTCGAGCCAGGTGGAAGTGAGGCGGTTCTGGTGGGGATCCCAGCCTAGTTTGGTTAAGACTGTAAAATCAGGAACTAGCCACAGTTGAAGAAAACCCAGGAGGACAAGAATAGTTGTGGCGAAAATTAATCCCCGGCGAGCGGTGGTAGCGAGGCGGGTATCTTGAAAAAGGATGAGTAGGGCCGGCAAGAGAAGGAGGTGATTGGTGAGACGTAGCCAATAAGAGAAAGCGATAGTGGTGTTGTGGAGTCCCAGTTCAGGAATGTGGATTATGAGAGTGAAGAGAGACCAGAGGATGAAGGAGGCTAAAAAAATCCCAATGACCAATGACAAATGACCAGTCAAGTCCCAATGACTAAATGACCAAAATACGGCGGCAAACAAAACTATGACCACGGCGAGGTCGCTGATGAGCAGGCCGCCCCCTTGTCCGGGCAGAGGAAAGCGAACCGTCTGTCCCAACACCAGGGAGAAGAGTAAAAAAGCCACCGCCAGCCGGGGCCGGAGGACCAGCCACGGGCCGGCCAGGAGCGCTAGCGCGCCCGCGGTGAAAAGAAGCGGTAAAGAAAGCGGCTCCAGCGCGTTAAAAAGCATATCATTGCAGGATAGTGCTTACAGAAATACTTGTCAGCCGATTCGTCGTACAGCTGCGTCTTACGCCCTTTGTCAGTCAAACTGGCCCCGCGGCTGTGTATCGCCTTAGCTTGAGGAACAAGCACCACTTGCCAGCCGGCTTGACGGAGCCGCCGGCACAGGTCAACGTCTTCCCAGTACATAAAAAAACGCGGGTCAAAGCCGCCTAGCCTCTCGAAAAGCCGGCGGCGTATCATCAAGGCTCCACCCGAGGTCCAACCGACCGGAGTGGGCCGGCGGGGAACATCTGGTTTGGCCAAATGTCTGGTGATTAGGGAGACAGGCGTAACGGACGGCCCGAAGGAGTACGTCTCCGCCCGGCCGTCCGGAGAGACTAAAAGAAAACCAACCGCACCGGCCCTGGCGTGGTGCGTTAAGTGTTGTTGCGCCGCGGCCAGCGACGCAGGCGCCAGTACGGCGTCGGGGTTAATGAACAGTAAATAGTCATTCCTAAGCCGGCCGGCGCCCCGGTTGGCGGAAGAGGCAAAGCCGGGATTGTCAGCCGGAGTGTTGCGAACCAGGGAGATGTCCCTCACGCCGGCCGCGCGCAGGCTGTCCTGGCATCGGCGCACAGTGTCCGGCGGCGTGTTGTAAGTTACCACCACGGCGCCGACTTTGCTCATGTTTTAAGTGTGGTCCGGCAGCGGTATAAAAAGCAACCGCGGGCGAACGCGGCCGCGCTTTGTCCGTGGAAAGACAAGCGGCGGCGTGACTTGTCTTCCGCCCCGCATCATTTCAACTTGGCTGATAATATTAGAAATACGATTAAAGTGTTCACGCGCCAGTGAGCTCATGGCCGCTTTTTTCGCGGGCCGCTCACGCCGCGCGCGGCGTCTAAAAGGGCTTGACGTACCGCGGGCGGCCGATGGCGCCTGACCGCGTGATACAGAAGCCGCAACCGGTTGGCCAGCCGCCAGTAAACCCGCCAGGGAAGCGCTGTTTCTTGCTCTAGAAACAGCGCGCCGTTGCGGACCAGATAATAAGTCTTATCACTCCCCTCCCGCAGGCGGGAAGATCGGTGGCGAAGAGCTATAGCCGGCTCGGCGCGCAACTGAACGCCGCGCCGGACCAGGCGCCGGCTGAAAAGAACATCCTCCCAGTACATAAAATAGTGATCGGGCAAACCCCGCATCCTTAAAAACACGCTTAGGGAGGCGGCTAAAAACGCGCCGTCCAGGTAGGCCAGATGATACCTTCGGCTGGCGGCCTTGCCCACACTGGTGCGGCCGGTCCAAAGGTTGACGCGGCTGCGTCCGGCTCCCAGAACGGCGTCCGCCCGGTTAGCCGCTTGCCAGCGCCCTATTTTATCAAAAACCAGGGGATCAACGATAACGTCATTGTTCATAAGCGCCACCATGTCGTGCTCCCCAGCTCCCCAAGCGACTAAACAACCAAGCCCCGTATTAATTCCGCCGGCATAACCTGTGTTCTGCCGCGGCCGGACCACCGCGGTGAGTTTGCCAGCCGTTTCCGGAGCTATGTACGAATGTTCGCCGTGGTCAACCACCACTATTTTGTCGGGCGGAGGAGTACAGCTCTTTAAGGAAGCCACCGTACCGTCAGTGAAGGCGCCGTCGCCATGGTGGACAATAATGGCATAATATTTCCTGGTTTGTGGATACATAAGTGGAAAACTTTGTGGACAACTTTAATATTTATGGGGATAACTTTGTCTTGAAGTGTTTTCTCCCCTTATACACCCCCCTCCAGAAACCGGCGCGGGCGGCCTGAGAAAACAGGCGCGGCAGAGACAAGCGGCCATCCGATATCTTGATTACCCAAAACAGCGCTGACAACGCCGGCCAGGCCGCCATCAACCTATACCTAGCCGCCTGGAGTGGCGACAGGGAAGGAATTATTTTCTGACGGGGATAGTGGCTTTGGTAAATGACGGCATTGAGCCCCACGGAGTGCTGGCGCCTTCGCACGTCGCTCGCCGCGTAGAAGTGCCGATGCAGGGAGCGGGCGCGGTGTAAAACATGCAGCCTCAAGCCCTTCGCGGCCAGACGGCGGCCCAGTTCAGCGTCTTCCCACCCATAGCGGCGAAAGGCTTCTGAAAAGGGTTTAGCGCCGAGCAAGGAACGCTTAAGGGATAAGTGTGAACCGTAAAAAAAACGGCGAGGGTCGGCAGTTGTTTGACCCAATAAACCGTCAAAATTATTTTGAGGTCCGCCGTGCGCCAGCCACTCCATCAGCGGCGACGGCTTAAGGCGCGGGTCCCACTTGATCATCCCCAAGGCCGCGGTGCGCCGCCCGGGACGCGCGGCGTGAAAATGAAGATGGGCAGCCAAGGCGCCGGGTCTTAAAATTATATCGGCGCCCAGCAGCAACACAATATCGGCTCGGCTTAAAGCCAGGCCGCGGTTGCGGGCTCCCGCCGCGCCGGTGTGGGCCCCCCTCACCACCGCGGTGGGCAGCCAGCCGCGCGGAGCCGGCCATTTTTTCAACAGGGAAGCCGTGCCGTCGGAAGAGCCGTCGTCGGAAGCCACCAAGCGAAGGCTCCAGCCAGGCAGTAATTTCTGCGTGAAAAGGGCCCGCAGCGTGTAGCGCAAGGTGGCGGCGTTATTATAGGCGGGCATTATCACGTCACACGAAGGCATAACGTTCTTATACAAATTCTAAAACACAAAGTACAAATAACCGCCAAACCCGGACTCGCACAAATTCCAATTTACAGCGTTCGGCGCTCTGTCAGCAGACTTATGTTTTTCCTGGTTACCAAGCGTGTAAGAACGCCGGCGGCCAGGTAAGCGGCCGCGCCGAGAAAGATGGTTACCAGCACCGGCCACGAGGCCGGAATAGTAGCATAAACAGCGGCCAGGACGCTGCCCGCCGCCGCCAGCCGCAGCAGGTAAACAGGCGACACAACCAGCGCCTTCAGCCGCAGCAGTACCGCCACGGACACTCCGGCCGCGGCCAGCTCAGTCAAGACCGTCGTCCAGGCCGCAGCCGCGGCTCCGTAAACGGGAATGAAAATAAAATTAAGGATAGTATTAGCGGCGGCTAGACCAGCGGCTATAACCAGCAGGGTACGGCGCCGCCCCGCGGCGACCAAGCTGAAACCCGTAAAGTTGCCCACAAACATTAACCCCATCGCCACAGACAGAATGCTAAGAAGCGGCGCGGCGTCCGCGTAAGCAGAGCCGGAGATGAGTTCAATTATGGCTCCAGCCAACATGGCCGCCGTCAGCACGGCTAACACCGCCGCCCAAGCCACAGCCGCCATCCCCTGCGCCGCATATTGCCGGAAAGAAAACAGGCGGCCTTCGTTCCAGGCGGCAGCCAGACGGGGCAGCATCAGCCCCCCGAACATGGCGGGCAGGAAGAGAGTAGACTCCACCAACCTGTAAGCCAAACCATAAAGGCCCACCTGCTCGGTAGGGTGGTACAGTGACAGGATGACGGTGTCTAGGCGAAAATATACAGCGTTGAAAACTAACACCGCTCCCCAGGGCCAGGAAGAAGCTGCCAGCCGCCGCCAGACATTCCAGGCAAAGGAGGGTTTCAAGTTTATATGAGGCGGCAAAAAGCGGCGGTGAAGGTAGGCAGCGGCGGCAAGCCCCACGGTAAAAAGAGCTGTCATGGAGGCCAGGGTGGCGTTGGCCGCGCCGATTATTATAATGCCTGCCAGCTGAACTGTCCGGCCGGCCAAATCGCCCCCCGAAGCGCGCCACACCGTACCGTGCTTTTGATAGACGCTCATCATTAGCTGGCTTAACGACTGCGCCGAATAACCCAAGGCCACCAACGGATAAACCGCGGCTACTCCGCGCAGGGAAGGTATCATCAGGGTCGCCGCCCAGCCGGCACCGAACACCACCAGCAGTAACAACAGCCTTAACGCCGTTATATGGGACGCGTAAAAATTTTCCTGTGTCGGGCTGCGGGACGCTATGACGCGCGACAAGGTCAGGTAAAGTCCAAGATCGGCTCCCACCTGCAGCAGGGCGCCGTAGGACAATAATAAGACGTAGACTCCATACTCGGCCGCCCCCAAAAACCGCGATATCAACGACAGGATAACAACGCCTAAAGCCACATTAACACCCCTGCCTACCGCGGCGGCGGCGGTGTTAGTCAGTATGGAAGCCATGACTGAAGGTTAAATTCCAATTTCCAATTTTTAAACCACTGGCCGCCCTTTAATTCCCAAAAGGCGGCTGGACTGTGAGCACGCTTGTGCTGGGTGTTTAGATAAACACCGGCCTTATCACCACCCGCCGCCGCGGTTCATCGCCCCTGCTTTCAGTAGTGACGTCACTGCGAAAGGACAAAGAGTTGTGCACCATGCGCCGGTCGGCCGCTCCCATAGGAGGGAGGGTGATTGCCTGTCCAGTGCGCCGTACTTTGCGGGCCGCCTCTTCAGCCAGACGCAGCACGTTTCGCTCGCGCCCGGCCAGATAGTTGTTTACGTCCACGGTAACCCTGAAACTTTTCTTAATTTGATGGCGTAAAAGGGAACGGATCACGTGTTGCAAAGCAGCCAGATGATTGCCGCGGGCACCTATTAACATGCGTCCCGCAGCGCCAGCGTTAATGGCTATGCGCAAATGCCCACCGTCCTCCTCCCTGGCACCGTGCCGCAGACAACAATTTACCTTGGCCTCCTCAAACCCCATAACGCACATCAGGCGGCGCACATGCTCCTCTATGAGCGCGGCTTCCTGATGGTTAAGGAGAGCGGGGGCGGTGGGTATGGTAGTGGCGGGTTTATCCATACTATTTTTACATGACTGGTGCTCCCGATATTTTTAAATATTTAAAGATGTACTGCTGTACTATACCAAAAATTGTGGAGGCTACCCAGTACAGCGCCAGGGCCGCGGGAAGCTGCATGGCGATAAAAACGGTCATAGCGGGGAAAATATACGTCATGTTCTTCTGCATGGAAGCCATCATTTGGGCGCTCTGATCGTTTTGCGCCGGCGCGGGGGGAGGGGAGGAGCGCGCCATCCGCATTAATATCAACTGGAATGCCCCGGCCGTAACCGCCAGCGCCAGGCTGGCTTGAGTCAGATCAATGCTAAAAAAGGTGGTGCCAAGAGCGGCCGGAGGAGAAATAAAAGAATACAAGTTGGTGAAGGTTTCCTCGTTAAGTCCAATCAGGAACACGCGGTACAAGGCAATCAGTATCGGCAGTTGTATGAGCAGCGGCAGGCAGCCGCTGGCCGGATTTATGCCAGCTTCACGGTACACGGCCATGGTTTCCTCTCTTTGTTTGGCTTTGTCTTTTTTGTGCTTTTCTTGAATTGCTTTGAGTTTATCTTTAACCTCGCCCATTTTCGCCTGATTTTTTCGCATCTGCTTAGCCTGGTGAAGAGAGGGAGGCAGAAGAATAACCCTAACCAGCACGGTTACGATAAGTATGCTCACGCCAACACTGTGGGTTGGCAGCAAGGCCGTGGTCCCCACCAGCAAATTAAACAAGGGGCGAAATAGCAATTCGTGATAAATAAAGTAAAGGGGGTTCATGGGGTTATAGAGGTAACATTATGAATGCCGCTACGCTTGTGACGAGCCCTTATCGCGGCCCCGCGCCTCCGGACCGCGCCACCTGTTTAGAAGAGTAGTATTTCATGATGTGATAGCTATAGATCCACTAACACTCGCTGTTGGGGGGAGGCTTCACTGGGTCATAGCCCGCTCGCGCTAAAGGGTGACAGCGAAGCAGGCGCCTGGCAGCAAAGACGAAGCCCCGCCACCCGTACAGACGCAGGCATTGCTGGGCGTACTGGGAGCAGGTTGGCGTATAGCGGCATACCCCGCCGGGAAAGAGATGTTTCAAGGGGCCGTGGTCTAAAGACAAAGTGACCTGGTACCAGGCAATCATATGCCAAGCTCCGCCCACCACTAGCTTGGTTACTGCCTCCTTGGTCACGGCCGCCAACCGGTTAAGCCTTGTTTTTTGGGCCTTCATTCGTTGTCCGCGTGTTATTTTGAACAGAGTTTACTTAGGTACGGGCGCAGTTTTTTCCGCAAATCATTCTGGTTTTTTAGTTTGGCAATTGCAGGCAAGGCCACCCAAACCATGTCGCAGGACGCCCCTTGTCTATTTATAACATCCCGAGCTATTTCCCGAAGCCAGCGCTGGTATTTGTGGCGGGTGGTGGCTTTAGGAGAAACTTTCCTGCCCACCACTAGGGCCGCCCGGCCGCGGCCGGTTTGACCGGCGCCAAGACAGTAGATGCGGGTAAATGGCGACGCTACTGTCTTGCCTTGGCGCAGCACGGCCCGGATATCTTTGCGGTGAACCAGCCTGTTTTTACGAGGCAGCATTGGGGGATAGGCGCCGGCGGCCTTTTCGCCGTCGGCGCGCCACAACGCCCTGGCGGCGCTGGCGCTTTCTCTCCACAAGGTACCCCAGGCGGCGGGCTCGTCGTCTTTTTTTTGGTTGATAAGTTCGTTTAGGCATGTTGGATAACTGTACATAGTTAAGCGATCGTGGTCAAATTGCGTAACTCCTCACCCAAAAGTACTTAACGCCAGCGGCGGCAAGTTGGCTTGTCTTAGCCAACCTCTCGCAGAATGTAGCCCTGGAAGACCCGCTCCGCCGCGGGCTTTAGATGGCCTCAAAATAACAGGTAAAGGAGTTGCCCTTAATACGGGTAGGCAAGTGGCTCTTGTGGATATGTGGATAATTTTTAGGGTTCCTTATCTGTGGAAAAGTGTGCTATTATTTATCGGCGAGCATGGGTCTTATGAATAAGGAACAGTTGTGGAAAGCGGCACTTGGCCAGCTAGAGCTTAAGGTCAGCCAGGGTAATTTTTTAACCTGGTTTCAGTCCACCGGCATTCAAAAACGGCAAGGCGGCCTGGTGGTGATAGAAACACCCAACGCCTTTACATACGAATGGTTAACAAAAAAATACCGCCAATGCATATTGGACGTTCTTAGAGGTCTGGACAGCCACATCAGTAAAGTGGAATTCGTTATACGTTCAAGCGCGGGAACGCAGCAGCCCCTTAGAAAAAACTTTCACATTTTGGCCCACAAAAAGAATAAACAAGGGGAAGCCGACAAAAAAGGGGCTGGCATTGCGCCTGTATTATCACCCCCAGCCACGGCGCGGGTTAATGAGCTGTCCAAAACATTGAACCCTAAATACACTTTTGATTTGTTTGTGGTTGGCCCCAGCAATGAAATTGCCCACGCCGCCTGCAAGGCGGTAGGGGAGAAGCCGGGAGAGACTTACAACCCCCTTTTTATCTATGGAGGTGTGGGTTTGGGCAAAACGCACTTACTGCAGGCAGCCGGCAATGAAATTTTAAAACGAGAGCCGGCCGCTAAGGTGCTGTACGTGTCGTCGGAAAAATTCATTAACGAGTTTGTTCAATCCATCCGCGAGGGAACTACCCAACTCTTTAAGCGCTATTACCGCAGCGTTGACGTCTTTATCATAGACGACGTACAGTTCTTGGCTGGAAAAGGGAAAACACAAGAAGAACTCTTTCACACCTACAACGCGCTGCACGGCCAGGGTAAGCAGGTAGTTTTAAGCAGCGACCGCCCGCCTCAAGCCCTCCCCACTTTTGAGGAGCGTTTGCGCTCCCGCCTGACGGGCGGGATGATCGCTGACATCCAACAACCCGACTATGAAACCCGCTTAGCTATTATTAAGGAAAAACTGGGGCAAAGCGAGGATATTTTTGATAATGAGGCGCTGGAGTTTATTGCTAAATACATACAAAAAAACGTGCGGGAGTTGGAAGGCGCTATTAACAAAGTTTTAGCGCACTGCCAGTTAAGCAAGAAGCGGGCCACGCTAAATTACGTGAAAAAGGTTTTGGAGGGGGTTATGGAGCGCCCGCGACAAAAAAGTGTAGATTATAAAAACATTATTACTACGGTCAGCTCCCATTACACGGTTAGCAGTGAAGATTTGTGCGGTAAATCTCGCAAACAAGAAGTGGTGCGCCCTCGTCAAATAGCTATGTATCTTTTACGCAAGGAAAACAATGTTTCTTTCCCTACTATAGGCGAGTATTTTGGAGGAAGAGACCACACCACAGCCATGCACGCCTGTGAAAAGATAGAAAAATTATTGGAGCACGACGAAGAGGTGTTAAGGGAGGTAAACTTTATCCGTGAGCGTTTATACGCCTAAGTTGATAATTTGTGTACCAGGTGTGGATTTCGTCTGTATGTGATAATAAGAACTGTTTTCACACACACGACAATCTACATCCTGTACACAGTTTTTCTCACTATTTATGCACCCTTTTTCCACTTTTAATTGGCTAGGTGTGGGTAATAATCTTGGTTTTCCACAATTTTAATGCTTACTACTAACACGACTAAAAGTAAAAAATTAGTTTTAATACTTATTAGTAAGGCTAATTAAGTGTGGATAATTGCTATTTTGTATGAAGTTTATATGCACGCAAGAAAACCTTTTTAAGGGAATGTCGGCGGTATCACCGCTGGCGGGGAGAAACACCCAGCTACCCATCCTACAGTACGTGCTAATGGAGGTTGAGGGTGGGATCCTACACCTCACCTGCACGGATTTAGAGGTAGGAGCCCACGTGGGCGTGGGGGGTAAGGCTGAAGCGGAAGGTAAATGCACCGTGCTAGCCCGGCGCTTCTTGAGCTACGTACAACAACTGCCAGCTACCACCCCTATTGTCTTGGAGAAAAAAAAGAATAAGCTAACCGTCGCCACAAAAAGGTTTTCCTCTTCTTTTCCCATCGCCAAAGCCGACGACTTTCCCATTCTGCCCACCCCCCAAAAAGAAGAAGTTGTGAGTATAGACGGAAAACTATTCCACCAGGCGCTAAGCAACACTGTGTTTGCGGCGGCTAAAGACGAAACACGCCCGGAAATATACAGCGTGCGCGTTCACGGCGACAAGCCCACCATCTGTTTAGCGGCCACTGACAGTTTTCGCTTAGCTGAATATCAAATAAAAACCCAAGAAGAGGGAAGGTTTACCTTTTTACTGCCAGTAGCCGCGGCGCAAGAAGTTAGTCGCCTTTTTAGCGGCTCGGAGCGGGTGGAACTCCTCATACAAAAGAATTACGTGGTCTTTAGAGGAGGGTCGGTCTACCTTTCCTCCCGGCTTATTGAGGGGTCCTACCCCAACTACCAGCAAATCATACCCGATTCATTTACCACTAAGGGAAAGGTGGACACATACGAGTTAGCGCGAGCCCTTAAAGTACTTAGTGTGTTTCTACCCCGGGAGTCGCGGCGCGTTTCTTTGTCCGTACAGCCCGCGAAAAAGAAATTGGTAGCGCAAGTGGAAGGGGGAGAAGCGGGCCAGGGCAGGGTGGTGGTAGGGTTTAAAGGCGAGGGCGAGGACATTGAGGCGGTGTTTAATATTCAATACTTACTGGAAGGGGTGCAGCATTTACAGGACAACCAGTGTCAGTTGAAGCTAAAAGGGGCCAGCGACCCCCTAGTTTTAAGCCCCGCCGACAACCGGACGCGCCAGCTGTACCTGGTTATGCCTATTCAAGTTTAAAGAATTGTTTTTATGAACGTAAAAAACCTTAGCCTGCTGAATTTTCGCAACCTAGCAAAAGTAGAAGAGGTGCAGTTTCCACAAGACGGCTTATTGGTGGCGGCCGCGCCCAACGCTATGGGTAAAACCAACTTCCTGGAAGGGGTCAGCGTCTTGCTCCGGGGGCGTTCGTGGCGGGCGCGCACACTGGAAGAGTGTATAACGTGGGGCGAAGACGGCTTTACCTTGCGAGGCGAGGCCGGAGGCGAGAGCGGAACCAGGAGTATTGGCGTGAAATACCATCAACCTTCCCGCAAACTGCGCATAGAAGAGGACGGAGAGCCGGTGTCAGCGGTCAAATTTTATTCTCATTACCCCATGGTGCTGCT
This sequence comes from uncultured Candidatus Saccharibacteria bacterium, assembly GCA_964562905.1. Classification (GTDB taxonomy): domain Bacteria; phylum Patescibacteriota; class Andersenbacteria; order UBA10190; family UBA10190; genus CAYSWF01. Next base: position 11,438 of record CAZLVG010000002.1, on the reverse strand, counting down.
TTTACCCGACGACACCTTTCTTTTGAAACGTGGTCCCAGCTCTAGGCGTAACTTTCTTAACCAGGTGTTAGTAACACACCCTCAATACCTGTCGGCTTTGGTGCAGTATTACCGCATTTTAAAGCAGAGAAACTGGGCGCTGAAAAATGCCGGTGATGCGGCTGACGTACAAAACTGGACGGAATTACTGGCGAAACAGGCGGAGGTGTTATGGCGTTATCGCGAAAGCTTTACCTCTATGATAGGGGTACAGTTGACGGAAGGGTATGGCCAACTGTCGGATCAGTATTGCCGGCTGGGAATAACCTTAAAGAAAGGAGCCGAACACCCCGAAGATTTTGTGGGGGAGTTGACCGGGGCCTTCTCGCGTGAGCGCAGGTTTGGACACACCACCCGCGGCCCCCACCGGGATGACCTAGTTATTTCCGCGGAGGGGTGGCCGGTGCAAGCCTCTTTCTCTGGGGGTCAAATGAAGAGTTTAATAGTGGCCCTGAAACTTATCGCCCACAACTATTTAACACAAGTAACGGGAGAAAAGCCGGTACTGTTGCTGGACGACGTGTTAAGTGAGTTGGACGAGGGCAGGCAGAAGGCGTTAGTCAGAAACCTTCCTTCCACCCAAGCCATACTCACCTGTACCAGCCTACCGTCCGGACTGCAAAACAGGAATGACGTTTATCTGTTGGATCTGCGATCCATTATTACCTCTTCATCGCGGGTGGCGGCTGGGTCAAAAGAGTGGACAAAAGACAACTTGCCCGCTCGGGAGGAAGCACGCCAACCGGCCGCGGCCCGATAAAAAGTATGCCATTCCAAAGAGTCGGCTCCATTATCCACAGCCGAGGAAAACAAGGCCAAGAAGCTATTTTCTACGAGGCGGAGGCCAAGAGTTTTATTGAGGGTTATTTAAAACAAAAAACTAACACCAACCGGCTTTACTGTGAGTCGGTTAAAAGCGCCAGCGCGCTAGTGCGGGCGGTGTCGCCCGCTACCAGGCAAGAAGTCTACTTGCTGGAATATAGCCTTAAGCAGGCCTTAAGGCAGCAGCTGAATTACAAATTGAAGAAGCTTACCGCTACTCAATAACGAGGCGGTGTTCGGACGAGCGAGCCACGTTACCCGTTTTGTCGTAGGCTACCGCGTAAACCGTGTAGGCGCCCGGACCAGGTGAGTCGGGCCAGACAACCTCGTAGCGGTGGGGCGCGATGGGCGCCAACTCTGACGTGCGCCCCACTCGGCTGGTGCCGCTATCACCCTCTTTACTAAACAGGACATCGACCAATTCAATACCGTTGTCGTCTTTGGCGGTTACCTTAACCGTCAGTGGAAAGTCTTCAGCACGCAGCTGACTGCCGTCGCGCGGGGCGTGGAGCGTTACTGACGGCGGGGAGCCGTCGGGGTTGACAGCAAAGGTGCGGTGGGCCCTGCCTACTAGGTTATTCTCGGTGACGCCCAACACTAATAATGTTTTACGGCCCGAGAAGTCTTCAGGAAAGGATAAAGTCGTGCCGTAAGAGTTTTTGTCCCCTTCCATTTTGGCAATTTCTTTACCGTCAAAAAGGAAGCGCACCTCTTTTAGCGGTTTAGGGGAATCAATTTCTACCCGCACCGTGGTCGGGCTGTCTCGTAGTATAGAAGTGTTGGGTTCGGTGATGGTAATTTTGGGCAAATCTTCAAGGTTAGCCATATCACAGGTTGGTGTAGGTAGGGAGCGGGTATAGCGCGGCTGGTCGGGGTTGTCCTTATTCTTCTCATTGTGTTGGTCGCGCCAAACAACCACCCCTTCCTCCCATCTTTTGAATTGGGGGTCGCTTTCAGCGTGGGCGGGGGGAGGCCCTGAAGGGTTATCCCGGCGTACGTAAAAGAGGATACTGTGCAATTCTTTAAAAGTAGTGGGCTGTCCAATGTTGACGGGGCAGTCGAGCGCGTAGACAAGGCCGGTTTCCTTTTCCCACTTGCCCTTAACTTCCGCTAACTCCCCCCGCAATATAGAGTGGCGAATGCCAGTTATGGGTTCAGGCTCGGCGAACTGTTCTATGGGGGTTCCTTCCAGCGCGGAAGCCATAAAGTCGTGCCAGATGGGAGCCGCGGTGCGCACCCCCGGCGAGGATTCGCCCATAGGTGAGTTATCGTTATTACCAGTCCAAACGCCAGCGGCTAGAGAAGGTGTGTAGCCTAAAGTCCAACCGTCACGATAATCCTGGGTGGTGCCCGTTTTAGCAGCTACCGGGCGCTGGCCCAGCTGCAGGGGGCTCCTGGAGCCAAAAGTGAGCGAACGGGCAGCATTGTCGGCAATCACGTCGGTGACGAGCCGGGCTAGCTGCGGGGAGATGATTTGCTCCCCGCCAGGCTGCTCGCCTTCTTCGGCTGCGTCAAAGAGTGTCTCCTGACCGTCTTCTATTTTGAGTATGGCGCGGTGGGGATGGCGCACCCCATCGTTAGCCAGCACCCCGTAAGCGGAGACTTCATCCAATAGACGCACTTCGCCGCCGCCCAAAACCAGTGATAAGCCGTAGCGCTCGGGATCATTTAAAGAGGTCATACCCACGCTCTGCGCCAGGTCGGTGGCGTTTTTTAGTCCGGCCAGATAAAGCGCTTTAACAGCCGGTATGTTCATAGAGTTGGCTAAGGCGGAGCGCATGGAAACCGGACCGCGCTGCTGGCCGTCGTAATTTTCTGGCTGGTACCCTTGGCCGAAATCGGTGGCGGCGTCCACCAGTAGGGTCTGCGGCGTGTAGCCCTTTTGCCAGGCAGCGGCGTACACGAATGGCTTAAGGGAGGAACCGGGCGAGCGATGGCGCACGGCCACGTTAACGTTACCGTCAATGTCTTTGTTAAAGTAATCCAAGGACCCCGCCATAGCCAGAACGTCTCCCGTGCCGGGGTCTGTGGACACCAGGGCGGCGTTGGAAGCACCGAGTGAGTTAAGCGACTCTTGGTGCTTGCTTAAGGTATCCTCCGCTATTTTTTGGAGCCTAAAATCTAGCGTGGTGGTAACTTGCAAACCCCCTTGCTCTATGACGCGCTGTCCGTACTCTTCCTCCAGCTTCTCTTTGACATAAAACACAAAATGAGGAGCGGAGATGGACTCCGTCCTGGGTTGAAAGTTAAGCTCTACTTGCTTAGCGGCGTCCGCCTCCGGTTGGGTTATTATGTTAAGCTTAACCATGCGCTGCAGAATGCTTTCTTGGCGCCGTTTTAAGTCTTCAAAGTGAGACCCGTAGGGCGAGTAGTAGGTAGGAGCTTTGGGCAACGCGGCCAGCACGGAGGCTTCGGCCAGGGAAACTTGGGAGGCGCGTTGGTTAAACATGGTTTGGCTGGCGGCCTCTACTCCGTAAGCCTGTGACCCGTAAGGAATCTCGTTCAAATACATTTCCAGAATCTCATCTTTGGAGAAGCGCCGCTCCAACTCCAACGCTAGCACGGCCTCCTTGGCCTTGCGGCGCAGCGTGCGTTCGGGGGTTAGGATGGAATTTTTGATCAGCTGCTGGGTGATAGTGGAGCCGCCTTGTATCCTGCGGCCCGATAAAGGCTTTAAGATAACGCCGCGGATAATGCCCAAAAAATCCAAGCCGCGGTGCTGGTAGAATTGGTCGTCCTCCGCGGCGATGGTGGCGTTTATCAAGTGAGGCGATATTTGGTCCAGCCCTACCCTGGTCCGCCTAATATCACCAATCTCATAGAGCAGGTGGGTGCCGGTGCGGTCGAAGATTTTGGTGGACTGGATCACCGAGCGGGCACTGATATTTTGCGGATCTGGAAGATCTTTGCTCCACCACAAAACCATTCCCGCCACCAATAAAAAACCCAGCCCCGCCGTCGTCAGAGCCAGCGGTATTAGGCGGGAACGCAGGCGCCGCCGCCAGCCCGGCTTCCTCACGCGGCGTTCTTGGTTATACCGGTAACTTCTATGGGGGGTGAGGCGCCTGGTGGCCATATATGCTAGTCCAGGTTAATAAGAAAACCTTTGAGGTCGCGCCGCCCGATAATCATGGGCCGCTTCAGGTGGGACCTGTCAGCTAAATAAGCCTGGGTTTTGATCAGCCTGCCTTTTAAAAGGAAGGAGAGTTGTACTACCGGCCGCTCTTGTGTTCCCAGAGCGCCGCGCACTTGGTGTTGCTTAATTACCTTGGTGTCAATGCCCAGTTTTTTTGCCAAGTCCGCGTCTATAGTAGTGCGCCACGCCCCCGTGTCTATCTTAGCGGTCAGGGGGTGGCTGGTACCGTCAGCCGCTGACACTTGGACTTCTTCCGTTACCCCCACCACCGGGTTTCCGACCACGTCTTCAAGCTCTTGCTCCGTCGTGTCGCCCGCAAAGAGGCTTTTAGCTATCTGGATACCTTTAGACGGCGAAGATATGTTAATTCCTTCAACGCGGACTAGACGGGAGTGTAGCGGGGCCATATTAGCTAACTGGATATCAAGGCCGGGGTGGGCATTTATTTCCAGGATAAGGGGACCGTCATCGCGGTCAATGGCTATGTCCACCCCCGCGAAGGGAAGGTTCAGAGCCTGGGAAGCTTTGATGGCGCTTAAGAGGACTTCCCGCCAGTTGGGCACCTTTATTCCTCGCAGGGATAGGCGTTGGCCAGGCAGAGATTCTATGGGTGATCCGTGGCGTATGGCCGCGGTGGTCAACCCGGACCCCAAGTCAATACCGGCGCCTATACTCCCGGCGTGCAGATTGGAGCGGCCGTGGGATTCCGGCGTGGGCAAGCGCAGCATAGCCATGACCGGCACCAAGTTATATACGATAACACGGACGTCGGCTATGCCCTGGTAGCTGTACGGCTTAAGAGTGGGGTGATTTCTCACGCGTTGTTCAAAAAGAGCCGTATCGGGAAAGTTGGCGGGGGAAAAATTTCCGTCAAGAATATCAATAACGTGCTTTTTGAGTTCCGGGATAAAAACTTCCGTTTTGTCAGCCTTCACCCAGTTGCCTTTTTTATTGCGGCCGAAGATTACCACCACCCCGCCGCCGCCGTGGGAGGAACGGGGTTTTACCACGAAGGAGGAGGGAAGCTTGGTCCACCTGAAAGACCTTAATTGTTGGCGCGAGGATATAGCGGCGTACAGCCGGGGAGTAGGCAGGCCGGCTTTCTGCAAAACGCGCTTGGTGACCAGTTTGTTGCGAGCGGCGGCGGCGGCGTGCGGATTATTGCCCCCCAGGGTGTACTTAAGCGCTCGGGCGTTAAAGCCGAGCACTCGGCTAGCCTGCCGGTAAAGGGATTTAGCCATGGCGCAACAGGTGCCTGAAACGTATGTATTCGGTTAGGCGCAGCCCGCTCCACTGTCCCAAGATTAAATTAATGGGAATGGCCAGCAGGGTGATTTCCGGATAGGACACTATCAGGGTGCGGAAGAGTTCGGAGCTTACTATAAAATAACATATCGTGGCCAAGGCCAGTGTCCAGACGGTGACGGTAAAGGCGGACCGCAATCCAGACTTGAACTGCGCGGCTATGAAGTGTTCCGCCAGAATGGTCAATATCAGGGCGGGAAATATGGAGAAAGACAGGACGCCGCTGCGGTCGGTAGCCGCGCCCAGCCCCACCAGGAGCAGCAAGGCAAAGCTGACGCTGGTCAGTATTAGCGCCATGCGGGGCAAGTACAAAAGGCGCAGGCGGCGTAGCAGCAAGCGGGTAGCCGTTCCTGTCAGTAGGATGGCCGCGAAGACGACTAGCCCGTACCGCAGTCCCATAACCAAAAAGGATAGGGTGGTCATGGCCGGCGTGATTAAGCCGAACGCTTTAATGCCTACGACCTGGCGGGCGAAAGCCAGGATGGTGGCGATAACGGGCAGCATAAGGATAAGGGCTATGCTGCTGACTGATACTCCGCGGTTAATAAGGAAATTTATGCCAAACGACATAAAGTTGGTCACACTTAAATCGGAAACAGTACGGGCGCTGAAGTTGCCTAACAGGCGGAATTCCAGTGAACTGTCCATGACAGCGCGGCGGGCTTGTTCGGCCGTGGTGGTGACGGCTAGCAGCTCCAGGGCCGCGGGCCTGGTTAGCAGGGTAAATTCAGGCTTTAGCTGGTCAAAAGTTGATTGGGCTGCCGGGGCCAGCACGCCGAAAGGCGTCTTTGACAAAAAAACGATCCCCTTTCCTTGGAAAGGTTTGTGTTTGGCGGGAGGAGTAGCTGTTGGTTTAATGTGCTGGGCAAATTTGGTCAGCGAGTTAGCTCCCACACTGCCCGAGGTCCACACCACGACGAGATGCGCGTCGGACAGCTTAGAGCGGATATCGCGTAACTGGCCGGCCAGCTCTTCTTCTGTTAAAACCTCCGGCCCGCTGCCTTTTGGCTGGACAAGGTGCAACAGCACGCCTTTGGAGGCCGCTTGCCGCGCGCTAAACTTTACCTGTTCCAGGGACGCGCTGCTGTCGGCTACCACTACCAGTAAGTGGTTAAACACGTGCACTTCGGCTGTGTCGCTATATACATTGTTGTCACTTACCGCGGTTAGAGTGACCAGATAAGATCCCGGCTGACTGTAAACGTGGCTAACAGTTGGTCCAGCGCCTTCGTCGCCGTCGCCGAAATCCCATGACACTTTCAACACAGGGCTTCCGTCGGGAGGCTGAAAATCCGGCGCCTCAAACAGCACTGGCCGCTCTCTGATAGCACGGCGGGTGGGGCCGGCGTCCAAAACCTGGCTGATACTTTCCCCGTCAGACGCGTTTTGTTCCCTGTCTTGAGCCAGGGCGGCCAGGGGAGAAACAAGCAGAAGACCGCCTCCCAGCACGGTGAAAGTTACTGCCAACAGGGGAATGGTGGGGCGTGTTTTCACAGTTGTGCTCATAAGCTAGGCGGGAGCCGTTTTTTAGTCAAGGAACGTTTCGGTTAATCATGTCAGCATGGTAAGTATTGCTGGAGCGAGGCGCTGTTTATGGCGATGGCCGACGGGGCAGGTCCGCCAGGCACAGGGCGGCCGCCAGGGCGTCGGCCGCATCATCTGGCTGGGGAAGGCGGTCTAGATTTAGGCGGCTGGCGACTAGCAACTGCACCTGTTGTTTGCTGGCGTTGCCGTAGCCGGTCAGTGATGATTTTATTTGCCGCGGCGTGACAGTAAATACCGGCACGCGGTGCCGTCTTAATATGTATATTAGCACCCCGCGGGCGTGGGCTGTGCTGAAGGCCGTTTTAGCGTTGCGTCCAAAGAAAACCTCTTCTACTACCGCTCGGCGCGGGGCGAGGTCCTTGATAAGGGAAGAAAGGTCTTGCCCTAAGGCGTGTAAGCGGTCGGGCAGGCTGTCACCGGCCGCGGTGACCAGGCAGCCGCAGCGGACGAAAGAATGTTGGTGCCCACAGTTCAGCACGCCGTAGCCGGTGCGGGCCAGTCCAGGGTCTAATCCTATTATGATCACGGTTTTTCCTTAAAAGTGATGGAGCGGTTACGTTACGCAGTGTTGGCAATTTACGGCGGCGCTGGCTAGTCGGTGTCGGCGTGAACCTGCTTAATGTCCGGCAGCGACATGAGCTCGCGTTTGAGATCGTTAACCTTTCTCCTGTCTTTTTTAATAAGGGCTGAAGGGTACTTAGGCCGGTATTGTTGCTGGGGGGTGGCTTCAAATTTCCACTTGACGCTGCCCGGCTGGCCCAGGCTGCCGCCGTGCTTGGCCAGCACGGCTCGCACTTCGGCCGCGGTGCGCCGCCCGTTGTCCGTGGCGGCAATTACCAGCAGTCCCGTGCCGGACGGCCCAAAAACCTCATAAACGGCAGTTTGCGTCGCGTCCGCCCGCGCATCGCCCAGGAGGCGGTCAATGTTAGCTTGCGGCATGTTCGCGCGCTTGGCTTGCGCCACGGCCTCTTTCAAGGCGGGATTGGCGGCGGGGTCGCGCCCGGAGCGGGCCGCTGTTTTTATCTGTTCAGCCAGGCGGTCGAACTGCTGGCCGCGTTTGGCATCAGCAGCTTCTTTCTTGCGTTTTATTCTATGCCACTTAGAGTGTCCGGACATAATAGTACAGTTTACCGGCCTATGGTTAAATCGGGTACTTTTATAATATCACCGCGGGCCGCGTAAAATTGCGTATCCTCTATCTTGGGCTTAACCCCGGCGGCGACTATGCCGTAACGGGTGCTGTGGATACGGCTTCTTGTTATTTCACAGCCAGGAGCGGCGGAGTAAATGGCCGTCGGCGTATCCGCGATACGCGATTGATCCAAACTGGCTGTACTGCCTGGTAGGCAGGTCAGAGCCGGAGCGGCGAAATGGATAGCAGTTTGAGTTATTACGGCCCGGCCTCCTTTTTTGACGGTAATCCCGCTCCAGACTTGGTTCAGGGGATGTTGTTCGTTGGAGGAAAGCAGGGCGGGACGCTCTTTTGTCCCTTGTACTGTTAGCAGCCCCTCCACCACCAGCCCGCTGAACTCGCTGGCATACAGCCTGGTGCCGGCGGGCAGAAAGAGAGAGACGCCGGGAGCGATACGGGTGGTACCGGCAAGTAACACCGGCCCCGCCGAAGGAGGGATAGTCGTATCCCGGGTAATAACAGGAGGAAGAAAAGTTCCATAGTGGTACAGCGGAGTGTGCCGGCGGGGCTCGCCCGTCAGGTTGGGAACAGCCAGGCGGTTCCGCCACGCCGCCGTGGCCGTGGTCTGTACCCAGCCTGCCAGCGGCAGGAGAATTAAAACGGCTCCCGCCAGTACTTTTGAAAAGTTATTCATGCGGCCAACACTTTGTTATTATACTAGTGTTGTATATAATTCCTCTTCTGTTTACTGTAGACAATAGAAGCAGGTGTCGAGGCTAGCAGTCGTCTTAAAGACCACTTACTACCGATCTGGGCACAAGCTCCTTAAGGACTGCCTACAGTGAACAGAAGAGCAACTCTATAATGTAGTGCAAGAAGCGGCTTTGGGTCAAGAGCAAAAGGGCGTGTATATTATTATTGATGGCTATAGAAGAAGCAGAAACATCGGTGACAGCCGCTGGCCGGACGGATAGTGGGGAGGACGCTTCACTGGACGCCCGCCTGCGGCCGCAGCGCTTGTCGGAATTTGTGGGGCAGGACAAGCTGAAGCGGTCTTTAAAAGTTTTTTTGCAGGCTACTCGGCAGAGGAAAGAAGCTCTAGAGCACGTTCTGCTGGCCGGTCCGCCGGGCTTGGGCAAGACCACCCTGGCCCATATTGTAGCCAGGGAACTGAATACGAATGTTCGCATTACGGCCGGCCCGGCCCTGACTAAAGTGGCCGACTTGGCGGGAATTCTGACTAACTTACAGGAAGGAGACGTTCTGTTTGTGGATGAAATGCACCGCTTGCAGCAGTCAGTAGAAGAGGTGCTCTACCCGGCCATGGAAAACTTTTCTCTGGATCTGGTGGTGGGCCAAGGGCCGGGTGCCCGCACGCTGCGGCTGGACTTGCCTCCTTTTACTCTGGTGGGAGCGACTACCAGGGTGGGCCTGCTGGGCTCTCCTTTAAGGGACCGGTTTGGCATGACTTACCGTCTTGATTTTTATACCGAGGACGATTTGGTGAAAATTTTAAGCCGCTCCTCCCGCCTGTTGGGTCTTAGCATTGATGAAGAATCCCTGCGGGAAGTGGCCAGGCGCTGCCGCCGCACGCCGCGGGTAGCCAACCGCCTGCTAAAACGTATCCGCGACTTTGCCCAGGTGCACAAATATCGGCAAGTGGGGGTCGCCACCGCGCGCCAGGCTTTAAAAATGCTGGAGATTGACGAGGTGGGGCTGGACGCCGTTGACAGGCGGATACTGCAAGCTCTAGTGCAACAGTTTGACGGAGGACCGGCGGGACTGCAGACCTTGGCGGCGGTGACCTCCGAGGAGCAACGCACGCTGGAGGAGGTAATTGAGCCCTGGCTGCTGCAGTGCGGCTTCCTGAAACGAACTCCCAGAGGAAGGGTGGTAACACAGGCGGGCAAAGAGCATTTGGGTATCTCGACCGGCCAAGGCACTCTGGCGTAGGATGGCGGCTAATCTTGTTACCGGACTGCGCCTGATACTTTTTCTGTTTTTTGTCTTCGCGGCTCACCGCTGGGGAGCCGCCGCCGCGGTGTTTTTTGCGCCGGCCTGGGCTTTGGACGCGGCTGACGGATGGCTGGCCCGGCGGCTGGGCCAGGCTTCTGATTTCGGGGACTTGTTTGACAAGTCGGTTGACCGGCTGGTTCTGGTCGGGGGCGTGTTCACGGCGGTGTCTACCGGGTTGATTTCACCCCTGGCGTTGTTGCTGACGGCTAAAGACCTGGCGGTGGTCCCGGCGCTGATACGGCGCCGGGTGGAGGGAAAGGGTTTTCGTTTAAGCATGGGCGCTCTGGGCCGGGTGGGCGCTCTATGGCAGGGGGCGGCCGTATTGTGGCTGCTGGCCGGATGGCCGTATGGAGCGGCGGTTGTTATGGCGGCCGCGTTGTTCGGGCTGGTGGCCAGTTCAAGATACTTGAGGCAGTTGGCGCTGGTGCTGATGGCGGTGCCGCTGCTGGGGGCGGCGCAGATACCCGCCGCGGCGCTCGCCGCCGCGGCGGGCGATGTGGTCATCAACGAAATAATGTGGATGGGGTCGGATGTTTCAGACGCAGACGAGTGGATTGAATTGCGAAACATGACAGATAAAGAAATAGATATAAGTGGGTGGACTTTAGAGCGTGCTGCAACAAGCGGTGGAACATTAACCATACCTGACAACAAATCAATTCCCGCTAACGGGTTTTTCCTGATAGCTAACTATGTAAGTACGCACGAAAATTCAGCTCTACATAATGACAACATAAACGTTGACTGGGACACCGCGAGCGTTTTCTTTTATGACAATACCAGCAGCACTAAGAACGGGAATATTATTTTGAAAGACGCCAGCGGCGCCATGATTGATGGAGCTAAAGGAGAAGAATGGCCGGCAGGAGAGAAAGGGGACGGCGCGGGCGGCCTGAAAAAATCCATGGAGCGCAACGACGAGCCGGGCGACGGACTGCGGGCCTCCTCATGGCACACGTGTGAAGACAACGATGAGGGGGGCGGCGGCTGCAACAGCGGTACTTTTTGGGACACGGCGGACAGCAGTAACTTCGGCACGCCGGGCAGACCCAACAGCCCGACGCCGGTTAACAGACCGCCTGCAGCGGTGCTAACCGGTGGAGGAGAAGGGCTGGTCGGCCGGGAAGTGTGGTTTAGCGCGGAAGATTCCGTTGACGCGGACGGCGACGAGCTGGCTTTTAACTGGTCTTTCGGCGACGGAACATACGCCCAGGGCGTGGAGGCCGAGCACGCTTTTTCGGCCGCCGGTACGTACACGGTGGCGGTTGCGGTCAGTGACGGTAAAGAAGAAGATGTGGCTGAAAAAGAGATCAGCATAACGGAACCGGTTTATTCAGACGAGGTCGTGCTGAACGAGCTGCTGCCCAACCCGGATGGTCCCGACAGGCACCATGAATTCATTGAACTTAAAAACACCGGCGGCGCCGAAGTGGACCTGTCGGG
>CAZLVG010000001.1:0-74859 GCA_964562905.1 uncultured Candidatus Saccharibacteria bacterium | reverse complement strand
CTCGCTCCGCTGTGGCGGGGATGCGGGCGTCGTGGCGGGGGCCCTCGGGGCAGCGCCACCCGCCGCTGGTGCGTCTGCTCCGCACGGTTTTCTTGGCAAGAAGCTTGCCGCTCCGTCTCGCAGCGGCGTTGTCGTATCAGCTGTGTTTATGGCTAACAAAGCGCTGGCCGCCGGAGCTTTTATTTTGCTCAACTACGCTATCAGCCTGGGCAGCGTGACGGTAGCCAACGCGCTGCAGGGAACACAGTACATGCTCTTGTTGTTGCTGGCGACGGCGGTGTCGGCCTGGTGGCCGAAGTTTTTCCGCGAAGAGCTTTCCCGGGTAGCGTTGTGGCAGAAGGCGGGGGGTATTGGCCTGATAAGTTTGGGGGTAGCGCTTTTGGTATGAAGAAATTACTGGTTACTGGTTACTGGTTACTGATTACTGTCGTTATTTTATTCACTTGGCTGGCCGCGCCTTATCTTAACCCGCCCCGGCAAGTGTACGGAGTTTCTTTTTCCGCGCCGCACGCACGGGGGCTGGGTTTGGACTGGCAGGAAACCTACGAGGCGTTGTTGAATGACCTGGGAGCAAGAAGACTGCGGCTGGCGGCGTACTGGGACATAATTGAGCCGCTCGAGGGACAGTTTGCTTGGGGACAGCTGGACTATCAAATGGACCGGGCCCAGCAAGAAGGAGCCAGGGTGATTCTGGCGGTGGGGCGCAAGCTGCCGCGCTGGCCGGAGTGCCGCGAGCCGGGGTGGACTGCCGGCCGGCCGGAGGCGGAGAAGCAAAGACTGATTTTAAGGATGCTGACAGCGGCGGTGGAAAGATATAAGGGGCATCCGGCGCTGGTTATGTGGCAGCTGGAGAACGAGCCGCTGCTAGATTTCGGGGACTGTCCGCCGGAGGATAAGGATTTTCTGGCGAGGGAGGAGGCGCTGCTGCGGGCGGCGGGCGGCGGGCGCCCCATTTTAATTACCGACTCCGGCGAGCTCAATTCCTGGCTGCCGGCGGCGGGATTTGGCGACGTGCTGGGAACGACCATGTACCGCACGGTGTTCTCCGGCCGCGCGCAGGATCTGTTCCATTACGATTACCTATTCCCCGCCTGGCTTTACCGAGCCAAGGCCCGGTTGGTAAAACTGGCGAAGGGGAAAAAGGTGATAATATCTGAACTGCAGGGGGAGCCGTGGGGAGAAAAGCCGTACGAGCAGATGAGCAAGCCGCGGCGGGAAGAGATATTCCCGCCGGACCGGCTGCGGCTGCTGCTTAATTTCGCGCGGCGCACCCAGCTGCCGGAGGCCTACTGGTGGGGAGCGGAGTACTGGTACTGGGAGAAACAGCGGGGAGACCCGCGTTATTGGAACATCGCCAGAGGGTTCTTCCAGTGACGCAAACACCGTCATTTCAACTCCCGGTGTTTGATTGTTTTCCCAGTGATGCAAACACCGTCATTTCAACTCCCGGTGTTTGATTGTTTTCCCAGTGATGCAAACACCGTCATTTCAACTCCCGGTGTTTGATTGTTTGATTGGCGATGTTTGGTTGTTGCAATTGGCGGGTGGTTGTGAAAACATTAGATAAGATGCAGGGAAATAACGATGAGGGCTGGCAGAAGTGGGAGCCGGCTGGGGAAATGGACGATTACACCCAGCGGGAGTCTGACATATTGGCACCCTTTTTTACTAATCTGGACCGACCGGTGTATGTGCCGGTAATTTTTTCGCCGGAAGTTATCGGCGCTTTGTGTTCACGCACCTCCCGCGCGGAGGGAGACTTGCGCCGCATATTTCTGGAGGAGTATCTGCGGCCTTTTCTGGAGCCGCAGCGGGAAGCCGGTGAAGATGATGACCGGTGGCAAGAAAAGCAGGCCTGCGGCCGGCATCTTAAGGCCTTTATTGATTTTTTAAAAAAACACTCTATTTATGACATATTTTCCAACCCCCGAGCCAGAAGTTTTTACCACAAGTGGCTGGCGCAATACGGCGATGATTCCATTGCCCAAATGGCCGGTACCCATCTGGTTTACACCGGCCTGTCGCAGGTGGCCATTAAGCACATAGAGGATCAGCGCATCGGCCTGGCGCCGCTGGAGAAATCAACCCGGTATGTGGATTATTCCGGAAAGATTAAGGGACAGTACCGCTATTACACGGACCCCAAATTAAGAGAGTTGGGCCTGGAAGAGGAATACCGGGCGGCTATGGACGGACTTTTTGATACCTATAGCTCTTTGAAGCCCCGGCTGGCCGGATGGCTGGAGAAAGGATTTCCAGGAGAGAAAAAGTCGGTCATTGAAAAGAAAGCGTTTGACACTCTGCGGGGGCTACTGCCGGCTTCCACCTTGTCGCAGCTGGCGTTGTTCGGCAACGGCCAGGCTTTTGAATATATGATCGCTCGCAGCGCCCGGCACCGCCTGGGAGAACTGCGCTGGGCGGCAGAGGCGGCCTACGCGGAGTTGAGTAAAGTGGTCCCTTCGTTCTTGCGTAGATTAAAAGACCGGAATTCAATACAAACGGCACAAGCATACCAAGAGTACCTGGCCGGTCGGAACCAGCGCCTGGCGCCGGCAGCGCGGCGCTACCTGGCCAGCGTTCAACCCTCTCGTCCGGCGGGGGGAAGCGGCCCGTCGGTCTCGCTGGTGGAGTATGATCGGGAAGGCGAAGCCAAAGCAGTCGCGGCTATGTTGTATTCCGCCTCGGGCAACCGGGCTGCCTGGGAAGAGATGCTGGCCGCGGTTAAGAAACTGAAGGAAGGACAGCGGCGGGAAATTATTGACCGCTACCTGGAAGGCAGGACGCAGCGTTGGCAGAAAGTGGGGCGGGCTTTTGAGAATGTTTACGTCCGTTTTGAGATACTGATGAATATAGGAGCTTGGAGGGACTTGCACAGGCATCGCATGCTGACCCAGCAGCGCCAGCAGTTTTGCCTTCAGCACGGCTATGACGTGCCGCCGGAAATTGAAGCAGCGGGATTGGGCGGCCAGTTCCGGGCGGCCGTTGAGCGGGCGGAAGCGGTGCATGAAAAGATAGCCGACAGCGACCGTGAACTGGCCCAATACGCCGTAACCCTGGCCCACCGGCTGCGGTTCATGCAGTGGCAGAATTTAAGGGAATGTTTTTGGGAGATGGAGTTGCGCACGATCCCGGAAGGACATCCTGACTACCGTCGCGTTGAACAGGAAAAGTTCCGCTTGCTAGAGCAAGTGTATCCGGCGATAGCCTGCCACCTGCGGGTTAACATGGGCGAGTATGATTTTGCCAGGCGCGGCCAGGAGGAAAAAATCCAGGCTAAGCTAGGAGAGCTGGCTGACACAAGAGTATGAGCGGTGGTCTTAGGAAGACGGATCCAGAGCTGTTTGGTGTCTTGCGGGCGGAGGAGCGGCGGCAGCAGGATAAACTGTCGTTGATTCCCTCGGAGAACTTTTTTTCCCCGGCCGTACGCGAAGCAGCCGGTTCGGTTTTTATGCATAAATATTCAGAGGGCAACGTAGGCCGGCGTTACTACGAGGGCAACCAGCACGTGGATGAGATTGAGCAGCTGGCTATTGAGAGGGCGCGCCGCTTATTTAAACTGCCGGATGACTGGGAGGTGAACGTGCAGGCTCTTTCCGGCAGTAACGCTAACCTGGCCGTTTACTTGGCGGTGCTACAGGCGGGCGACACCATGCTGGGCATGTACTTGCCCGACGGTGGCCATCTCTCCCACGGTTGGTCCTATGAGCCGGGAAGGAAAGCTAACCCGCGAAAGCTGGTGTATGAAGGGGGAAGCCGTAAGGTGCACATTACCTCGCGCTTGTTCAAAACTGTGCAATACAAAACCGATCCGTCTACGCAGTTGCTGGACTATGACGAGATAGAAAAGATTGCCTTAGAGTATAAGCCTAAGCTGATCATTACGGGGGGCACGGCTTACCCGCGATTGATTGACTACGAGAGGATGAAGGATATTGCCGCCCGCGCCGGCGCGCTTTACCTGGCCGATATTGCCCACGAGGCTGGCCTGGTAGCAGGAGGGGCGCTGCCCTCGCCGGTGGGCATAGCCGATATCGTAACCATGACCGCCCACAAGACGCTAAGATCCGGGCGCGGAGCGATCGTGCTGGCGCGGGGCGAGCTTATGGGAAAAATTAACCGAGCCGTTCTGCCTGGTTTGCAGGGCGGACCGCACAATCACAACATAGCCGCTGTGTGCGCGGGGTTGGGGGAAGCGTTACAACCCCAATTCGGGCGCTACGCGGTACAGGTGGTGCGCAACGCGCGGGCCCTGGCGGCATCCCTGAAAAAGCGCGGGTTTAAACTGGTAGCCGATGGTACGGACAAGCATCTACTATTGCTTGATTTGAATGACAGAGCGCCGCTGCTGGGGCGCAAACTGGCCCGGGCGCTTGATTACGCGGGGTTGGTGGTCAACTTTAATACCATGCCGCAGGAGACGCGCCCGCCTGCCGACCCATCAGCTCTGCGTTTGGGCACGCCGTGGGTTACTACGCGCGGCATGAGAGAAAGAGAGATGGACCTGGTGGCGGGCTGGCTTAAGGAAGCGGCTGGCCTGTGCGCGCCGATAGCCAATCTTGCCTTTAACAAGTTTGAAGAGACAGTTAAGCACGCGGATGGCTTCAAGCGTTTGGCGGGCGAAGTGCGGGAGGTGGCGCGTCTGTTCCCCCTGCCGATAAACGGCTATACTGATATCAAGAAGGAAACTATAATGGAAACCGTAAAACAAGGAGGTGAGCTCCATGTCTAATAACAGTTTGAGTTTGTGGGCAGCAGTGTTGCTGCTGGTAGGCGGACTGGTTCATTTAATTCCCGGTTTGTATTCCGGATTGACGACGCTGACGGGAGGCTTTCCCTGGATACAGGTGGTGGTCGGTATATTGTCAGTTATTGTGGCGCTGGTGATGTTTGCCGGCGACAAGAAAGATATGTCGCAGGCGGCAGAACCCCTTGATTCCTCCGAAACGCCTCCTCCGCCCCCTTCGGCAACTCCCGGTTCAGAAGGAGGAGCTCCGGGCAACCCTGGCGCGGGAGGAGTTTGAGGGCAACCTCCAGCTAATGGTTTCGGTTGGTCGCTGGCAGCGTTGGTGGGTTGACTGGTGGCCTCATCGCTGGCATATAAGGTGGTTTGTCCCGCGTTTTTTGCGGAGCTGCCCGGAGCCATTTCGCGGCGAGGTGTTAGAAGTTGGCTCGGGAAGCGGTTTTACCTCGCGCCGTATACTGGAAACTTTTCCACAAGTTGAATTGACGGCTGTTGACATTGATCCCTCTACTGGCGGCAATATCAAGCGTTTAAAAAAGAAGTACGGGCAGCGCCTGAACTGGAGCCAGGCCGATTTGATGAACATTCCTTTTGAAAGGGAGCGCTTTGATATTGTGGTCGCGATTAATGTGCTGCAGAACATTGATGACTTGCAAAAAGCCACGCGGCAGCTGATAAGAGTGGTGCGCCAGGGAGGTTTGATAGGACTGGGCGGCGGTGGGTCGTACTGGCCGGAAGTTAGAAAGATCCTGTCTGAAGAAGGGTGCGATGTTTTGAACTCCAGTACCGGTTTTTATAGCTGTCTGTGGATCAGAAAACCGTACCGATCTGAAGCGGGCTGATATCAGCCACGCCTAATCTCTTACCGCCCCGCCAGCCGCTTGCTGGCACGGGCCGGCAGGATCTCCCGCCGCGCGCCGGCGCGCGGCGTCCCCTTAAAGCCTTGGCCCCGCCCAGGCGGAGCCAAGGCTGGGCTTGCCCGCCGCAGCCTGGCGCCAAGGCCGGGCGAAAAAAAGGGGGCGGGAGCGTCTGGCTCCTGCCCGCTCCGGCTTCTGCCGACAGGCGGCGAATTTACTGGTTTTCCGCGGAAAAACTTTTAAGAAAATCCAGCAGCGCGCGCACGCCGTATCCAGTCCCGCCTTGGCTGTGGTAAGGCAGTACCGTTCGCTCCGCGTAGGCTGGCCCGGCTATATCCCAGTGCACCCAGGGCGTGTTGCCCGCAAACTCTCTAAGGAAAAGAGCGGCCGTTACGGCTCCTCCCGCTTTAACGCTGGAGACGTTGCGTATGTCGGCTACTGGGCTGTCCAGCCAGCTGCGGTATTCCTCCGGCATAGGCAGGGAAGCCGCGCCCTCGCCAGCCCGGCAAGCTGACCTCATTAACTGACGCTGCAACTGTTTGTGATTGCCCATCAGTCCTCCCACGGTGCTGCCCAGCGCCACGATACAGGCTCCGGTCAGCGTGGCCAGATCCACGATGGCGTCCGGCTTGTGTTCCGACGCGTAGGACAGGGCGTCGGCCAGAGTAACGCGCCCTTCCGCGTCAGTATTTACCACCTCAATTGTTTTGCCGTTTTTTGCCGTCAGAATGTCGCCGGGCCGATAAGCCGTGCCTGAAGGCATGTTCTCGCAGGCCGCTATTATCCCGTGGACTTCCACCTGGGGTGCCAACCGGCCCAGGGCGGAAAACACGCCTAACACTGTAGCGGCTCCGGCCATGTCGCTCTTCATTAACTCCATATCCTCTCCGCTTTTAAGGCTTAAACCTCCGGAGTCAAAGGTTATCCCCTTGCCTACCAGGAATATCCTTTTTAACTTGGCGCCAGCCCTGGCGCTCTTGGCACCAAACGGACTGTAGGTCAGGTGGATGACATAAGGAGGGTTGTTGGAGCCGCGGGCCACGGCCAGAAAAGCATTCCATCCCTGTCTGCCGGCCTGGTTTTTGTCCAGCACCTTCAGTTTTATACGCGGGTGCCTGTCGGCCAGATCCTGGGCCTGTTTGACCAGGCTGGCGGGAGTTATATCTTCGGCCGGACGATTAACCAGATTCCGTGCCAGTTCCACCGCTGATAAGGCCGGCTTCTCTTCCCGCACGACTTCTTTGACTGCCGGCAGGCAGTCAGGGTTAACCAGCAACTGTAGTTGCCGCAGGCGGCGTGCCTTCTGCTGCCGGCGCAGGCGCTGTGAATACTCCACGAACTGATAATTGGCCAGCGAGACCCCTTCCATGGCAGCCGCGGCCAGACAACTGGTTTTTTCTTTGGCGTTTCTTAAGTCAACCGCCAGGCTGCTTAAATTGTTCTGTTGCGCTTTTCGGACGATGTCGCCCGAACCCCGGCGCATGCCTTCCGCAATTTTAGCTGCACTTTCTTCCTTGCCCAGTCCCACCAGGCCGGCAAAAGGAGCTTTAATTCTTTTGGTGAGGGGCGGCGTTAGCAGTTCAGCCGCGGCCCAGTCTCCCTTGAAGTCCAGTTGGCGCAAAGACGCCTTTAAATCCTGTTGGGCGGCCGGGGGCAGGGAGGACACCAGGCGCCGGCCCGCGAAGACCGGTGTAACCACAATGTCGGCACGCGCCGCGGCCGGCTTGTCTGTCAGCACTTTTACGTTAACAGTAACCATAGCCGGTCAAGCTACCATGAACTGCTCCCAAAGGGCAAATTTGGCGCCGGGGTAAATTTATGTGATGGTTTAGGATATGGAGATGGAAGAAAATGTGCCGCTGGCTCCTTACACCACTGTTCGTTTGGGCGGCCGGGCCCGTTATTTCGCGCGTTGCCGGACATCCGAGGAACTGAAGGCGGCGTTGTCATTCGCCCGCGGCAAGGGGCTGCCCGTTCATGTGTTGGGCGGGGGGAGTAACACGGTATTCGCGGACGCCGGCTACAGCGGGCTGGTCGTTAAAAATAATTTGACGGGTATTGATTGGCGCGCCGGGGGCCTGGTTAGGGCGGCGGCTGGAGAGCGGTGGGACGCACTGGTGGAGCAATGCGTAAAACGCGGTTGGGCCGGACTGGAGTGCCTGTCGGGTATACCCGGTTCGGTGGGGGCGGCCCCGGTACAGAACGCGGGGGCGTACGGGCGGCAGGCGTCCGATTTTATCACCGAGGTCAAAGCGCTGGATACAGAAAAGCTGACCGAGGTTTCTTTGGCGGCCGGCCAGTGCGGTTTTGGCTACCGGCGCAGCCGTTTTAAAGAAGAAGACAAAGGGCGCTATCTGATAACGGAAGCGGCCTTTCAGCTGCGGCCGGGAGGTAAAGCGGACATAAGGTACGAGCAGCTGGCACGGGCGGCAGGGGACAATCCTTCTTTAAGCCGGGCGCGGCGGGCGGTGATGGAGCTGCGGCGCGCCAAATCGGCGCTGGCTCTGCCAGACGATCCCCACGCGCGCTCCTGCGGCTCTTTTTTTCTCAACCCTGTTATTACCAGAGCCAAATTCAAAGAGCTGACGGACAGGCACGGCCACATTCCCTGTTTTGAAGCTGGCGAGAAGGTGAAAATACCGGCGGCGTGGTTGGTTGAACAGGCCGGTTTTGAAAAAGGCTACCGGCGCGCGGGGGCTGGCGTATCGCCGCGCCACGCGCTGGCGCTGGTGAACTACGGCGGCACCGCCGAGGAGCTGCTGGCGCTGGCGGAAGAAATTCAAGCCGCGGTTAAGGACAAGTTCGGCCTGCAGTTGGAGCGCGAGCCGGTGGTGGTGCCGGCGGCGTGAGCAGCTGTTAAGCAGCCGCGCCGGCCTAGGCTTTAACGGCCGGTTTCAGGAAGAGGGAGAGGGCGAAGAAAGCGGTGCTGGTAAGCACGACGGTGGGCCCGGAAGCAGTACCCAGCGCGGCACTGGCCGTCATGCCCGCCGCTACGGAGACGAGGCCGATGAGCACACTGACAACGAACATGGAGGACAAGGTGCGGCATATGTTGTGCGCGCTGGCGGCGGGAATGATAAGCATAGCCGTGACCAGAATAACCCCGATGAACTTTATGGCTAAAGCCACTACGGCCGCCAACAGCAACATGAGCACCAGCTCATAGACGCTTACCGGCACGCCTTCGGCTTGGGCCAGCGAGGCGTCAAAAGCTATAGCCACGAACGTTTTTCCGGCCAGCAGCATAACCAGCGCCCCCGCGCCGGCCACTGCCAGGGAGAGGATGACGTCAAAACGGCTGACGGTCAGAATGTCACCAAACAGGAAAGCTATAAGATTAGCCTGGTAGCCGGGTATAAGTTGAATGATAATCACACCCAGAGCCACGGAGGCGGCAAAAAAGACGCCCAGCAGGGAATCAAGCGGCAGGCGGGATTTCAGGCGCACACCCGAGATGGCCGCTGCCACCAACAGCGTGTACACAAAAGCGCTGACAAACGGGTCGATCTGCAGCAGCAGGCCGAGCGCGATGCCGGTCAGCGCGGAGTGGCCGATGGCGTCGGAAAAAAATGACAGGCGCCGCAGTACCACTATCACTCCCAGCAGTGCCATCAAGGCGCCCAGGATCAGCCCCACTGCCAGGGCGCGCTGGAAGAAGGGCAGTGACAATATGACGATAAAGTCAGCGGTCACAGATGGTGCTGGTTATGAGTGAAGTGCCGCACTTCCGTGCCGTACATTTTTTTCAGTATTTCGTTGGACAGCACTTTGTGGGGCAGACCGGCACAAAGAATTTTCCTGTTAAGGCAAAGCACTTGGCTGGCGTATTCCATAACGATCTGCAATTCGTGGCTGACTATGATTAAAGTAAGGTTTTCTTTTTTCTGAATACGGGCCAGCAGGGGATAGATAGTTTCCTGTCCGCTGACGTCTATACCGGCTGCTGGTTCGTCCAGCAGCAGGAGCTTCGGTTCGTCCATAAGACTGTAAGCCAGCAGCACGCGTTGGAGCTGGCCCCCTGACAGGGCGCTCAACCGTTTTGACGACAGGTGTTTGGCTCCCACCATATCCAGCAGCTCATCCGCGCGCAACTTTTCGCCGCGACTCATGCCTAAGGGGCGGAGGGATTTTAAAGAGAAAAGTCCTTGCACAGTCAAGGGAAAGGCAGGATCAAAGGCGGGGGATTGCGGGATGTACGAAACTAAGGGGGAGACCTGCCGGTATTTTTCATGGTCAATTCCGAATATGCGCGCGCGGCCGCTGGCCTTGGGAGTAAGGCGCAGCACGGCTTTCAACAATACGGACTTGCCGGCGCCGTTAGGACCAATGATGGCGGTAACGGAACCCGCCTCCACAGCGAAGTTAATGTTATCAAGTACGGTGTGCCCCCCCAACTTTACGGTGAGGTCTTTCACTTCCAGAGCGCGGTCGTCCATGGGTTTTATGGTACACTATACGGATGGTAGAGGATACTGTCGCCATTGGTAATATCCTGCAAACGCTGGCTAGCAGAGATTTGTTCAAGAAAGAGGTAGAGCTGGAGGAGATAAAGCGGCAGCTGGAGGCCGGTGCCGGCTGGCAGGCTGCTTTAGTGGACAGCGGCCTGGTGGACGGCGAAGACTTGGCCAAAGTTCAGGCGGAGGCGGCGCAGGTGCCTTACGTTGATTTGAGAGATAAGAGAGTTCCGCGGGAAGTGCTTAACGTTCTTCCTGAATCCACGGCGCGCGGCCACATGATCATAGCTTACGAGCAGACGGATAAAGGGCTGCGGGTGGCCATGGCCAGCCCCAGCGATCGGCAAATGGTGGAGTTCTTGCGCAAAAAGGTGGACATGCCCGTGGAGGTGGCTCAGGCCAGCGTTGCCTCCATACAGAACGTGCTGAACCAATACCAAGAGAGCTTGAAGGCGGAGCTTTCAGACGTAGTCGGCGAAGAACTTAAAAATGTAGTGGAGCAGGGGGAGCAAGTTGAATCGGCTGACGACCTGCCGGTTATACGTATCGCCCAGGCAATTTTGAAGCACGCCATTCTGGAAGGCGCCTCGGATATTCACATAGAGCCCGCCGAGAAGAAAGTTATCGTTCGCTACCGTATAGACGGGATTCTGCGGGATATGCTGATACTGCCTAAGACGGTGTTGCCCGGCCTGGTGGCCAGGGTGAAGGTGCTGGCTAATTTGAAAATTGATGAACACCGTTTGCCGCAGGACGGCCGTTTTAAAATAGAGTCCGACAATTACAAAGTGGCCTTCCGCGTGTCCACCCTGCCGGTCTATGACGGTGAAAAAATAGTAATGCGCCTGTTGGACGAATCAGGGCAGGGGCTGGGATTGGATGACCTGGGAATAAACAAAAAACAGTTAAAGGTACTGCGCCAGGCCATTCACCACCCGCACGGTATGATACTGGTCACAGGTCCTACCGGTTCCGGCAAAACCACCACGCTGTACGCGGTTATGAAGGAGGTAAACACTTCGGAAGTGAACATCAGCACTATTGAAGACCCGATAGAATACCGTATGCCCCGCATTAATCAGACCCAGGTGCGTTCCCGCATCGGGCTTACGTTTGCCAACGGCCTGCGGTCGCTGGTACGGCAGGACCCGGACATTATTATGGTAGGTGAGATCCGGGACGAGGAGACGGCTTCGCTGGCCGTTAACGCGGCGCTGACGGGGCACCTAGTGCTGTCTACGCTGCACACTAACAGCGCGGCCGGCGCTTTGCCGCGGTTGCGGGACATGAAAGTGGAAGCTTTTCTGCTGGCTTCCACCTTAAACCTAGTTCTGGCCCAGCGCCTGGTGAGACGGTTGTGCGACAAGTGCCGGCGGCGGTCGAAGTTCACGCCGGCTTTGGTTAAAGATTTGCAGGACGAGTTTGACATGGACAGCGTATTGAATGTTTTACGAAAGGAAGGAGTAGTTGAAAGCAATGCCGACTGGACGGAGATGCCGCTTTATAAGACGGGCGAAGCGGGCGGCTGCCAGCGGTGTCACGACGGCTACAAGGGGCGAATCGGTATTTACGAGGTTATGGAAATAACGTCCGAAATGCAGCAGATAATAAAGCCGCAGACTACTTCTGGACAGCTGGAAGAGGCGGCGCGCAAAGGACAGAACATGGTAAGCATGGTGGAGGACGGTTTTATGAAAGTGGCCAGCGGAGTAACCAGCTTAGAAGAAGTGTTGCGCGTAGCCAGGGAATGAGGTTTTGTAATCAGTAATTCGTAACTCGTAATTCGTAGCTAGTGTGGGCGAGGTGAGGTTGGTCGGTGGAGGGATAATTATTTATACTTAAACCTGTGAGTTATAGATATCACATTATGCCATGCCACTCTTTAAATAAACGGGTGGCGCGGCGCGGGGGTGCATGGGCCGCGCCAGAGCCCGTCACAAGTATAGTGGCATGGCATAATGTTACCTCTGTATATTAGCATTAATTGTTGCCGGGATGCCTATATATTCCTTTGAAGGACGGCGGGAGAAGACGGGTGAGATAGTGCGGGGGATGCGCGAGGCGCCCGACCACTCCGTTTTGGGACAGAACCTGTTAGGCGAGGGTATACTGCTGACAAGTTACAGCAGAAAGGCACAGCGGCTGCCGGGAGCGGCTGTTTTTTCCGGCTTATTTAACCGGGCATCCTCCCTGGAGCGCGCGCTGTTCGCCCGCTACTTCGCGCTCATGTTGCGTTCTGGCTTGGATGTCAAAAGATCGCTGGTGACCTTACAGGAGCAAACCCGTAGTAGGGCCATGAGAACGGCTTTGAAGTCATTACACAGTGACATAGACCGCGGCAAAACGCTGGCCGAGGGGATGTCGGTTTTCCCTAATGTGTTTCCGCCGCTGTTTGTCAGTTTTGTGCGAGTAGGGGAGACGACCGGCCGGCTGCAAGAATCTTTAGAAGTATTGGCGGAGCAGCTGCATAAAGAATATGAGCTGGGCCGGGCGGTCAAGGGAGGCCTTATGTATCCCATAGTGATTATTTTGTCCCTTATTGCCGTAGGGGTGGCCATGATGTTCTTCGTGGTGCCCAAGCTGGTGGAGGTCTTTGAAGGTTTTGACGTGGAGCTGCCGCTGCCCACCAGGATATTGATAGCCATCAGCGACGCTTTTCAAGCTCACTGGCTGCTTTTCTTCGTAGGCGCGTTTGTTCTGGTGGCCGCGGCCTGGGGTCTTTTGCGTCTGCAGTCTGTTAAGGCCGCTGTCATGCACGGGCTGCTCTATACGCCGGTGATTGGCCCTATCATGCAAGAGATAAACTTAGCCCGTTTTTCTCGTAACTTGGGCGCGCTGCTGTCCAGCGGCGTGTCTTACATTAAGGCTCTGGATATTCTGGGATCCAACACTCCCCACCCTAGCTACGCGCGCGTGCTGGCGCAGGCGCGCGAGCACGTAAAGGGAGGCAAGGAATTAAGTGAATTTCTGGAAGGTTTCGGCCGTCTGTTTCCTCCGATTGTCGTTAATATAATAAGGGTAGGAGAAGAGACGGGCGCGTTGGACCAAGTATTGAAAGAGACGGCGCAGTTTTATGAAGGTGAAGTTGACCAGACCATGAAGAACCTGACTTCCATTATGGAGCCCATTCTGATGGTGCTCATAGGTCTGGCGGTGGGAGCGCTGGCGGTATCCGTTATTTCACCCATCTACAACCTGGTCAATGTCATTTAAACCGCTATCAAAGTTAATAAGCTATTTTATCAAGCTGCCAAATGATAGGGGATTCACGCTGATTGAATTGCTCATCGCCGCTTTTATTATTGGTACCACCCTGACGGGCATATTTGGACTGTTCGTGCTTAATCTGCGCACGGTACAGGAAGGAGAGCGACGGATAATGGCGGTGGCGCTGGCTAATGAGAGAATGGAGATGGTGCGCAATCTTCCCTACGCGGAGGTGGGAACGGAAGGCGGGGTGCCCAGCGGCAGCATACCACAAGAAGAGCAGGTGGAGCGCGGCGGCGTAACTTACACGGTGTATACCGACATCAGGTACGTGGACGACTACTTTGACGGACAAGCGGCCGGCAGCAGCGAGGGAGAAGAGACGGTAACTATTTGCCACAAGCCGGGCACGTCATCGGAGAGAACGCTGCAGGTGCCCGATTCGGCGCTGGACGCTCACCTGGCGCACGGTGACGTGACGGGAGCGTGCGGTGAGGGCGGTGAAGGCACGCCGCCCGGAGACGAGTATAACGCCGATTACAAACAGGTCCGGGTGGAAGTTACCTGGCAGCAGCCTAACAAGACAGGATCGGTCTTGCTGGTAACCTACGTGGCGCCGCCGGGCATGGAGGGAGGAGAAGAGGGCGGCACCTTGGATTTCCAGGCTTTGAACGCCGCCGCCGAGGGGGTAGAAGGAGCCGATGTGCGGCTAGTGAACGAGACGGTGGACCCGCCCATTGATATAAACACCCAGACCAACAGCGAGGGCAGGCTGGTGCTGCCGGGACTGCCGGAAAGTTCTGACAGTTATGAGCTGGCGGTAAGCACGCCCGGCTACACGTCCGAGCAGACTTACGATACCACGGTCGATTTCGTGCCCGACGCGGACCACGCCCACCTGTCCATCATAATTGGCGAGGTAACCAGTAAAACCTTTGCCATAGATAGCCTGGCCGGCCTTTCTATAACAACGCGGGAAGAAGACGGAACGCCGGTCAGCCTGGACTACAATTTGCGGGGCACTAAAACCATAGGGGTGGACGGCGAGGGAGATAACGTGTACGTACTGGACCATGACGGCAGCACGGACGACGCGGGACAGGCCGGTTATGATGACTTAGTGTGGGATCAGTATGACTTTACCATCCCAGGGGCGGCGACGGGTTACGATATAAAAGAGACCAGCTTCGTGCTGCCTTTGAACGTCAATCCTGGTGACAACCTGGACATGACGGTAACGTTGGTGCCCTACACCCCTTATTCGCTGCACGTGACGGTGGTTGATCCCGAGGGGCAGCCGGTGGACAACGCCACCGTCCGGCTGGTAGGCCAGGGCATTGACGAGGAACTGGGCACGGGCGCGGTGGGACAGGTGCTGTTCAGCGATTTGCCGTCGGGGGGAGATTACGAGCTGACGGTGAGCGCGCCCGGGTTTGAAGAAGGCCAGCAGACAGTCACGGTGTCGGAAGGAAGCACCCGAGCCAGGATTGAAATGACCTTGCAGCAATGAGCCGGCCATCACCAGGAGTCACGTTTATTGAAGTGATACTGGTGGCTTTTTTCAGCTCTGTTATTCTGGTAGCGCTGTTGCGCTTAATGGCCGCGGGATATCCTCTGTCGCGTTTAGTGTTTATGCAAGCCAGTTCCACGGAGTCGGCCAGGGTACATTTAAAGCGGCTGTCTAAGTCGTTGAGGGAGCTGCGCGTGTCCGACACGGGCGCTTATCCGCTGGCCGCGGCACAGCCGCAAAAGATAGTTTTTTATTCCGACGTGGACCAGGACGGACTTACTGAAAGAATACGTTACGAGCTGGAGGGGACTGACCTTAAGCGAGGGGTGATCGTACCAGGGGGAGATCCTCTAGTTTATGATGAAAATACGGAAGAGGTATCCACGGCGGTGGGCGCCGTGCGCAACGGGGCTACGCCCATTTTTATTTATTATTCCGGCGATTACCCGGCCGACAGCGAGCCTTTATCGTCTTCGGACGTAACGGAGGTAAAATACCTGCAATTTCGCCTTATTATAGATGTTGATCCTAATCAGGAACCGGATCCGGTGGAAGTAATGTCGCAGGTGCAGCTGCGCAACCTAAAAACTAATTTAGGAGAGGTAATAGAGGAGTAAACACTATGCTGGACTACGGAAGACGGGCCCGAGCGCGGCGCGGCCAGCGGGGAGCGGTGATGACCATAACGTTGATGTTCTTGGTGATATTGCTGGTGGTGGTAACGGCCTGGCTGAACTTCGCGGTCAGGCAGTCGCACCAGGTAGTCGACCAGGAGCAGGAAGAACAAGCCTTTCACATAGCGGAAGCGGGAGTAGAGTACACTTTGTTTCTTTTAAATAGCGGGACCTACGCGCCGACCGGCCTGATAAGTGAAGGTTCGCTGGTGCGGGCGGTGTCAGACAGTAGCGGTAATATTATCGGCGCTGCCGAGCTGTCGTTTCAGCCTGGCGGAGCGGGGGTTCCGCTTAAGGTGTCCTCGCTGGGCCATGATTTGACGGTGGAGCGAAGATGCCAGCTTATTACGGCCGAAGCCGCGGACATGACCGGGGCGGTAGGCGGAACGCGGTATTATGTCAGGTCCTGGGATCATGAACTGGACGTGGAATGCGGGGCGCTGGGCCTGACCACCTCGTTGCCGAACGTTAAATTTGATCCGTCTTCGCCGTTAAGCGTTAATGAAGGCGACCCGCCCGACGATAATCAGGCTCCGCTGACCGTGGTTCTGTCCCATGAGTATCCCCTGCGGGTGACGGTTGATTTTGCCACCCAGCCCGATTCGGCGACGGCCGGCCAGGATTATGTGTCCAAAACGGAGACGGTGGTCTTTGATCCCGGCCAGACGTCAAAGATGATTATGGTGGATATCGTGGCTGATACCGAGCCGGAGGGGAATGAAAGCTTCCAGGCCGTGCTTAGCGATCCCGTTAACGCTAACCTGACCGTTAGCACGCGCCAGGTGAGAATTCTGGATGATGATTGAGAATGACAAAAGAGGCCTGACCTTTATTGAGGTATTGCTGGTGGCGGCGGCGGGCGCGCTGGTGTTGACGGCCTTGTTCGCGCTGGCGGTGAGGGTGGCGGGTATCTCGCGCTTTCAGATAGAGCAGGGCAGGATAGTGGAAGAGGCCAAGGCGGAAATGGACAGGATGAGCGACGCTATCCGCAACGCCGGCAACGTGGATTTTGACGATGACGGCCAATTCAGCGGTGAGGCGGAAAGGTGGTTAAGGCGCGCCGGCCCGGGAGAGATAGTGATATACACCAACGCCGACGACGACAGTGAGCCGGAGATGGTGCAGTACTGGGTGGACGGCGATAAACTTATGCGCCGAGTGACGGAAATGGGAGGCAC
Source organism: uncultured Candidatus Saccharibacteria bacterium (assembly GCA_964562905.1). Taxonomy (GTDB): domain Bacteria; phylum Patescibacteriota; class Andersenbacteria; order UBA10190; family UBA10190; genus CAYSWF01. The sequence goes on along the minus strand of CAZLVG010000001.1, from coordinate 58,238 downwards.
GGGGACCGAGTCGCCGCAGGTGCTGGCCCGCGGCTTCAGGAACGCGGCGCAAGCCAAGCCGCTGTTGGTTTATTATTCGCTGGGCGGGGCCGGCGCGCAGGCAGTGGATCCCGCCTACGACTTAAAGGCGGTTGATCGGGTAGAGATTACCTTTTTAGTTGATGCCGACGAGGACCAGGACCCGCCGGCGGCGGTTATCAAAACCCAGGTCACGCCGCGGCGGGGACGGTTAAGAGATACCGCGGCCGGCAGCGCTCCTCCGCTGCCGCCGGCCGCTCCGGCCTTTCCATAACCGAGCCGCATATGAAGGACACAGGGGAAGTTTGTAGAGGACAGAGCCTTGTCGGCGTGTTGGTGTCAGTCTTTATTATCGGGTTTGTGAGCGTCAGTGTGCTGGGACTTTCCGTTCTGACTACGCGCCTGCTTACCGGAGCGGAGCGCCAGTTGTCGGCGCTGTCCATTTTGAACGAGCAGAAAGGGTACATCGACTCCTTGCCTTACAGCGACGTGGGCTATACGTCCCCGGACCCGGCAGAGCCGGAGGGAGTGATAGACGCGGCTCCGCAGACGGTTAGCCGGGATAATGAACAGTATCAGATGACAACCAGTATTGCCTATGTGGATGACCCGCTGACTGCTGATGAAGCGGAGGATTTTAAAAAGGTTGAGATAGAAGTGGCCTGGACCACAGCCGGAGGAGAGGCGCGTGACGTGCGGACCGTAACTTACGTGACGGAGAAAAGACGGCCCGCCTCCTGTGTTTCATGTCCCGACGGGCGCGATTGCGACGTTTCCACGGGGGTGTGCGACCCTCCGCCGGGACCGGGGCCGCCGACTTCGGGTACCGCTTGCACGCCGGGCCTGCTGTGCGACGACGGGCAGCTGTGCCCCCTGACCGGCTTTTGCGGAGTGACGGCGCCGGATTTGCCGGTCCAAGGGGAGTCTTGCCGGCCCGGTACGTGGTGCGGTACGGGAGCGCTGTGCCCGCTTAGCGGTACTTGCCCCACGGCTAGCTGTCCGGACTGGACTTGTCCGGCCGGCAGCGCCTGTTTTAACGGTTACTGTTACGAAAATGACTGGTACGAGCTTACTTTCGCTTCCTATGACGAAGGAGGACCGGCCGACGATACTGCTATGTTTTGCGAACAGGACAGCTGTGCCACCTCGCTGGACTGCCCGGGCAGCTGTGTTACTGACTGCCAATATATAGATTCCGGCACCTTTACTGGCTGCGGCCGCTGGCGGGTAGTCAGCCAGTGCCGGACCACGTGGACGCCTGATTGCCGGGCGGCGTCCGGCGGAGGCGCGTCGGCTTCCTGCCGGGGGGGATATGACGCCGGCGGGGCCTGCCCCGGACTGGAATGTGGCCCGATGGCGTGTCCGGAACCCGACCCGCTGGTGGATTCGGACAGGAGCTGGTGCGCTAACGGTGAAGAGTGCCATGTATCATCAAGCGACGCGGCTTGCTCACAGGACACTGACTGTCCCGCGGGTGAAATGTGCGGCGCTGGCGGCACCTGCCGCACTATTTGCGCCGATGACGCCGGCTGCAGCTGGTACTGGGGGGGATGGGAGAGCGGCTGCGAGACTCAAGTGGTCGCTGAAGGTCCCTCCGGCTGCAGCGTGGTCGGCGGCAGCTGCCAGGGTCCGGCCGGCACTTGCGCGGCGGAAGAAGTTCTCTCTCCGGTAGCGGTGACCGTTCAGAACGTGGACCCAGCCGATCCTGACGTAGTATTGTCCAACCCGCTGCCGGTGACTGAAGGGGATGCCTCCGACAGCACGCCGATTGCTTTTAAGGTGTCTTTGTCGTCATCGGTGGATGATACGTTGACCGTCCGGCTGGAATTTCAGGACGGGTCGGCCGCGCGGTCGGATGGCGATTACAGCGGCAGTGACATCACGCTCACCTTTGAACCGGGCGGTTCCTTAAGTCAAACGGTGCCGGCGGCGGTGGAGGGCGACGATCAGGTGGAGGGGGACGAAGACTTCGCGGCGGCGTTGGCCCGCGCCTTTAGCCACGCCCACAGCGTGTCTTTAGGCCCGCCGGCCGGGGTAATTATAGTTGACGATGACACCTCTCCCAGCCCTTCGCCCTCTCCCAGCCCTTCGCCCTCGCCTTGATTTCAGCCGGCGGTCGTTACGGCGGCGGTTGCCAGCCGGTACCGACGGTCTAGCCCGGACAGCCAGCGGCTAGCGCTTGACGTAGTTAGATTAATTAGCGCAGAGCACAGACATGGCCGTTGACGACAGTGGAGGAAAATAATACTGTCGCATAAAATAAACATCTACAGAGGTAACATTATGCCATGCCGCTATACTTATAACGGGCCCTGGCACGGCCCTGCACCCTCCACCCCGCGCCACCCGTTTATTTTGAAGAGCGGCATGGCATAATGTGATATCTGTACTTATGTCGCAGCGGTTCAAATTATTGTTGGTTATCCTCGCGCTGGCCGCGGCCACTCAATTTATGTGGCTAAGCTATCCGCGGCAAGTGGTTTTTGACGAGGTTCATTTTGGAAAGTTCGTTACGGCCTACTGCTGTACGGGAGAGAGATTTTTTGATATCCATCCGCCCCACGCCAAGCTGCTGGTGGCGGGCGCCGCTAAACTGGCTGGTTATGAGGGAGACTTGTCGTTTTCCAATATAGGGCAGAGGTACGGTGCTGTGTCTCCTATCGGACTGCGGGCCGTACCGGCGCTTATGGGAATGTTGCTGCCGCTCGTGATTTTTATATTGTTAAGACAGTTGGGAGCCGGACAGGCGGCAGCTTTTTTAGGGAGCATGATGGTTATATTTGATAACGCTCTGACCGTGCAAAATCGCGTAATATCCCTGGACGGCGTGCTGCTGGTAGCTGTTTTTGGTTGTCTAAGCGCCTACTTGGGGATGGAAAAATCATTCAGGAAAAGTCCTTTTCACTGGCAGAGATGGGCGTGGCGCGCGTGCGCGGCAGGAGCCTTGGCCGGACTGGCCGTAGGCGCGAAGTTTACCGGCTTGGTGGCCGCGGGTGTGCTGGCGGTAATACTGGCCTGGCGCGTGCTTAATGTCTCATCTTACAAGATGTTAGCTCGTTATCTGGCAGTTGCTCTGCTAATCGCGGCCAGCGGCCTGACTGTCTACGGGGCAGGCTGGGCGCTGCATTTTGCTTTGCTCACACAGTCCGGACCGGGAGATGCCTGGCGGGTACCGCAGTGGGACGAAGGTTGGCTGCCCGTAACTTTTGTCAAAGAAACGATAGAATTACATCGGATCATGTTTGACGCTAACTACAACCTTGAAGCTACCCATCCGGATGCCAGTCGCTGGTGGAGTTGGCCGTATGTCGGCACCCCCGTTTTTTACTGGACGCAAAGCGGCGGTGAAGGCCGCGTAGCCTCCATTTATTTTCTGGGTAATCTGGTTGTCTGGTGGAGCATAGGCGCTCTGTTGATTATTTCACTGCTTGGCATGTGTTATTCATTCCTGTACAGGCGGAGTAAACAAATAAGAGATTTTTTCGCGGCTTATAAATTGGAATCTCTGAAAAGGTTAGGTTCTGACGGCTATAATAAAGCCGTTTTCATTCCGCTGGCCGGTTATATTATCTCTTATGTACCTTTGGCGCGCGTACCGCGGGCGCTGTTTCTTTATCATTACCTTACGCCTCTTTTGTTCGCTTTACTGGCGGGTCTGCTCTGGTTGGACGGAACCGGGTTTTTCAGAAAAGGGAGCTTGATGAAGCAGCCCCCCTATTATTATGTACTGCTGGGAGCGGCGGCGGCTATGTTTTTAGTGTTCAGTCCCTTAACGTACGGCTTCTTTTTACCGCATGATTTGTACGAAAAACTGTTCTGGTTTTCCACGTGGCGGTAACCGCGGTTTTTGAATAACCGCGGTGTGTTATTATATATTCATGTCCTTCTTGAGGGATTGCTTTGGCGCAGGAGCTTCCGGCGGCGTTAGCCGCCAGCGAGGCGGCGTGCTGATAATGACACTGGTATTCGTAGTTATGTTCGTGGTCATTTTTACGGGCCTGGCGGGCTTAGTCAGCCGCACTTACCACGAGGCCGTACTGCAGTCCGGCGACGAGCTGGCTTTTCAGATCGCGGAAGCCGGTCTCAACTACGGCCGCTGGCGGCTGGCGCACAGCACGGAAGATTTTTCCTCCGAAACACGGGAAGTGGAAGATCAATACGCGGGGGTGCTGGGCTCCTTTGAGGTTACGTTTCAGTCACTGTCCGGGAGTGACGTGGTTATGATCCAGTCAGTAGGCACCACGTCCAGCCAGCCAAGCCGGGAAGTTACCCTAAAGGCACGGTATGGCAAAGAGTCGCTGGCGCGGTACTCGTCTATAACCAACAGTGACGTGTGGTACGGCGGCGAGATAAACGGTCCGGTACACGCTAACGGAGGGATAAGGATGGACGGTTATTCGGAGAGCCTAATGGCCAGCGCTAAAGAAACTTACATTTGCCAGCCGCATCACGGGTGCGACTACGAAGAGAAGCCGGGGGTGTGGGGAAGCGGGGAGATGCGGGATTTATGGGAATTTCCGGTGCCGGTGGTGGATTACGCTTCGTTGACGCTGGACCTGCTGGACATGAAAGACCTGGCGCAGCAGGCCGGCACTTATTACGGTACTTCAGGTAATTATGGCTACCATCTGGTTTTTAACGCGGACAACACTTACTCCATGTACGAAGTGAACAGTAAAGGGTCAAACATATGGTCGTGGTTTCCGGAGACGGGCTGGCAATGGACTTCGCACGATATCGGCCAGGAAACCTTTTTGGGAACACAGTTGGTGCCGTCCGGGGGCGTGATATATGTGGAAGATACGCTGTGGATGGAAGGAGAAGTAAGGGACCGCGTTACGGTGGCCGCGGGCAGATTTCCCGACGCGCCCGGCACTAACGTGGACATTATTGTTAATGGTGACATCAGCTATGGCGGGGTGAAGGACGGCTCGCGCGCGCTGGGAGCTATAGCCCAGCGCCACGTGCTCATTCCTTATTCCGCCGCTCCCGATTACCTGCAGCTGGACGGTGCTTATATAGCCCAGAAAGGGAGGTTCGGCCGCCGGTACTATTATTATGGAGAGCACCGACTGAAAACCAGGATCACCCGCTACGGCATGATAGCCAGTAACTTGGTGCCCGTCACCAGTTGGGTTGACTCTGACGGCACGGTAGTCAGCGGCTACCAGGAAGGGGTCTCCGAGTACGATCCCAACATGCTATACTTACCCCCGCCTTATTTCCCCACCACCGGGCAGTATAAGTTTATTTCCTGGGAGGAGGTGCAATGATAGGCCTAGACATATCGGACCGTTCCGTGAAGGTGGTTCAGCTGTCGGAAAGTTCTCCACGTCGGCTGCTGGCCCACTGCTGGCAACCAATCCCTAACGGAGTTATTGAGCGGGGCGTAATACAACAACCTTCCATTTTAAAAAAGACACTGTCCCGGGCTAGGAAATATTGCCGGCTGTTGTCGTGGGACGATCCGGTAACGGTTTCCGTGCCGGAAACGCAGTCATTTTTGCGGGTGACGCAGTTGCCCATTATGGACCCGGAGGAGATAGAAGAAGCAGTGCCGTGGGAAGTGGCGCGGCATATTCCCTTTGGACTGGAGAACGTATATGTTGACTGGCAGCCTGTTAAGTCGGGGCATAAAGTGGTTGAAGGTAAGCAGGAGGTGTTGGTGGGAGCAGCTCAGAAAAAGGTGGTAGATCCGCTGTTAGAGGTTCTGTATGAGTTACAGCTGGACGTGGCGGCGCTGGAGCTGGAAAGTCAGGCCATTGTGCGGGCTTTGGTTTCGCGAGAGCTTAAAGCTCATCAGGGCCTGTTACTGGTTGATTTGGGGGGGACAGCTACCAACGTGGTGATTCATGACCACGGGACTATTCGGTTTACGGCTAGTTTGCAGCGGGGGGGACAGGACCTCCTCAAAGCGTTGCCTGCCCGCGAGGCTAAAGAGTTGTCTTTTCCTAGGGAAGAGGAGCTGCCGGAGGAAGAGGCAGCCTTGATGGCAGAGAGAATGCGAGCGGCGCAGGAAGGGTTGGTTATGGAGATATTGGGCATTGTGGAGTTTTATAACAGTATTGACGAGCAGCACGAGGTCAGAGAGATATTGTTAACCGGCGGCGGCGCTAACTTTCCTGGACTAGATCGGGTTTTTCTGCGCTTTTTTGATAACGTCCATGTGCAGCGCGGCAATCCCTGGGTCAATATCTTGCCTTTAAAATCGGCTAAGAAGAAGATACCCTTGTCATTACGAGAGTCAGTGCACTTTTCCACTGCCTTAGGCCTGTCTCTTAGGCAGGTAGAATAAGTAGGAGCAGTTGCGGCGGTAACGTATGAGTAAAGAAATAAACCTCCTGCCTAAACCTCTTCTGAGAAAGCGCACCAGGCGTTTATACTTGTGCCGCTTGGGACGCTTTTTAAACAGGATCTACCTGCTGTTGCTGCTGCTGGTAGGAGCACTGGCGGCTATCTTTGTGGTTTTTCAGCAGATCGAAGAAGGGATGGCTGGCAGCAAAACGGAAGGAGATGGTTTTCACTCCGAGGTGGTCAGGGAGGTGGAGGAAGTTAACCGGTTACTGCGCGAGTTTGAGCAGCGACGTGTAAGTTACCAGCCCTGGTCGGACAGTGTGGAGGACGCGTTAGAGATTATGCCGCCGGCTTTGCGCCTGACCGGCTTAGAGGTTCACGAAGAAGAACCTTCAGTACTGGTTATTAACGGAACCGCTTCCGAACGCCAGGCGGTGGTAGAATACCAGCAAAAGCTGAAAGGGCTAGACTGGGTGCGGCAAGTGGAAGCGCCGCTGCGTAATTTTGCCCTGGAGCCGGAGCCCACTTTTTCCTTTAAATTACACAGAAGGTAGGAGAATATGTTGCTGGCCAAGCGGACAATCAAGCAGCTGATAATATGGAGAGTAGTTGAGGCCGTACTGATCCTGGCGCTACTGGGAGTGGTGCTGGGACTGCATTCCTTTATTCAAGATAAGCGGCGCGCCGCGGCCAGCCTCCGGTCGGCGCTGGAGCAAAGCCTGGCCAGCGCCAGCCGCCTGACGGAGCTGGAGGAGAAGCTGGCTGACCGCCGGCACGATATCAACCGTATTTTGGCCTTCGTGCCTCGTCGGGACGACTTGAGCAGTGTGATAGGGAGACTGGAAAAATCTGCTGCTGATTTCAATGTCAGACTGACCATACCGGATGTGGAAGAAGAGATAAAGAAAGATGAAAAAGGCAACATAATAAAACCATCAGGGCCTTTGCGAGAAGTTAGGATGCATCTTGTCGCTGCCGGCGACCCTGAAAATACGCTGCGCTGGCTCCATTATCTGGAGTACCAGCCGTACTTGGTACAGGTGGCTGACTGGCAGTTTACAGTGAGAGAGTCGGTCAAAAGGCCACTCGGAGCGGGACTGCCGGCGCCGCCCGGCGGACCGCCCGGCTCGTCCGAAAAAGACAGCCAGCAGCCGCAAAAAACAGGGCATCTTAGCGCGCAAGCGGTGATATCCATATTGGCCGAAGAGGGCGATGGTCAAGAAAGTGGTTATGAAGATTGACGTAAAACTACTCACGGATAAAGAGAACTGGTTGCGCTTAACCCACAAGCTCAAGAACAAGTTTCGTTCGGTTGGGCGCTGGGTGTTGACCGGCCACAGCCACGCTCTAGACATTATGGCCGCCGTTTTGGTATTACTGCTGGGGCTGTATCTGGTTTTAACCTTGTTGTATCTGGAGCCGCCCGGGACAGTCGAGCAGCCGGCGAATACTTTGGACCTGTCCACGGACTTGATTGATCGCTTGGAGTTATGGATAGAGCAGTGGGATGCCGAGCTGTCGTCAGGCATGTCGGTTCCCGACGGAATTCTATGATTGGTATAGACATCTCTGACAAGTCCATAAAGGTGGCCGAGGTGACGGGCGGGGATTATCCGCTATTGCGCACGGTGTGCTGGTCGCCGCTGGCTCCCCGTCTTATGCGAAGAGGAATAGTGCAAGACATACCAGCCGTTACTAAAGCACTCGGCCAAGCTATGACCCGTTGTTCCCCTTTACCGGTGAAAGAAAAATACGCGGTAGCTTCCATACCAGAGATGCAATCTTTTCTGCGGGTTATTGATTTGCCTACTATGAAAGAACGGGAAGCTGATGAGGCTGTACGTTGGGCGATCAGGCGCCACATCCCTTTTGACCTAGACAAGGTTTATCTTGACTGGGAACCGGTGGACTCGTCGCGGGAAGGCCGCTACCACCAGGTACTGGTAGGCGTGGCTCAGCGCGAAGTTGTTGATCCTTTGTTGGCTGTGCTGGACGGCTTGGGTTTGAATGTCATGGCGCTGGAGCTAGAAGCCAGGTCGGTGGTACGCTGCCTGCTGCCTCGGTCAAGAGAGGAAGCGGCGGACATACGGGGTGTGCTGGTTATTGATCTGGGCGCTACCTCGACTAACGTGGTGTTTTTTGACCGTGGTGCCATGCGGTATACGGCCAGCATTCAGACGGGGGGCGACGACCTTACGCGGCGGCTGGCCGCCAGGCTCGGCCTATCCTTGTCCGAAGCGGCCGAGAAAAAGTCAGCCGCGGGGCCAGCCGGGAAAGAGGGCACGCAACTTAGGGAAGTTTTGAAAGAAGGAGTGCTGGAGCTGATACGGCAGGTGGAGCGGGTGGTTAAGGAGATGGTGGTGCAACTGCCGCCCGAGGAAAGGGTAAGAGCTATACTGCTGGCCGGCGGCGGATCTAATTTAAGCGGCATGACCGGGGAGTTCGGAAAGATTTTTTCCGGAGTTCCTGTACAGCTAGGCAGTCCCTGGACTAACGTGGGAGGGAAAGTAACGACGGGAGGTGCCAACATCTCCACGGCTGACGCCATGCATTTTACTACGGCCATCGGCCTGGCTCTTAGAGACGAAAACTTGGGGGACTAACCTTGACGCTATGGCGCAAAAACAGATGAACCTGCTGCCTCCCGCTAGGCGTTGGAGCTTGCGCCAGGAAGTTACGCTGAACGCTGTGACTCGTTTTGCGCGCGCGGTGGCAGTCGGACTCTTGTCCCTGGCGTTGTTGGCGGCGGCGGTCAGTGTCGGCTTGTGGGGTTTTGCCAACTTAACGTCCAACAGAACGGCGGAGTCTGAACTGGGGCGGCAGGTCGCCGCTTACGACAGAAAGAAAAGTGAGGTAAAAAGGTATAACAGCTTGTTGGAAGTTATAGATTCCCTGGGGCGGGAAAGACTGGTTTGGTCCGATATTATTCCCGACTTGCTGGATATTGTTCCGTCCGGCATAATCATTGGGAGATTAGAAGCCGACCGCGAGAGCAATACCATTTATTTCTCCGGTTCCTCTGTGGCGCGCAGTTCGCTGGTGGTTTTTGAAGAACGGCTTGGCGAGCTGCCCTGGGTAAAAGACGTGAAAGCTCCTCGCGCTAACCTGTTGAATCCTGTCAACGCGCCCTATGAATTTACTTTAACGCTTAAGGAGGACTATGTGGATCAATAACTTGCGCCCCCGGGTAAGGAAGCGTCTGCGGGTGTTGGTTGTCACTGTCCTGGTGGCGGCCGGCCTGATGGCGGTCCAGCCGTACTTGTGGAGAAAGGCGGCCGCCATGGCCACCATGGTACAAAGAAGCCGTTCCCAGATTAAGCAGGCGGCGGACGTGAAAGAACGCGCGGAAAAGCTGGCAGAGGGTATAAAGAGGGAAAAAGGCTCCCTGGAACGGCTAGCGGTGGTAGTTCCCCAAGATAGGGACACTATTCAGGTGCTGGAGCGCGTGGAAAGCGTGGCGCAACGTACCGGCCTGGAAATTGACGTGGTCAATATCAGGGAAGGTCATGACCTTAAGGATCAAGAAGGCCACAGTGTACCCATCTTCCCTCTCACTATCTCAGTGTCAGCCTCGGCCCGACCGTCCATGCTGCTGCGGTACTTGGAGGCCATGGAGCATATACAAGGGTTGGTGCAAATAGACTCTTTACTTATTAGGCCTGGCGAGGGCCAGAACTTTAATCTGGATATGTCAATAGTTTTTTATCTACAGAAAAATGAACAACGTTAGAAATAAAGACTGGCTACGCGGCTGGTACGGACGCGTGAAAAACGCCGGGGCGTCCCTGTGGTTGGTATTAGCGGACTCGCGCTTCAGATATTTGTTAGCCGTCATGTTTGCCGGGATAGGTCTTTGGCTGGTATATAATTATGCGTGGACCAGACTGCGGCGTGATCCCGGTCCGCCGGCGACCGTGAAGGAAGGCGCGCCGCTTATCAATACAGAAATGCTGCGGTCTATTGATGAGCAGAGGTTGAAAAGGACTAGGCACCTCACTCGTGATTATGCCTCGTATGACCGCGTTTTTAGAAAAAATCCTGAATGACGGTGCTGGTGTTCGGGACTTTTGACTCCTTGCACGCGGGCCACCGTTATTTTTTCCGCCAAGCTTTGGCATGGGGAGACCGCCTGACGGTGGTAGTAGCGCGGGACAGTTATATCAGGCACGTGAAAAGGAGAGAACCAAGACTGCCGCAACGGGTCCGTCTTGAAAAAGTATTAGCTCTGTCCGTTGTGCGTAAAGCTTTGTTAGGTGACGAGTGGCCTAACCCTCGTCCCTACCGTCTCCTAGAGGAACTGGAGTTTGACGTTCTGGCTCTCGGGTACGACCAGAAGCCGGATGACGATACCGTACGCCGTCTACTTGAACGCGCGGGCAAGGAAGAGGTTAAAGTGGTCAGGCTGAAACCCTATCGGCCGGAAGTGTTTAAGTCGTCTTCCCTTTGAATTTTGGGTTGACCATTCCCGCCTGGCGGGTGGAAATAGCGGCGGGGAAAAGGGTATAGGAGAAAAAAAGACAGCCGCCGCTTTTTAGGCGCTTTTTAGGCCGTGGCGTAGCGGGTTATTTTGACCGGTGTTATACTTAACGGCGTGACTCCCGCTATTTATCTGCCGCCGGGACTGGCTATAGGCATCATCGCTTTTCTCCTAAGTTTACTGCCAGCCACGCTATTCATCTGGTTGTGGTATCTGAGGCGCAGTGACCGGCCCGTTCCCGCCACTCTGGTAGCCGGCGCTTTCGCCGCCGGTCTGGTGCTGGTCTGGCCGGCTTTCCGGGCGGAAAAATGGCTGTCGCAGCTGTGGCATCAGCTGTCGCCGGCCACCTCCCATTATTTTGTGGGAGCGATTACGCCGTTGCGCAGCCCGCTGGATATTGTGTTGCCGGCGGTGGGCGCTTTTCTGATGGTGGCCATGGTGGAAGAGGGTTTGAGGTACGTATTACTGCGGCTGTGGATCGTCCGCAGCAAGTCTATTGACCAGGTTTTTGACGGACTGGTGGTGGGTATAGCGGCGGGGCTGGGATTTGCCACGCTGGAAAACACGCTGTATTTCCTCAATCTGTTTACGGCGGGCAGTTACGACACGCTGGTGTTCGTTTTCTTTTTGCGGTTCCTTGTCTCCACGCTGGCCCACGTAAGTTTCGGAGGTCTGATGGGCGCTTGGCTGGCCCGGGCTGCGCTGGATTTATGGCGCCCGCGCAAATTTTATTTTCTGGCCTTCGTCATCCCGTGGTTTCTACACGGATTGTATGATTTACTATTAGGCGTGAACCTGGCGGCGTACGCCGTGCTGATGATGGTTCCTACTCTGATGGTACTGGCGTCATGGACAACGCGCCGGGATTTCTTCGCGGTGGCGCGCAAAGAAGGCCGCCTGCTGGCGCAGCAGGAAGCGCCGGACATGCCCAAAGCCAGGCTGATCCGCCGCCTTTTTAAGCGTTTTGAGTCGCCATGGAACGTGCACGCTCCCTGGTTGCGCGAGCGACGCCTAAGGTATACATTTTTAAGAGAGCTGAAAAAAGAGGAGCGACTATGAACAAATATTACCTGGCAGGGGGCGTGAGCGTGGCGGCGCTGCTGGTGTTGGTGTGGTTGGCTTTGCAGGTGGGAGGTCTTTCCATAAGAGGAGCCTCGCTTACTTACGAGATAGGCGTCCTGGAAACATCTACTACCCGCTTGCTGCCCGGGGTGCCGGTGACAGTCAGCTTGGCTGAGAACGTGTCCGCCATCCGCAGCCAGTCGTCCGCGTTGATGCTGCGGCTGCCCCGAGTCAGTTTAAAGGTAGGCAACTTAAGTCCGGAGCAGCTTTCGTCAGGTAGTTTCAGCCTGATGGTGCCTTGTGACGGCGAGGTGCTGGCTGAATCCCAGGGAGAAAACGTGCGGCTGGTGCTGGTTGACAACAAAACTCAAGCCATACTGGCGCAAAGTAAACAGATGAAGCTGTTGCCGCCCGGACCAGACTGCTTGCTGAAATAGGCCAGGAAATTACGGCAAGCTCTTAAAGTAAGCAATAGTTTTTTGCAAACCCGCCTTTAGGGAAGTGCCCGGCCGCCAGTTAATAATTTGTCCGGCTTTCGTTATGTCGGGGCGCCGTTTTTGGGGATCGTCGGCCGGCAGGGGATGACGGGAGATGGGAGAGCGGCTGCGAGTCAATTTTATGATTAGGCGGGCCAGCTCCCGCATGGAAGTTTCTTCGGGGTTACCCAGATTAACCGGCCCCGTCTCCTTTTCTTGATCCATGAGCCTTGTAAGAGCCTCTACCATGTCATCCACGTAACAAAAAGAGCGGGTGTGGCTGCCGTCTCCGTAAACCGTGAGGGGCGCTTCCTCCAGAGCTTGCATGATGAAATTACTGACGACGCGGCCGTCTGCCGGGTGCATACGGGGACCGTAGGTGTTGTGGCAAAATATCCCATTGCCGGCAATAAAATTTTCAGAGCCTGGGACGGTGAAATCGTACACGTAGGCTGATCTGGCGACTGGTTTAATGCTTCTGATTTTTGACCACACGATATCGCCAGTTCTTTTGGCGTTGAGGGTTTGTTGAACTTTGCTGTCCCAACTGAGTATATCGAAATTGTCTAGCGCACAAATAGTTATTCTATAAAATGGGAACCGCCGGTTCTCATAGCGCTTTCTGAAGGTAGTGTTGTACTTGCCAACTGAAGCGACAATGCCAAAGCGTAGAAGGGTATAGGTTAACTGGTCTGCCAGGTTTTTGCTCGTAGTGTTGAAACAGAGTTCGCTGCCTATTTTTTTACCACTGTGCGTGCCGTCTCCCTCGCGGTATCCTTCTAGGACGTGCTTTATTTTTGAGAGTGGTAGTTGCATAATCCAGGCTGGGAACTGCTTGTCGGGTAAGATGTCTAGGACGTGGTCAAACAGAAAGTACAGAAGTTTTGAGTGCGCAAAGATAGACGGTCCCTTATTATCATAGGCAGGACGATACACAACATGGCAACCAAGCGCTTCAAGAATTTTTTGTGCTCGTTTGAGTAGGTGCTCGTCGGAGCAGAGGGATATAAACGCGCTCTTTCCTTTCTGGAAGTGAGATGTTCCTTCCGCGATGAAAAGGCCGATCAACCACAGTAGATCGGGTGTGACATTGATGGTGGCGGGAAGCCAGATGTGTGCGCCGGATTTGTACACGCGAATTTTGCCTTCTTTGGGTACTGAAATGCGGAGACGTTTGAGCACATAGAGTGGCAGGAGTGATCTTCGTCGGTATTTATTGTAGGCGCATGTGTAAGCATTGCGCTGCCGTTCGGCGTTAAATCGCCTGCTTTTTTCTATAATTTTTATGATTTCGTTTCGCCGTTCTGTAATGACTTTTTGAAGAGTTGTAGCACGTACTGCGTAGTCCCATAATTCGGTATCTGGTAGTGACCGGAGCAGGGCTTCACCAAGCTCTACGCGTTGGCGGTTTTGCTCGACTACCGGCAGCTTTGCCGGGATGGCTACGTAATCACCAACACTCAGCTGGCGTACTGGTATTGCCGTGGGCCTTCCGTTTTGTCCTCGGGTGAACACGCTGTGATCTCCAGTGACTTTGACGTTTCTGCCGTAGCGGAGTGAGAGTTCATAACAATCGGTTCTGCATCGGTGTTTGGTGACTGCGCTTGCCTCTGCTAAGCGGGTTCGGCATGATCTGGGATCAAACGTGGGGATCAGTACGCGTGGCGGGTTCGGATCCAGGCGCGAGGCTAGGTGAGAATCGACGTATTTTTCTATTGACTCTGTGTGAATGTGCTTGTTGTTGAATAGTAAGACTGTTTCATTGGCTAAGATGCTATTGAAAATCCGGGCAATGCGAATATCAACATGGTTCTGCCGGTGGTAATCCATGCACAGGGTTTCGGCTACGCGCTTGCCTTCATCGTAACAGGAGCGGGTTCCTATAGGATTGACGTTCCCCCAATACGTTTCAGGCTGGGGGTGGACAGCGGGATTTCCGTAAACTTCCGAGGTGGATGTCTGCAGCAGCCGAGCTCCCACGCGCTTGGCCAGCCCCAGCATGTTAACCATGCCCACCGTGGAAGTTTTTATGGTTTTGATGGGGTTGTGCTGGTAATGTACCGGCGAGGCCGGACAGGCCAGGTTGTAAATCTGGTCTACTTCCACCGCCAGTGGCTCCACGATGTCGTGGCGTATAAGCTCGAACAAAGGGTTTTTCAGCAGGTGGGTGATGTTTCTTTTCTGGCCGGTGAAAAAGTTGTCCACACATATGACTTCATCTCCGCGTTGTACTAGCCGGTCGCACAGATGGCTGCCCAGAAATCCTGCTCCGCCGGTTACTAATATTTTGCTCATCAGCAGCGGCTTTTCGCAGGCAAGCCGTCAACCTCTTTTTGCCGGCGCACGCCTGCTGGGCTCTGGCCGGCCCTCGGTTTCACTCTTGGCCGTTTTTGCTATCCTGGCAAATATCTCTGGCTGCCGACCGGCCAGGTGGGACAGGACTTTCCGGTCCAGCGAGATGCCGGCCTGGCGCAAGCCGTGGATAAAACGGGCGTAGGACATACCGTGCTCGCGGACGGCGGCGTTGATTCGGATCTGCCAGGTGCCGCGCTGGACACTTTTCTTCTTGCGGCGGTCATGGTAGGCGTGCTGGCCGGCCTTCAGCACGGCTTCTTTCGCTCTCTTGAACACCCGACTGCGGGATCCGCGGTACCCCTTGGCTCGCTTAAGCCATTTTTTGTGCCGGGCTCTTTTGGTCGCGCTTCTTTTGGCTTTGGGCATGGTGTTGACGATAAGGATTAAGAAAATTTATTGGTAGGGCAGCAGATTTCTAAGACGCTGCCTGTCGGCCGGCGAAACCGGAGCCGAGACGTGTTTGTGCCGGGTTTCTTCCCCCGTGTCCTTGCCGTTAAAGTGGGATTGATGCACGGGACGGCGTTTAGCCTTGCCTCTGGCTGACATTGTAAAACGCTTGCGAGCCGCTTGGTTAGTTTTCTGCTTCATCATTTATAGTCCGGTGGAGTTAGACATCTTTTAAGCCAGGTTATGGGGCTGAATTAACTGGTTGTCGGGGGAAAAGCCGCGACCGCTTCCTTACTCTTATCTGACCAGAAGGACATTCAGCCCCCGCGGTGATTTGCTGATGGTATCCTCAATTTTAGCGCCGGCCGGTATGGCGGCTATGAATTCTTGCATGGTTTTCTCAGCTAAGGCAAGCCGTCCTCGTTCTCTCCCGCGCAGCCGGATCTCCAGGCGGACTTTATTGCCTTGTTCAAGGAATCTAGCTGCTTGCTTGGTACGGTTCTCCCAGTCGTGCTGTCCCATTTGAAAACCTATACGTATTCCCTTGATATCTCCCCCCTTGCTTTTTGTTTTTTGTTTAGCTTGTTTCTTTCTTTTTTCGTACATGTGCTTGCCTATATCCATAAGACGCACTACCGGGGGATCGGCCTTTTCAGCCACCATGACCAGGTCCGTGCCCTGTTGGGCCGCCTGAACGCGCGCTTCTTTTAAAGGTACCACGCCATGTTGCTGTCCATCCCGGCCGACCAGCCTCACTTCAGGAGCTTTTATCTCCTGATTAACGGGAGGTTTTTGGGGTTGCGGTTTGGGTCGCGACCGGAAGCGTCTGCGCCTGCTGGGCATGTTGGCTACTATAGCCGAAGTTGGCTTTTTTAGCAAATTTGTGGTTCGTAATCCGTAATTCGCAACTCGTGATTTGTATTGGCGGGGCGGAAGTGCAGGCGCGGTTGCGTCCCTTAAGACGGCTGGAACCAGCGGCGCAGCACGGGCCGGTAGGATTTAAAGGCTATGTTGGACCAGGGCACCTCCGGCGGGGGGAACAAGCGCCAGCGGGACACCTCACTTTGGTCTGGGGCAATGTTAGCTGCCGGCGGCAGCGGCGCGGTGAAGAACAGGTCCAACGGGCGGTAAGTCATTTTCCGGTAGCGGTACACATTAGGGCGGGAGCACAGATAACGGCTGGACTTCAAATATATTCCCAGCTCTTCGCGCACTTCGCGCCGCAGCGCCTCCTCCGCCGATTCGCCGGTGTTAACAAAACCGCCCGGCAGTTCCCAATATCCCCGGCGCGGGGAGCGGGCCCTTCGCGTTAGCAGAACTTGTCTTTGGTTGTCGTAAATTATGGCGGCCACAGCGGCCGGCGGGTTAACAAAAAGACAAAACCCGCAGCTCGCACATTCGTAGCGGTCGCGCCTTTTCCGTATTTTTCTCCGGCAGCGCGGGCAGAACTTAAACACACAGTAACCGTAACTTAAATGTCCTGGGTATTATAGTCGCGGGCTTGAAAAATCTCGCGCGCTGCCGGCCGGGAGGCTGTGGAAAGCCGACCGGGAGGCAAAGCGAAAAAACTCTCCTTTTCCAGGAAATGCCAGTATCTCCGTTATGTTATCGTTCATCTTAAGCTTCATTCGGCTTAGGGCTGGATTTGTCAAAACTAGCCGCTGGCTTACGGAAAGCGAAGCCTAGGGGTTACTGTTTTGGCGCTAAATGCCTATACCTGAACATGGCGCCTGAACCGCCCCTAAGATATTTTTCGAAGATTAGCGCTTCCTTCTTTGTTCTGAATCCGCAGAACCAATGGACGTACCAAGGCCTACTATCTGTTGTTGCTGGAACGCACCTTGGTTATGTTGCTGCAGCCTTTTATTCAGGCTATCTGTTTGCTGATCTTTTCTGTTATTCCGCAATACATAAACATATTGCCGCATGCAATTATTGCAGCCGTCCGTCGCTCCTTGCTAAAGCTCGGAGGCTGTGGACGGCACCCTCCGCCAAAGATGGAGAGCGAAGGTCGGTGGACGCGGCGAGAGTTGAACTCGCGTGCGGGATGTGGATACGCAATCATCTACGCGCGTAGCCGGTCTGGCAGTTTTACGTACGCGGGCAGCAACAGACCGGCAAAGACTTCAGGCGCACGTGAGGAGAATGTGCTTTAAGTCAGGCAGCTTGTCTCTCAAACCAAACCGCCCTATCCGCCTGATCTGGCACCGCTGCTCGCGCCCGGCGGCAGGAGCGAGGCGATGGCTGCCGGTGTTTAAGCGGCAGCGGTAGCAAATGAAGGGGCCAAAGCCGTCTTCACCCGCTTAAATAAGTTCGCACTTGAACTTTGGTGAACCCTTTTATTTATGTGAGCGGCTCACAGCACACAGCACGCAGATTGGGTAAACAACAACCCGTCGAGGCCATAACGCGCCCCTATTTTCCGCGCAACGTTCTGGCCACCTCGCGCCGGATGTCTCTTTCCTTTTTCTCCAGTTTGCGGTCATGCTTCTTTTTTCCCCGGGCCAGTGCCAGTTCAAGCTTTACGCGCGGTCCTTTAGTATAAACGCTTATAGGGATAACTGTCAAGCCTTTTGATTGTTTACTGCCGATAAGGTGCTTAAGCTCACTTCTTTTCAACAGTACTTTGCGCGGGCGGGCGGGATCGTAGCCGCGGGGCGTATTTTTTACCTGCCAGGGCGGTATGGTGGCGTTGGTAAGGTAAGCTTCATTATGGTGTATGGTCACGAAAGCTCCGCGCAGGCTTAGATTGCCGGCTTTAGCCGATTTTACTTCAGTGCCGAGCAGCGCCAGCCCTCCCTCCAGTGTTTCCAGGAGGTGGTAGTCAAATTTAGCCCGGCGGTTGTAAGCCAGGGTGGGCATGTTTCTATTGTGCTCCCTCACTCAAAAAAAGAAAGTTATATACGTGGGACTCGCGCTCCGGCTGTCCCCGTGTCCCGGTCCAGGCGGAGATAGGCTGGCTTAAGACCGGCGGGACGCCCTTGGCTTGAAGGGGTAAGCCTTATATGCTTTACCGTATGGGCCACCAACGGCACGAACGGTACTGGAAAAAATTTCTGATGCCGGGTGAGAAAGTGTTGCGCACTTTCGGCGTAAGCGGCAGGTATCTGTTTGTCTTCTGGTGGCTGCCAGTGTTGTTACTGGCAGGAGCGGCGGTAGCGCTGTCCTTTTGGATCCCGCTGCTGGGCGTGTTGTTACTTCTGGTGGCCGTTTTGATGGTGGTGCCGGCGCTCTACCTGACTTTCTTCGTGCATTACGCCGTTACTGACAGCCGCGTTATGTCCAGAGAGGGGCTGTTGCATAAGCGTATGGTTACGGTGCGTCACGACTACATTACAGATATAACGGTGAACGAAACCATTATGGAACGGCTGCTTACTAACACCGGCTCTTTAGGTTTAAACACAGCCGGCAGCCAGAACGTGGAGCTGCATCTGCGGCATATTAATGGACCTTTGAAGGTTAAGTCTGATGTGTACAAGCATTGGTACGCGGTTAGCCAGCAGCCTGGACCGCGGAAAGCGCCCAGCGAGGTGCCTCCCTTGACAAGATGACCTGTTGTAGCATATAATAGTAACTTGTCGAGGTAGCTTGAGGCAGCTTGAGTAGCTTGACAAGTTGTTCTTACCCAACCCAAAGAGGCAGTTTCTTTGGGAATTTTTTGGCGCCCCCGAATTTGAAGGGAGATAGCGATGGACACGGTGACCTGTGAAATCTCGGTGGCCGCGGAGAATGTGCCAGTGGAGCTGCATGCTTACCCTCACCTGGAGGAAGTTGCGGCTTTAGTGGCCGTAGAGGAATACGGAGACAGAGCTTTCCTGGACAAATACTGTCCCGACGGGAGGCTGTGGCTGGGGGTGGGCGGCGGTCCTTTTGATGAGCACCCCGACCCTGACACGGGAGAAGGACGCAAGAAGGGCTGTTGCCTGGCGCTGGTAGCCAAGGCCCTCAACCTGGTTGAGAAAGCCCCCTGGTGGAGGCAGATGGTGGCTTTCTGCAACTTTGCTGAAACCGGCGGGCAGATGAATCCTGGGCGCAGGGAGGCCGTGGAAGCGCGGCACCCTTATGACGTATATTCCTTGACGCGCCTGCTGTTTCGCTGGCGGCGCCACCTGGCCGAAGCCAGCGGCGGCACCTTCACGGAGCCAGAGCAGCACAGGGTGATTGAGCACCTGAAGGACCTGGTGAGGATGTTTGTGTGGGACCAGGAAGTGTTTCACAGGGCGGCGCAGCTCATTCGCCGGCAGGGAAGACACGAGACCATAAATGGCCCGAAAGGAAAAGAGCTGCGGCTGGTAGTGGTGGCGGTTCCCGCCGACGAGGACCACAACTGGCACGTGAGTACGGCCGCCCGCGCCTGGTTTAAAGCCGACGTCGTGGTACAGCAGGATCCTGACGGTCATATTCACGTTTTCACCAACAACAAAGCCAACCTTAACTTGGACGACTTGGCCCAGGCGGTGAATATTGCCGAGCAGGAAGCTCAAGACGACGTCCGGGAGCGCGACTGGGAGAAGTTGCGCGGCGAGGGCGTACCGTACCGGGAAGGCCGATGGTATTACGCCAAGCCTTACGGCCAGCTGCACAACGGCACGGAGCACTTTGAGTACCCCGTTACCCGCCTGTCGCTGGAGACGGTGGCCAGTCTGGTCAAAATGTCCCTAGACACTTCCTTCTTGGGCCAGCGTACCAAGGACGAGTGCCAGAAGGCTTGCCGGGGCGGCGACTGCCGGTTGCATAAATACGGTTTTCAGCGCTGCCGAAGGGTTCGTTACGAGCAGAAGCTTCGGCGCGTCTGACCAAGGCTATTTCTGTTCGTTCACCCCGTTACCAGGATGAGTAATGGGGTTTTTTAACGCTTTCTGGTTATACTTATAAAGTATGCTGAATCTTAAAGAAGCGTTAAGGCAGGATATCCAGGAAGGCGTGCGGGCAGCCGTACAGGCAGGCGAGCTGCCGGCATGGGGGAAGCAGTGGCCAGAGGTGACAGTGGAGTGGCAGGATAACCGCGAACGGGGCGACTACGCCAGTCCCGTGGCTCTGCGGCTAGCTCCGCTTATCCGGAGTAAACAACCCCTGGAAATCGTGAAGGCCATAGCGCGGCACATGCCCAAGAAGATGTACGTGGGCCGTCTCACGGCAGCCAAACGCGGGTTCCTGAATATCCGTCTTAATGTCGGCTGGCTAACTTCGCGGCTAGATAACGTCATTGAGGAAGATGTTTGTGGCGGCATCAACATCGGCCGCGGCAAAAGAATAAACCTGGAATTCATTTCGGCTAACCCCACTGGCCCCTTAACTCTGGCCAATTGCCGCACGGCTTTCAGCGTGGACACGCTGGGACGGGTTATGGAATGCGCTGGCTACAATGTGACCAGGGAGTATTACATAAATGACGCGGGCAGTCAGATCACGCGCCTAGGACGGTCGGTGCTGTTGAGACTATTGCAAGAGAGCGGGTATGACGTAGAGCTACCAGGGGACTTGTATCAGGGGGAATACGTGAAGGAGTTAGCCAGGGATATAGGTGAAAAGTGGCGGGAAGACGAAGGCAAAGAGTTTGTGCCCCGTGACCTTGATGATAAAGAAATAGTGCAGCAAGCAGGGGAGCAAGCGGCGGAAGAGGTACTGGAACTGATAAAGAAGACCGTGGCCGATGTCCTCAAGATACATTTTGACGTATGGACCAGCGAGAAAGAACTGCGCGAGAGAGGCGTAATAGAAAAGACAGTGCAGCAGTTGCAAAAGCGGGGGGTAACTTTTAGCAAAGGCGGCGCGGTGTACCTAAAGACGACATTGTTCGGAGACGACAAAGACAGGATACTGGTCAAAAGTGACGGGCAGTACGCTTACATAGCACCGGATATAGGTTATCACCAGGATAAATATAACAGAGGTTTTGATGTCATAGTGACGGTGGTGGGAGCGGATCACCAGGGTCATTTGCCTAAGTTAAAAGCGGCGCTAGAAATGTTGGGCAACGATACGAGCAAGCTGCATTTGGTGGTGTCCCAGTGGTTCGGCCTGGTGCGCCAAGGCAAGCCAGTCAGGCTTTCCAAGAGAAAAGGCGAGGTGTTCGCCCCCCAGGACCTTATACGGGAGATAGGTTACGACGCCGCGCGATTCTTCTTGGTACAACACCGGCTGGACTCGCACATGGATCTTGACTTGGACTTAGCCAAAGAGCGCAGCGAGCGTAATCCCGTCTATTACCTCCAGTACGCTTATGTACGCTTACAGTCCATTCTGCGGCGCGCTAAGGAAAAAGGGATAATAGACCAGATTGGATACAGGATGGAACTTACGGACAGGCCTGCCCTGACCCACACCCTGGAGCTGGAACTGATACGACAACTGTACCGTTTTCCGGAAATTGTTCAAGACATTGTGAACACTCATAATGTTCATTTATTGGCTTACTATGCCAGGGATATGGCCCGCGCCCTGCACGTTTTTTACCGCCATGTGCCTGTGCTGGCGGCTGACAATAAAAGAATAGCCAGCAGTCGGTTGCAGCTGGTGCTGGCGGCGCGCGCTGTCTTGGGACGTGTTTTTGACCTTTTGGGCATTAGCAAGCCTGATGTGATGTAATGGTGCAGGACCTGTGCCTCGTCTGCCTTTTATCGGTCCGTCCGGAGCGGAGCTGGCTTGAGCCTGGCGAGCGAGTTCGGACGGCGGCCGGCCGCGCCGGCCTCCCCGCCCCCTTTTATAAGAGATTCTCTCCGCCTGTCCGTCGCTTCTCTGGCCGCGGCTCCGCCGGACTCATACTTGGCTTGAAGGAGCAAGTCCTATATACTGGCCTCATATCTATGAGAATAGGAATTGACGCGCACATAATACTGCGCCAGCACAAAAGATATGACCCCAAGATCGCTCGTTATACGGAAGAACTGATTATGAATTTGATAGACGCCGATAAAAAAAAGGAACACACTTGGGTGCTTTTTTTTGACAAGCGCATGAAAAGTACCAAAAAATTCGCTAGGTCCAACGTGGTTATAAAGCGTTTTCCTTTCATTCAGTACCGTCGCTACTTGCCCGTAGTGTATTCTCACATGCTGATTTCTTCTTTTCTAGCAGCAGCCCGGCTGGACGTATTCCATTCTCCCGAAGGACTGATTCCGTATTTGTATCCTGGGCGTATAGTTACGACTTTTCATTACGTGCCGCGGGGAAAAAGTGAGAGTAATTTATTTGTCCGTTCATTTATGCTGGGGACCCGAGTGGCCTTCAGTAGGCTTTGCAAGCGAGCTAAGCGGATAATAGTTGGTTCTTCCGAGGATAAAAAGACATTAACCAAGCGGCACGGCTATCCTGAAAGCCGGGTGGTGGTGATGCCTCTGGAAGGCTCTGACAGGGGAGCCTGGAAACGCCGGGTGAAAAAGCTGACGAAGGTTTATCAGGAGATGGTTCAGAAGGAGCCTTCACCAGCGGGAGGTTTAGCCAATAAGGAAAGAAAGGAAGAGACAGTGCGCCGGGGTAAAGCGTAAAGCGGAAGATGAAATTCAAGCCGTTAAAACAAGACCTGGATCTTTTTGAGATGCAGGAAGAAATTCTGAAGCTGTGGGAGGAAACTGGCGTTTTTAAAGAATCGATTAGGCAACGTCCTAAGGACAACAGTTATTCTTTTTACGACGGTCCTCCCTTCGTGACCGGTATTCCTCATTACGCCACCTTGTTGCCCAGCATCGCCAAGGATATCATACCCCGGTTCCAGACCATGAAGGGCAAGCGGGTACGGCGGGTGTGGGGCTGGGATTGCCACGGCTTGCCGGCGGAAACGCAAGTGGAAAAAAAGCTGGGTATAAAAAGCAAGAAGGATATTGAAGAGCTGGGCGTGGACAAGTTTGTGTCGGCCTGCCGGGATTACGTGTCGGATGTGTCTTCGGAATGGCACTGGTACGTCAATCATATAGGCCGTTGGGTGGACATGAAAGGAGCGTACAGGACCATGGACAGGGACTACATGGAGTCAGTGATATGGATCTTTAAGCAGTTGTACGAAAAAGATTTCATTTATGAAGGGGTGCGTTCCTCTTTATATTGCCCGCGCTGCGCCACGCCTTTGTCCAAGTTTGAGATTACTATGGATGAAGGTTTTTACCGGGAAGTAGAAGATCCAGCGGTGACGGTTAAATTCAAAGAGCGCGGACGCAACCGGTATTTTTTGGCTTGGACGACTACCCCCTGGACCTTGCCGGCTAACAGAGCTTTGGCGGTTGATCCTGAAGTTGAGTATGTGGAGGCAATTGCTGATGACGGTCAAAAGGTTGTGCTGGCGCGGACTGCGTATGAAAGGTACAAGGACAGGCTTCAGGAAATAACCAGCGAGTTTGAAGGCAAAGAACTGGTGGGCTTAAAATATGAACCCTTGTTTCCGTATGGACCCAGGGGAGATAACGATTTCCAAGTGTACCCGGCGTCTTTCGTGACTACGGAAGAAGGAACTGGCGTGGTGCATATAGCTCCTGCTTTCGGCCAGGACGATTTTGATCTGGGGCAGAAAGAAGGCTTGAGCGTTTTTGTGACCGTGAATGAAGAAGGCATGATTTCCAGCGAACTACCTCCTTGGCGGGGCGTTTATTACAAGGAGGCTGACCCGGGTATAGTTGATCGTCTGTCCGCGCGCGGGTTGCTGTTTGATAAAGGCGCCATAAAACACTCTTACCCTTTTTGCTATCGCTGTGAAACTCCTCTAATCTATCGGGCACAGCGGGCATGGTATATGCGCCTGGACGGGCTGCGCAGCCGGCTTCTGCAGGAGAATGAGGCAGTGAACTGGGTGCCGGAGCATTTTAAGCAGGGGAGGTTTGCTTACAATCTTAGAACTGCCCCCGACTGGTGCCTGTCTCGTTCCCGTTACTGGGGCACGCCGCTTCCGGTTTGGAAGTGCGCTGCTTGCGGCCGTGTACAGGTTAAGGGTTCTGTTGAAGAAATTGAGAGGGCGTCGGGTAAAAAAGTAGCTGACTTGCACCGTCCGGATATTGATGAAATTACCTGGGACTGCTCGTGTACAGGCCGGATGGTCCGGGTTAAGGAAGTACTTGACGTATGGTTTGAATCGGCCTCCATGCCGGCGGCCCAGCGGCATTTTCCCTTTGAAAACAGGCGAGAATTCAAAGACAGCTTCCCGGCTGATTTTGTGGTGGAATACACTGGTCAGCTGCGGGGATGGTTTTACTACCTGCATGTTATAGCAGGCGCTATGTGGCAATCTCCGGCTTTCAGGAACGCGGTGGTTACGGGCGTGATGAAAGGCGACGACGGCCGTAAAATGTCAAAATCGTATAACAATTACCCTGACCCCAAGGAAATAATAAAGAAATACGGTGGCGAGACGTTGCGCCTGTACTTTATGTCCAGTCCCATAATGTACGGCGAAGATATGAGCGTGTCGGAAGACGACATGACGGATCACTACCGCAAAACTATGTTGATTTTGTGGAACAGTTACCGCTACTTCTTAACCTATGCCGACTTACACAAGTTTGAGCCAACGGGAAGAGAAGGTGGCAGACACACGCTGGACATGTGGATTGCGGGCCAGGTGGAACAGCTGGCCGAGAAGATTGATATTGCCTTGAGCAGGTACGACTACGTGACGGCCGCCCGGGCCGTCAGGCCCGTGGTGGAAGACCTGTCTAACTGGTATATCAGACGCTCACGTTCCAGGTTTGTGGCGGGCGACAAGCAGGCCTTGCGGACCTTGTATGACGTCCTAGTCCGCTTGTCGGGAGTGTTGGCACCTTTACTGCCCTTTTCCGCGGAAGCAATGTACCAGCATCTAGTTGTCGGCTTAAACAAAAAAGTGCCTTTGTCAGTTCATCTTACGGATTGGCAGCCGGCTGACAAAAAAGTAATTGAAGAAACCAGGCAGTTGCGGCGGCTGATGCGAACGGCGCAGGAGTACGCATACGCTGGCCTGGCAGACAGGGTAAAGCGCGGGGTGGGCAAAGTAAGGCAGCCGCTACGCGGTATGAAAGTACACCGAAGGAAGGGCGAAGCTGAACTTCCCGAGGAGATTGCCGAACTGGTCAGGGAAGAGGTAAACGTGGGAGAGCTGGCCTATATTGAGGAGCCAAGCGAGGGAATGGAAAGTTACTCCCTCGGGGGCAGGCCACCGGTGGCAGTGGAAGTTGACTGTGTTATAACACCCGACTTGTGGCGAAAAGGGGTGGCGCGGGAGGTAGTGCGGCGCGGTCAGGTATTACGGCGCCAAGCCGGTTACACCTTAAATGATCGTATAATATTGTTGTTCAGCACAGAAGATGAACAGTTAAGACGGGCCTTCAAGGAGCATCGTAACGAAATTACTTCCGCCTTGCAGGCAGACAAAGTGGAGGAGGCAAGCGGGGAGAAACAGACTGGCGGTTACTTTGAAGTGGACGGCCGAGGGACGCACCTTGGCGTGGTCAAAGTGTCATAAGGGGGTGAAGAGGTGGTGTATCGGGATAAATTGCAGGCACTGGTACTGTCCCGGCGCAGCGTGGGCGAGGCCGACAGGCTGATGACGTTGTTTAGCAGGGAAAAAGGCATCATAAAAGTGGTGGCTAAGGGGGTGCGCCGTATACCGTCCCGGCGGGGCGGGCATGGTGAGCCGTTGACGCAGGTAGTGGCACTGGTGACAGGCAGCCAGGGACGTTTTTTTCTGCAGGCGGCGGATACGCAGCAGTATTTCAGACCCCTGCACGACGACCAGGAGGCGGTAAAGGGCGTCCAGAGGGTAGTACATGTCATGATGAATGTTCTGGAGGAGGAAGCTGTCTATGCCAGGCTTTATGACGCGCTGCTGCAGGCATGTGAACTGTGGCCCTCCCTACCCTACGCCAAGAGGTGCCTTCTGGAGACAGCTCTGGTTTTGTTATCATTGCGAGAGGCCGGCGTGCTGCCGCTGCTTGGCCGTTGTCAGCGTTGCCGGACGAAGATCCCCTCGGAAGCGGTGGTGTTGGACCCCGGACAGGGTAGCTGGTTCTGCTTGTCCTGCCTGTCTGTTCGCCGAAACAGCCTCAGCGTAATGTCGCGGGCCAGGTCGTCGCTGACGCCTGACATGCTGAAAGTTCTACGGTATGTCTCTGAATATCCAGAAAAAGCGCTCAACATATCCTTGTCCTCCGAGCAGGCTAAGCAACTGGTTAGAGCCTGGCGCGAATACGTTGTATCCCTAACCGTGCCACAAGCAGCGATTTTGCGGTAGAATTGACAGTATGGCAGGCGAGGAAGAAGAGAAGAGAAAAGAAGAAGACAGGGGGGATGAGCTGGGCGTTATTCGCCGTGACTTATACGCCAGAGAGCAGTCGGAGGAAGTGCGTCACAGGCAGGAAGAGCTCCAACGTCTTGGCGTAAAGAGGCAGCGACCGGTAGTAAAACCTCAAAAAGCGTCAGACATTCTTAACGCGCTCAAGTTTAAAAATCTGTCTTTGATCAGGGCGAAGCGGTGGGGCAGAGTATTGCGGTTTTCAGGCATACTGGCTCTGCTGTTGATAATTATGATTGTGGCCGTCGCCGCTACGGTTATGTACAGGTCGGCGAGGACGGTTACGAAAAACCAGGTGGTCTTGGAGGTAGGGGCTCCGCCGGAGTTCACCGCCGGTGACGAAATTGTGTACCGCATCTCTTACGGCAATGCCAGCCGGGTTAATTGGCTGGACGTGGAGCTGGTGGTAGACGTGCCCCGCGGTTTCACTTATCGTAGCGCCAGCAAGGAAATTGAACGTTCAGGGAGGCAGATAGTGTTTAAAATAGGCCGCTTGAATAGCGGGGAAGAGGGAGAGCTCATAGTCAGAGGACAGTTGATTGGAGAGCAGAATGAGACGGCTACGGTCCGAACCAAGTTAGTACTGACGCCCGAGAATTTTCCCAGCGGCAGGTTTCCTAAAACGGCAGCCAAGGCGACTACCATTACGGCTCTGCCTTTGGACGTCTCGCTTAACATTGCTGATGACGCGGCCAGCGGCGAGCGCGTTATGTCCAGCGTGATGGTGCGTAATTTAAGCGGCAGAGCCCTGGAAGGCGTGTATTTGCAGGTGAAACCTGCTCCGGGAGTACAACTGGCTTTGGAAGATATTGATTTTACGCCCGGTTTTTCCACGGTGGATTCCAGTTGGCGTCTGTCTCGGTTAGAGCCGTTGGGGGATAAGGAGCTGACGCTGGTATTCTATGTAGAGGGACAGACTGGTGAAAAACGGGTGATAGATTTTGAGGCGGGTATTTCGCAGCGAGGGGAAAATTTCGTGCAGCGTGAGCTTAGCCACGTGGTAAATATTTCAACTTCCGAAGTGGTAGTGCAGCAGGTTTACAACGGCAGCACGCAGCCCGTTGCTGTACGGGCGGGGAGCAGAATATCGGGAGAGGTTCGCTACCGCAACGTGGGCACGGTGGGTCTTAAGGACGTGATCGTGGAAGTGAAGTTTGAAGGCGCCAGCTTTAATCCCGTCTCTCTGGAGCTGTCATCCGGCTTTTACGATCCGGTGGAGAAAAAGATTTTCTGGTCCGCGGCCACGGTGCCCGAATTAGCCGTGCTGCAGCCGCAGCAGGAGGGAACCGTCAACTACTCTTTCTCCGTTTTTGATACCGACACGCTGGCCGATACTGCGGAAGCCAAGAACCACGTGCTGGTAACGACGGCTACCGTGGACAGCCCCGACCTGCCGGCCCCGGCCGGACAGCCGCGCCGGGTGATCTCCGACCGGGCGGTTATCTCGGTGCGCACGAACCTAATTTTACAGGCCGCGGCCTTGTATGACGACGGGCGTTTGGGTTTGATCAGCTCCGGCCCCCTGCCGCCGCAGGTTGGCGAAGAAACGACTTACACTGTCCGCTGGCGCATAGGATCAACACTGAATGATGTGGGAGACGTGCGCCTGACGGCCGTTTTGCCGGATGGCGTCAGCTACACGGGTCAGATGTATAAAACTGCGGGACAATTTGAATTTAATGAACGCACCGGGACTCTTAAGTGGACTGTTCCTTACATGGAGGGATTGACAGGCAAAGCTGTTCCTTACCAGGAACTGCATATGCAGGTAGCTATCACACCGGGCGAGAACAAGAGGGGAGAAAGCGTGCCGTTGCTCAATAAGACTAACCTGACGGCGGTGGACCAGTTTACGGACGAAGCCATAAGCGCAACTTTGCCGTCGTTTCCGGACACGGAGACGGCGGCGCCGGGCAAAGGGAGAGTTCAGTAGAGCCATGCCCGGCTTTATCTCCAGATTATTCGGTCTTAGCTCTTCACCAAGAGAAGGGCTCGGCTCGGAGGATCGCGCGTGGAAGGGCCGCCTGGGGCCGCCCGGACCGATACAGCAGCTAAATCCCCTGGCCGGGAGCCTTAGCAGTTACGAGGTGAAGAAGCGGAAACGAAGGCGCGAGGCTAGAGAAAATTATCAGGCCAAGCGCAGGCGGCTAGTAAAAGATAGACGAAAGGCGAGGGGCGAGTTGAAAGGTAAGCTGCGCCGACAAAAGCAAAGTATAGCTAGTTATTACGAGCGGAAAGCGGGTGTTTTGGGAGAAGAGCGAGCCGAGGAAAAAGCCAGGAAAAGGTTTGAGTTAAGAAAAAAGGAGGCGGAGCGGGGATTTGACACCAGCTGGCGGAGGCGGGAACATGAGTTGGCACGGGCGCGCGACGAACGGTATCGCGAAATTACCAAGGACTTGCAACGGGAGGCGCGCCGCCGGCGAGGGATGCCGGCCGAGAGGCAAATGCCCTGGAATGTGTAGTGGCGCAGGACGTAAACATTGTTTTTGGAGGCCGGCCAGTTTACTTTAGGTGGAGGAGCATAAACTGGTAAGTTAAGGGCATGGACATGAAAAAAATTGTTTCTTTGGCCAAAAGGCGGGGGTTTGTTTTTCCCGGGTCGGAAATCTACGGTGGTTTAGCTAGCAGCTGGGATTACGGCCCGTTGGGCGTGTTGCTAAAAAACAATATTAAGCAGGCGTGGTGGGACATGTTTGTGCGCCGGCGGCTGGACGTGGTTGGTTTGGATTCCGCACTGATAATGAATCCCAAAGTATGGGAAGCCAGCGGCCATCTCGACGAGTTCAGCGATCCCCTTACGGAATGCAGGCAGTGCCGCCGCCGCTATCGGTCCGACGAGATAGATATGTCCGCTCCTTGCCCGCGTTGCCGGGCCGCAGACAGCTTTACGGAGCCGGTGGCCTTTAATATGATGTTCAAGACTTTCTTGGGTCCCAAGGAAGACGATTCCTCGGTGGTGTATTTACGTCCGGAAACGGCTCAGGGCATGCTGGTTAATTTCCCGCTGGTGCTGGCGTCCGGGCGGCACAGAATTCCGTTCGGCATAGCGCAACTCGGTAAAGCGTTCCGCAACGAAATTACCCCCCGCAACTTTATTTTCCGCACGCGTGAGTTTGAACAGATGGAAATTGAGTACTTCATACGTCCGGAAAAGTGGCGGCCGCAGTTTGACAGATGGCTGGAAGAAATGCACAAGTGGGTCAATCTTTGCGGCATTGACGGTAGTAAAATTCATGAACACGAGATTTCCAAGGAGGAGAGGGCCTTCTATTCCCGTCGGACGGTAGACCTGGAGTTTAACTTTCCTTTCGGCAGGCAGGAACTCTACGGCTTGGCTTACCGGGCTGATTATGACTTGCGCTTGCACATGGAAAAGTCGGGCCGGGACATGAGTTATACCGATCCGGAGACGGGAGAGAAGTTCGTACCGCATGTGGTGGAGCCCACTTTTGGGGTGGACCGCACTGTGTTGGCTATGATGGTGTCGGCCTACCGTGAAGAAAAGGCGCCTTCGGCCAAGGGCGGGCAGGAGAAGCGGGTAGTAATGAAATTCCCGGCCAGGATGTCGCCCTACCAGGTGGCGGTATTGCCGCTGTCCCGCCAGGATAAACTGCTGGAAGTGGCCGAGCCGCTGGCTCGCGGACTGGCCGGAAAATTCAGTTGTGACTATGACGTGACGCAGTCCATAGGCAAGCGCTACCGGCGTCAGGATGAGGTAGGCACTCCTTGGTGCGTGACAGTGGATTTTGAAACGTTAGAGGATAAAGCGGTCACCATCAGGGACAGGGACACCATGGAACAGGAGAGGGTGCCGCTGGCCGAAGTGCCGGGGGTAGTAAGCGGCAAACTCGGCAGTTAAGTTTAAAGCGCGAAGTTGAAGGCGTGGCTGAAGATTTCCCGGTAGTAAAAAAGAGGTTGCCGTCCGGCTTGCGCGTGCTGCTGTTGCCGCGCACGGAAGGTAAGGCGTTTACCCTACTGGTGTTGATCGGTGTGGGCTCCCGTTATGAAAAAGAAAAGCAAAGCGGACTTTCGCATTTTCTGGAACATATGTTTTTTAAGGGGACCCGTAAACGCTCTGACAAGCTGGAGATTGCCGAAACCTTGGACAATATGGGAGCGGAATATAACGCTTTTACAGGCGAAGAAGTAACGGGATATTACGTAAAGGCTGCTCAGGATCATCTGGACTTGGCTGGGGATGTCGTGGCGGACATTCTGCTTAATTCCGTTTTCCCGTCCCGCGAGATAGAGCGCGAGAGGGGAGTTATTATGGAGGAGATTAAAATGCATACGGATGCCCCGATGAGGCATGTTAATCATCTTTGGCGCCGGGCGCTGTTCGGCGGACATCCATTGGGGCGCCGGGTCGACGGAACACCAGAGACGGTAGCCCGGTTTACCAGAAACGATTTTCTGAATTACACGGGATGCCACTACCATACGGGCAACACGGTGGTGGTCGTCGCGGGCAACTTCAGAGAACGCGGGATCCTATCCAAGATAGAGGGATGGTTTCGGGGTCTTCCCCGCGGTAAGGAAACAAAACCGGAGCGGGCGCGAGCAGGGCCAACCCAGCGGCTTGTCTTTGAAAACAGGTCTTCCCTGGACCAGACTCATTTGATAGTGGGTGTGCCCGGCACGTCGCTGAGGGATGAACGCCGGTGGGCCACTGAAGTACTGGCTGTCATTCTGGGCGGCGGCATGAGCAGCCGTTTGTTTATGGAAGTAAGAGAAAACAAGGGTCTGGCTTACTCCCTGCGTACTTCTTCGGAAAATCTTACGGATACCGGCGGATTTGAAACGCAGGCTGGGTTGCGTACCGATAAGGCCGGTTTTGCCCTCAAGCTTATCTTGCGGCAGTATGACCGGATTATGCAGGAGGCGGTGGCGCAGGCCGAAATAGACAAGGCCAGGCAGATGATAAAAGGCCGGCTGGCGCTGGAGCTGGAGGAAACCAATTCCCTGGCTGTATTTGCGGGAATGCAGGAACTGTTGCAGAAGAAAGTGATGACGCCGGATGATATAGAACGAAGAATTTTATCAGTAACGGCGCGGGAAATTCAGAGCACGGCGCGAGCATTGCTGCGGACAGACCAGCGGGCGGTGGCTGTGCTGGGGCCGCAATCCTCGCCCGATGTTTTTGAACAGCAGTTGCGAACGGGTTAATATTTAACCATGACTGTTAATCCAAAAGCTAACAGTAACGTGGATATCTCGACGGGAACGGTCTTCAGGGTTGTTCTGGTGCTGATAAGCTTCTGGTTCATATACATAATATTTGATTTTCTACTGATGTTGTTCGCGTCGGTGGTGGTGGCCAGCGCCATCCGGCCGGTAGCTGACAGGCTGGAGAGGTACCTGGTGCCAAGGGCGGTGTCGGTGGCGCTGGTGTACGGGCTGGTGCTAGTGGTGGCGGCGGTGGTGGTATCGCTGATCATACCGCCGCTGACGGAGCAGTTGACGCAGTTGTCCCATGCCCTGCCGGCTTTGATGGAGTATTTGAGCGTTCGGGGCTTGATTCCTTCTACGGGGGAAGTTAGGGGAGCCGTCAGCGCGTGGCAGCAGGCGCTGGCCGGAGTGGGGAAGGACTTGACCAATGTAGGGGCGGGGCTGTTTCGACAGACGCGCACGGTGTTCTCCGGGGTGTTTACGCTGATTTTCATGTTCGTGATCGCTTTGTATTTGGTAGTGGACAAAGAGGCGGTAAAAAAGCCGTTCCGCATGGTGGTGCCGGCTAGACATTTGGCTTACGTGGAAATGGTGATTGACCGGACGCAGAGAGTGATGGGGCGCTGGGTAGTGGCTCAGCTGTCGCTGGGGGTGATAGTCGGCGTTACGGTAGCGGCTGGTTTGTGGATTATGGGAGTGCCGTATTCACTGCTGTTGGGTTTGGTGGCGGGGGTACTGGAGTTGGTGCCGATTATGGGGCCGATAATAGCGGCGGTGCCGGCGGTCTTGGTTGGGTTTACCCAGTCGTGGCTGTTGGGCTTGGGGGTGGCGTTGTTCTACCTGCTGGTACAGCAGGCGGAAAATCACCTGCTGATTCCTTTCATCATGCGCAAGGCAACGGGCTTAAATCCGTTGGTGACGATTTTGGCGGTGCTCTTGGGGGCGAGGCTGGTAGGGGTAGTGGGGGTGCTGCTGGCGGTGCCGGCGGCGGTGGTAGTGAGTGCTTTTGTTAATGACTTAGTGTCAACTTCTAAGACTGGCGAAGAACTAGCGGGTTAACGTAGAGTTATCAGCGGTGGAAGACTGATCGCTCGAGGCGAGCGACGCGTTCGGGTAGACGACGTATTTCTTTAGGCAGTTTGTTGTTCTCGTCCAGAATGCCAAGCATGGCTTTTTGGCCGCGCGCGAGTCTGCCGAACTTCTTATCAAGATTGTCAACTTTCTTGTCTGGGCCATCGACTCTCTTGTCAAGTGTCGCTAAATCGTCTTTGGTGGCCGTGCGATCAAAGCCAATCTTAACGGCTTCGGCTAGCTCGCCGGCGGCTTCGCGGACGCCATCCTTTGGTGGCGGGTTTGTTGTTGTTTGGCACGGGATTAGTGTACCGGGTTTTGGATTATAAGACGAGAGAAAGGGCCAGGGCGATGAGGATTATTTGCGAGGCTAGGCCGAGGGGGACACTGGTGGTCTCGCGCTGGATTTTTTTGTGGAAGGAGAGGAAGGGTTCTAGCCAATGAATATATTTGCTGTACTTGGTGGGCTTAAAGATGTACCACAAAGAGTGAATGGCGTCGGGCGCGTTGCCGCCGGCAATGGCAGCCAGGGTGGACAGGACTGGCCAGCGGCCGGCGGCGATGGGCAGGGCCAGGGCGAGGCCGGATAGCACGTCAAGAGCCACGAACTTGTAGGGATAGGGCCGCCTGGTCGGATCCACGTTCCAGTGGAGGATGGCGTCGGCGGCTAGGTGGAGAAGGAAGGCGGCGAGGAAGATGGCGGCGGGATTGTGGAAGAGGTCGGCCAGGGGAAGACTCAAGATGGTGTGAGTGAAGGATAGCATAAGCGGGGAAGTGGTGTTTATATTAGGGTATGGATATTTCCGTGGTGGTTCCAGTGTATAACGAGGAGGATTCGGTGCAGCCGCTTTTTGACCAGATAAAAAAAGTTTTGAGCGGGATGGGGCTGGCCGGCGGGTACGAGGTTATTTTTGTGGATGACGGGTCGAGTGACGCCACTTGTAATCGTTTGGATGAGATTGGAGACGGCGCGGCGCGGGTCATTAGATTTGAGAATAACAAGAAAAAGACAGCGGCTTTGTTGGCTGGTTTTCGGGCGGCGGCGGGCAGGGTAATAGTTACTTTGGATGGGGATCTCCAAGACGACGTGGCTGCCATTCCGGCCATGTTTAAAAGGCTGGAAGAGGGGTACGACGCGGTGGTAGGGTGGAGGGAAAGAAGGCGGGATTCACTGGTTAGGAAGGCGTCTTCGTGGATAGCTAACGCGGCGCAGCGGTTGGTTTTGAAAGACGACTTTCGCGACATTGGCTGTCCGCTGCGGGTATTTGACCGGAAGGTGGTAGCCTGTCTTGATGCTTTCGAGGGGGCCCACAGGTTTTTCCCTTTCTTGATGGCAGCGGCTGGTTTTAGGGTTGCCCAGCACACGGTGCGGCATTTTCCCAGGAGGCATGGGCGTTCAAAATACGGTATCAGGAATAGGATATGGCGCGCGGCGGCGGGCTTGATTAAAGTGCGCCGGGCGAAAGGCTTCGGAAAGTATGCCTGAAGATTTGTGGTTGTGGCTGGGTTTTGGGGCGCAGGCGGCCTTTTTTATGCGTTTTTTTGTGCAGTGGGTAGTGTCGGAGAAGCAGGGACGGTCGGTGATACCCAAAGCTTTTTGGTATTTGAGCCTGGCGGGGGGCATGGGGTTGCTGGTTTACGCTGTACACATAAGGGATCCGGTGTTTATCGCGGGGCAGAGTGTGGGTATATTGGTGTATGTGAGGAATTTATGGCTGATAGTAAGGGCGGGGGAGAGCTAGGATGATTGACAGCCACGCGCACGTCGCTTTTCCCCAGTTTGACGGTGACAGGGAAGAGGTTATTAGCAGGGCGCGGGAAGCCGGGGTTGGAGGCTGGGTTGAGGTGGGTACGGGCGTGGCGAGCAGCGAGAAGGCTATTAGTCTAGCGCGGCAGTACCGCGGTCAGGGTGTGGGAGTAGGGGCAACGGTGGGGGTTCACCCGAGCGAGGCGGAAGATTTGGAAGAGGGCGACTGGAGGCGGCTGCGCGGGCTGGCGCGGGAAGAAGAGGTTAAGGCAGTGGGCGAGGTAGGGATTGACTTGTATCGGGGGGGAAATTTGCCGAAGCAGTTAAAGGCACTGACCGGTTTTATGGCGCTGGCGCGATCGCATGGCCTGCCGATCGTTTTTCATGTAAGGAGCGGCGATGATATTGATGCGCACGATGAAGTCATCAAACTGTTGGCTTCTTACAGCCAGGACCAGCTGCCCCCAGGCGTGATGCACTCATTCAACGGCAGCCGCCGGCAGGCGGAGGAGTATCTTGAATTAGGCATGTATCTTGCTTTCAACGGGGTAGTGACTTTCAAGAATGCCGGGGAGGCGGCCGAGGCGACCCGCGTGGTTCCTTTGGACAGAATGTTGTTGGAAACGGACTGCCCTTTCCTGGCGCCGGAGCCTTATCGGGGGCAACGCAACGAGCCGGCCTATGTGGAATTGGTGGCTCGAAAAGTAGCGGAACTAAGAAGGGTGCCGCTTGATAGGGTTGAGTTAGCTACCCAGACCAACACGAGACAACTGTTCGGCATATAGCTCCTGCAACCTGTCGACGGAATTACACTTAAGCTGACGCTTTACCGCGTAAGGCGGGTACCGGCGCAGGTCTTTCATAGCTTTTTCGTACGCCTTAGCGTTAAGCTGGCGGTTGTGGCCGCGTTTAAACAAATACCAGGGCGGACGGTAAGCCAAGACCCCGAAATCGTTTTCAGCGAAGGCCGGGTCAAGTGTCTCTTTTTTATACTTACCGGTCCATGATGGAAAAGCCACCGACGGGCTGTCGGCAAAAAACATCCCGTTGTTACAGTTGGTGGGATCATGTACGTGCAGCAGGATATAATCCACAGCCTGGGTGTTATGGGGATATTTGACAACAATATCGCGGGCAGCCAGGTGGGCGGCGGGGCCGTTCTGGGTGGACAGAGCGGCGCGGGGAGGGATAAGAGTGGCGATGTCGGCAAATTTGTCGTAGTCGTGGTTTAAACGGAAGTCTCGCCAAGACGACAGCAGTCCGTAAGGGGTCGGGCTCATGACCAGGGAGATAGCCGCCGCTTGCAGGACAAACAGTCCTATCAGGCCGCGAGACCAGCCAGGCCGCCGGCGGCTGACAAAACGCAGTCCGTAAAGAGCGGCGGCATACGCGGCAGTGATTACCAGGCCGGAGTGGTACGCGCCGGTGATTCGGACCTGGAAGCCAAGGAGGTCAAGCAGGTTGAACGCAATGGGGGGCAGAGCCCACAAGGCGGCCAGGGGTGAAAGAACGGCCAGGAAGCTGCCTTGTGGTGCCAGATAGGCCAGATAGGTTAACTTATCACGTGGCAGTACTACCCCCAGCAGCTCGCCCGGGCTGGTCAAGGCCTTAACCAGGGCTTCTTTGGGAGTGGCGCCCAAATAATCAAATCTAGGCTGAAGCTCCGCCACGGGGAAGCCGGTTGCCAGCGGCAGCAGTTCGCTTAGCGCGAAGAAGTACGTGGCGGCGGCCAGTATGGTTATAAGACCGTGTTTTTTAGAGGAGCGGATGGTCACATACACGCCTATGGCGGCTGCCACCGGCAGCAGGGTTTCCTTGACGGACAGGAGCAGCAGCAAAGCTAGCCAATAACCGGCCCACTGGCGTTTTTCCTGGAACAGCAGGACGGCCAGAAAAAGCGGGAAAGCCAGCACTATGGGGTGAAAATCGTAAAGGTTGGCTTCCTGGACCAGCGGATTAGCCAGGAAGGCAACGCCGAAGAGAAGCGCCAGCGAATGGCTGTTTAAGACATGGCGCGCCAGCAGAAAAAACAGGAAGCCCGCGGAAGCCACCGCGGCCGTGCCCAGAAGCAACAGAGTGACAGGTGAGGGGAAAAGGGCGTAAAAAGGCGCGATAAGATAAAAAATCACATTGGCGTGCACCCGCATCCGCGGCAGGTTAAGCGCGGGATCCGACTGTGTCATGGCCGGGTCCCCCTGGGTTATCTGCCAAATAGCCTGCTCCATATGCCCCAGATCGGACAGCTGG
The DNA here is from genome assembly GCA_964562905.1 of uncultured Candidatus Saccharibacteria bacterium. Classification (GTDB taxonomy): domain Bacteria; phylum Patescibacteriota; class Andersenbacteria; order UBA10190; family UBA10190; genus CAYSWF01. Next base: position 21,681 of record CAZLVG010000001.1, on the reverse strand, counting down.
GTGCGCAGGCCGAAGTGATCCATCGCGCTCAACGCGCCCGCGTAAACCAGGTAAAGCGCCGCTATGGCGGCCATTATCACTGCCGCGTGCTTATCTATCCATCTGATAAGCGGGCGCATAGGCGGCGTCAAGCAGTCGGCTTAAAGAGGCTGCGGCCCGCTGGGATAAAGGTGGAACGCGAACAGCACCGTCGTAATATTAACGGCCATAAAAATGATAAAACTGACTGTCAGCAAAGCGCGACGGTCTTTGGGGCGGGGCGACAGAAAAAACACAGCGGCGGCCGCGAACATAACAGTGAGAATAAACTGCCACCAGTCTTGAAAACGCGGAAAAAGGAACAGAAGAAAACTAACAGTGGATGACCCCAAGACAAGGTACAAGAAGGCCGCCTTTAAGATGTCCGGCCGCTGCCACAGGTCCAGCATAGCCTTGGCCAGTAACAGTGTTAAAAAAGGAAAGAGAGGGTACAGGTGCCAACCGAAAAAGTAGGCTGACTTATGTCCTGATTCCATAAGGCCCAAAACAATCGTATAAATAAAGGGAAAACCAAGCAGCAGGGACGTTTGGAGATAGGAGAGACCTTTTTTGTGTTCATTAAGCAGCCAAAAAGGAGAGGCAAACAGCAGAATGTAGCCGGCCAGCACGGCGCCGTCAAAGAAGAGGCCTCCGCCGTGGCCGACCAGGGGCAGGCGGAAAATCGCGTAAGCTATTTCGGGTGCGCCGGCGGTGTGATAGCCGCTGAACTCACGCACAACGCTGGCGAATAACTGCCAGTCATAATAGGCGGCGAAAGCAAAATAAATCTCCAGGGATGCCAAGGCGGCTAAGGCCATGAATAAAGCTCTTTTCCACTGCCGTCGCGACAGAAAAAAGCAGCAAAAAACCGCCGCCAGCGCCAGACCGGTTTGTTTGGTCAAAACGGCCAGGCCCGACAGCAAGCCTAGCAATATCAGGGCCGCGCGCGATAATTCTGTCTTTAACCGGCCGGCCAGCAGGAATAAGCCTGCCAGAACGAGGGGGGTTAGCAGGTTTTCGGCGACGGAAAGTCTGTTAGATAAAACTACGGTTGGGATCGTGGCGTACAAAGCAGCGGCCAAAAGACCTGTGTTACGGTCGAAATAGCGCCGTCCGACAAGACCAGTCAAAAATATAGTGACTACACTCAACGCTATCGGTATAAGTCTTAATACCGCAAGGCGCACGTCAGAAAAAGCAGAGGCTCCTGTCATGAGCGCAGCGCCGCCGGTGATCAGCGGATATAAGGGCGGTTTGTCCAGATAAGGAGTCACCAGGCGGTAGTATTGACCCCATATTTCAACTTCTTCAAATTCTTCATAAGCGGCAAAATTGGACCAACTGGTAGGCACACCCTCTTTTAGTAGCGACATCCCGTACCAGGGATAGATAAACTCATCGGCCGTCTCGGTAAAAGGCGGTACCGAGTCATAGCGTACGAGCCGCAGGCCCAGACCCAGCAAGGTTATTACCAGGAGAAGCGCGGCAAAAGTTTTATTAATTGGAGCCATAAACTTGCTAGGCCCCAGCATACCACATTGGCGCGGGCAGCCGGGTGTTGTAAGGTCAGAGTATGAAACGAACGGTTAAAGAACTAAGTAGTCCGATGGTGCCTATATTCAATAGCGGCAAAATATGGTTCGGCGCGGCTTTACTGGCGCTGTTGCTGTTAACATTATTTGTCCATGGGTGGCAGTTGGACAGTGTTCCCAGGGGATTGTACGCGGACGAGACTTCCATTGGTTATAACGCAATCCTGGTGGCCGAGACCGGACGGGATGAACACGGCGCCTTCCTCCCCTTGTATTTCAAAGCGTTCGGGGAGTACAAGAATCCGATTTATATATGCGGCGCCGCGCTGATGTTTTATCTGTTCGGACCGTCGGAATTTACCCTGCGGGCTACCAGCGCGGCATTTTTTCTGGCTTTTTGGGTGGGGACGGGCATTCTGCTGCACCAGATGTTCAGAAGCAGAATAGTAACTTTGTACACTTTAGCCGCCGCCGCTTTTCTGCCGTGGTTTTTCACTATGTCGCGCGTTGCCTTTGAAACTGTGTCAGAGTTGACGGTAGTGGTGTACGCCTTGTTGTTTTTGTACCTGGCGTATCATCGTAACGGAGGCGTACGAAATTTATGGTACCAGGCGCTGGCCGGCCTTTTTATGGGCCTGTCAATATACACCCATTCCCCGAGGCGGCTTTTGACTTGGGCCATGTTTCTGGCGTGGGTGTTGGTGTACGCGCGTCGGCGCCGGATCAAGAAGGCCTGGCTGGTGGCGGCGGCCTTTACCGCCGCGGTGACGCCTTACCTGTATTTTCTGCTGTCCCACCCGGGCGCTCTGACCGCCCGCTTTAAGTCTATAACTTACCTTTATTCATCCGCCGTGGATTGGCCGTATAAAATTATGACTTTCATTGTTAACTACATCCGTCATTTTGGCCCTTATTATTTGCTTTTGGAAGGTGACTCTAATCTAAGACACGCCATTGGCTACGGAGGGGAGTTATTGGTAACGGTCTTTGTGCTCTTTATGATGGGACTGGCAGCATTTCTTTGGAAAAAACGTTCTGATAAGGATAGGTACGGCGTGTTTTTGCTGCTAAACTTAGCCGCCGCGCCCACCGCGGCGGCGTTAACCTTAACCGCGGGCACGGGACACGTGACGCGCACCATGAGCATGGGGCTTATTATATTGATTGTTTCCGGTTATGGCCTGGCGTACATTCTGAAAACTTTTAGCCGAGGGAAGACATTATTGGTTGCCGCCGTATTCGTTTTACTGGCGCTGGAGGCGTCGGCTTTTACGGCTAACTATTTTACGGTTTATCCGGGCAAAAGCGTGGAGGCTTTTAATGGTTATGGCTTTAAGGAAGCGCTGCGGGCGGCCGTGCGACAGCGGCCGGAAGAAATAGTTGTGTCGGATGACAAGCACGGAAGTATTAACTGGGCGGATGTCGGTTTTTACCGCCGTTTGATTGACAATAAAGACATTCCAGTTGAGTACGGTTCGCTAGCGGTCCAAAAAGGATCCTGTCTGGTGTATAACGTGCTCGATCGCAGTTTGAAGCCGGCGGGCGACGCATCTTTCCGGGAGGTAAGCCAAAAAGAAAGTTTATTCTCGGTTCGCTGTTACCGCTGATTACTTGTATTTTTAGGATATGAAGCGAACTGCCGCAGAACGACATAATGATTTTTGGCCTAGTTCCGACCGAAGCCAGGGCCGGCCGTTGGCCGCGCGGGTCAGGCCGCGGAAGCTGGGTGACTTCGCGGGGCAGAAAAAGATATTGGGTTCCGGCACCGCGCTGCGCCGGGCCGTGGAGCGGGGGCAGGCAGGATCGCTTATCCTATGGGGCCCGCCGGGGGCGGGCAAGACCACACTGGCTTACCTTATCGCGGACAGAATGAAGGCAGCGCCGGAAAGAGTAAGCGCCGTGGCAGCCGGAGTTAAGGATTTACGGAAAGTGATTGACGCGGCTGGCAACCGACAGCGGTTGGGCCAAAGGACGGTACTGATAGTGGATGAAATACACCGTTTTAATAAGGCACAGCAGGATGTGTTGCTGCCTGCCGTGGAAGAGGGCACGGTTACTTTAGTGGGGGCGACCACGGAAAACCCTTATTTTGAGGTGATAAAGGCTTTGGTGTCCCGGGCGCAGGTAGTGCGGTTGGAGGCGTTGGGGCCGGCAGCTATGAAAAAGATAATAAAGCGCGCTCTGTCTGTGCTGGGCGAAGGTGCCGATGCCGGAATTACTTTATCGGCGGCGGCCGGGAAGCTGTTGGTGGAAATGTCCGGAGGCGACGCCCGCCGGGCGCTTAATGTGCTTGAAAGAGCGGCAGTAACGACGCGGGAAGGTAAAATCGGCCGGCGGCAGGTGGAAGCGGCCGCGCAACACACCGTTGTTCAATACGATAAAGCCGGAGACGTCCACTACGATACCATTTCCGCTTTTATCAAAAGCCTGCGGGGCTCCGATCCCGACGCGGCGCTGTTTTATCTTTTTCGTATGCTGGCGGCTGGGGAAGACCCTAAATTTATCATGCGGCGCATGCTTATCTTCGCTTCCGAGGATATCGGCAACGCCGACCCGCACTCTTTAATGGTGGCAGTCTCGGCGGCGCAAACACTGGAGTGGGTAGGACTGCCGGAAGCAGAGTTTGCCCTGGCGCAAGCGGCCACTTACCTGGCGTCTGCTCCCAAGAGCAACAGCGTGTACGCGGCCAAGGAAGCGGCTAAGGAAGATGTGGAAAAGTACGGTAATGCCCGGCCTCCCGGACATATTACCAACGCGCCAGTGGAGGACATGAAAAAGCACGGCCGGGGCGTAGGTTACAAATATCCTCATGATTTCCCCGGCCATGTGGTTAAACAGCGGTACCGTCCGGATGAAATACAGGAAAATATTTATTACTGTCCGGGCGAAGAAGGATTTGAGAAGGAAGTAAAGCGGCGCGTGGAGGTAGCACGCAAGCTGCTACATTAGAGTATACTGAAAACTATGTCCGCGAGGTACGATCCAAAAATAATCAAAAAAAAATGGCAGAGGTACTGGGAGGAAAGGGGGATCTTTACAGCCGAAGATTTTTCTAGCAAGCCTAAAAAATATATTCTGGTGGAATTTCCCTATCCTTCCGGTGACGGTCTGCACGTCGGGCATTGTCGCGGTTATACGGCGCTGGACGTAGTAGCCAGAAAGAGCCGCATGGAAGGCTACAATGTTTTATTCCCCATGGGCTGGGACGCTTTTGGTCTCCCCACGGAAAATTACGCTATTAAGACCGGCATCCATCCCGCCCAGGCGACTCGGAGAAATACCGACACCTTCCGGAAACAGCTGAAATCATTGGGTTTTTCTTTTGACTGGACTCGGGAAATAAATACCACGGATCCTGGTTATTACCGATGGACACAGTGGATTTTCCTGCAGTTATATAAAAACGGGCTGGCCTACAAGCAGAAAGCTCCTATTAACTGGTGCCCATCCTGCAAAATTGGACTGGCGAACGAAGAGGTGGCAGGCGGTGCGTGCGAAAGATGTGAAGGCCGAGTTGAGAGACGCGAGATGGAGCAATGGATGCTGCGCATTACGGCTTACGCGGATAAATTGCTGGCGGGATTGGAAGAAGTGGACTTCCCCCGGCGGGTGAAAGAGCAACAAAAAAACTGGATCGGCCGCAGCGAGGGAATGGAAATAACGTACGAAGTCGGCGGGACTGGACGCGGCATTACCTGTTTTACCACCAGGCCGGACACTAATTTCGGCGCCACTTTTGTGGTGTTGGCGCCGGAGCATGATTGGGTAAAGAAGATAATCAAAGGGGAGCTACCTTCGGAAAACAGGGACAAGATAACTGAATACGTCAAAGCGGCTTTGCGCAAGTCCGAACTGGAGAGACAGGAGGAAGGCGGAAGAAAGACGGGCGTGTTCACCGGATATTCAGCCAAGAACACCCTGACGGGCGAGAAAATGCTCATCTGGGTAGCAGATTTTGTCCTGGCTTATGTGGGTACGGGGGCCGTAGTCGGGGTGCCCGGGCACGACAGGCGGGATTTTGACTTCGCCCAGGCCGTAGGACTTCCGATAAAACGCGTGGTGGTCGGACCAGGCGGCGACGATTTGCCCATAACCAAGACAGAGCAGGTGGAAGAGGGCGAGGGCCGAATGGTTAATTCAGGATTTTTGAATGGTCTTAAGACTAGTGAAGCCAAAGAGAAGGTCATGGATTATTTGGAGGAGAGGGGCAGGGGGAAGAGGGCAGTTACCTATCGTTTAAGGGACTGGGTGTTTTCCCGGCAGCACTATTGGGGCGAGCCGATTCCTATCATTTATTGCAACGAATGTGGTGAAGTTCCCGTTCCCGAGGAAGATTTACCGGTGGAGCTGCCTAAAGTTGAGCGGTACGAACCAACTGATACCGGCCGCTCTCCTTTGGCCAACGTGGCCGAGTGGGTTAACGCCTCATGCCCAACCTGCGGAGGAAAGGGCCGGCGGGAAACCGACACCATGCCTAACTGGGCTGGGTCGTCCTGGTATTACCTGCGGTATACCGACCCCCGCAATGACCAGGAGTTGGCCGGCGGGAAGCTTATGGCGTATTGGATGCCGGTGGATCTTTACAATGGCGGCATGGAGCACACCACTTTACATTTACTGTATTCCAGATTTTGGCATAAGTTTTTGTACGATTTGCGCTTGGTGCCAAGCAGTGAACCTTATACCAAGCGCACCTCGCACGGCATGGTGCTGGGGAAGGCAGGCGTTAAGATGTCAAAATCGCGGGGCAACGTGATCAATCCGGATGAAGTGGCACAGCAGTTTGGCGCCGATACGCTGCGGACGTACGAGATGTTTATAGGTCCCTTTGAGAAGGCGGTGGAGTGGAATACTGCCGGCGTTAGAGGGGTGAGGAGATTCTTTGACCGTGTCTGGCAAGTAGGGGAAAGAGTTGCCGACAAAAATGACGTGCCGGCAGAAGTAGACCTGGCGCTTCAGCGGACGGTCAAACGGGTGACAGAGGGGATTGACAGGCTAAAGTTCAATACGGCCGTGGCGGCTATGATGGAGATGTTGAACGAACTGGAAGAGCAGCCGGTGGTGGCCCGCCGGACCTGGGAGACATTTATTATCCTTTTATCCCCCTTTGCCCCGCATTTGGCGGAGGAGCTGTGGGAAAAGGCAGGCCATAAGCCTTCTGTTAGCCGGGCCGATTGGCCGGAGTATGACGAGGACAAGCTGGCGGCCACGGAGGTGAGTTTGCCGGTGCAGGTTAACGGCCGGGTGAGGGGAGAGGTTAAGGCGGCCGCGGGCGATTCCCGCCAGCTACTTCAGCGGCGGGCAGAACAGCTGGCTAACGTCAGGAAATATTTGGAGAAAGGGAAGCTGGCAAAAGTTATTTATGTGGAAGGGCGCATGATAAATTTTGTGGTGAACAATAATGATGAACGGACAAGTGCGGAAACAGAGGGCCAGCCTTAGCATCCGGCGGATTAGTCCACACTGGGTCTCAGCTTTGCCGGCGCTAAGGATCGTGCTGTCGCTGGGCTTGGCAGCGGCGCTGGCCTATGGCGGCATACGGTTTCTATCCGTACCGCGGCCGGCCGGAGCGCTGGACTTCACCGCGCACGTCATGGGAGTGGAAACGTCAGCGGTGGGGGTATTGGGCGTGGCGGCGTCTGACATAGATGATGACGGTGACGTGGATGTGGTAACGGCCGGACTGGACGGGGTAAAAGTGTACATCAACAATGACGACGGCACGTTTACCGCTAAGCTGGTGGACGACGTAGACAGTGAGCGGGTGCGGGTGGTTGATCTGGACGGCGACGGAGCCCAGGACCTGCTGGTTACTTTTACCAGCGCCCAGCCCAGCGTGCGCTGGTACCGCAATACGGGCGAGGTTGAGTTTTCCGGTACCGATATCGGAACGGGCGGCCAGGGTAAGGCTTACGCCGGAGATATTGACGGTGACGGCGCGCCAGACGTGGTAACAGCCACCACTGCCGGGGAACAGGTAACGCTGGAACGTTGGATGAATAACGGCTCCGGCACTTTTACCTCTTCCACCATGGGCACCGGCACCGGCGTGACGGCCATTACTATTGCCGACGTGAACGCCAACGGTTATAACGACATAATCACCGGCGGCAGCGCCGGCTTGCAGCGCTGGTCCACCGCTGACGGGTACAGTTGGTCACGTATTGATATTGATGACTCGAACACCGGGCAGACATACCTGGACACAGCCGATGTTAATGGCGACGGCAAGCGGGACATCATCGCGGCGGAGCCGGCCGGCGACATGCTGTTATTGTATCGGAACCTTGACTTTTACGCCTTTCAGCGCGGAGAAGTGGCCACCAGCGTGGACGCGGTAACGGCCGTCCCGGTTGATTTGGACGAGGACGGCGATGAGGATATCGTGGCCGCGGCCCAGGATGATAACAGTATTTACTGGTTTGATAACGACGGCAGCGAATCATTTACCAAAAAAACCATAACCAGCTCCCTGCAGAGCGTGCTGGGAGTGGCCGTGTCCGACCTTGACGGCGACAATGATTTTGATATCGTGGCGGGCGACCACCACCGGGGCACCGTGTACTGGTACGAGCGCACGGCGGCCGCGCCGGCGGCTACGGCGCCGTCGAGTATATCCCAGAGCACCGACGGCTCCGGTACCGTCACCTTTGCCACTACTGTATCGGATGGCGACCGGGACCAGACCAAATTGCGGGTGCAGTACTCGCTGGACGGTGATCACTGGTACAAGCCCTGGCTGACCTCTGCCAGTACGGACAAGGGATCGGCTGACCTGTCCAACGGTAATGGCTATCAAGTGGGAACAGACAATGCTATAGACACTAACGAGGGCAGCGTGAAGGTGACGCTTAAGTGGGATACGCAGTCCACCTTGAATACCGGCGGGCCCATCGTGGGCGAACCGTCATCGGTCCGCCTGCGTGTCATTCCGCGGGATGACGCCGGTTTGGGCGAAGTAACAATCAGCGATACCTTCCAGGTGGATAATGCCGCCCCTTCTTCTTTATCCGGTTTCCAAGTGTCGCAGGCCGGTACCGACTCGGTGCAGTTGACCTGGAGCCGGGCGACGGACAGCAACTCCTTTACTTATGAACTGTATTATGGCACTGACCACGCGGCGGTGCTGGAGCGCGCGTCACAGAAGTGGGACAAGGAAGACGACGAGACGATGGCTGATGTTGACGCGACGGGTACCACGGTGACGGGGTTATCTTCCAACACTCGCTATTCATTCAAGTTGTATGCCACGGACAGTTACGGCAATGAAGCCTGGGCGCCCAGCGCGCGGGCGGTCACCGCTTCGCCGGCGTTGCCGGCCAGCCCCGCGCCCGCCCCCACCGGGCCGGCGCCAGCCTCTCCCGGGGCGTCCGTGCCTGCCTCCCCCGCCGCCTCCCCCTCGCCGTCCGGGCCGCGGCTTTCTCCTTCCCCTACTCCGAAAAATTTGCCTCCGGAAGCCGATGCCGGCGAAGACCAGGTGGTAAGTTCTGATGACCTGGTCATTTTAAACGGCACGGACTCCCGCGACCCCGAGGGCACGCCATTGAGTTACCAGTGGCGCCAGCTGGACGGCCCCGTGGTTGATTTGAGCTCGTCTGATGCCGCCACTTCGTCTTTCAGGGCGGTGGGCGAGAGTGAGGTTTACATATTCAGCTTGGTGGTCCGGGACGCGGAGGGGCTGGCGGACAGCGACACGGTTACCGTGGTGACCAGAGCCTTGCCGGAAGAGGCGGCCGGCGTTGAAGAGGAACAGGAGGAGTTGGTGGAGCCTGTCCGTGAGACGCCGCCGTTGATCTCCCTGGTGCTGCGGCCGTTGGATATAGCTTTGTTCGCGGTATCACTGCTGGCCGGCCTTATTTCCCTGCTGGAGCGCCTCGGGCAACTGGTGGGGAAGAGGCGCTTGGAAAAAGCGGTTTCCTTGCTGCGGGGGCGCAAAGGCCCCTGGCATCATGGCCGGGTGGTGCATCACCGGACGGGGGAGCCAGTGGTAGGGGCGCGGGTGACAGTTTATAATCGCCTCAAGAATGTTAAGCGCAAGCTCTACACTAACACTAAAGGTCTATTTGCCGTGGCGCTGCCACCGGGGGAATACACTTTAGCCGTCAGGGCGGAAGGTTTCGCCTTCGCGCCCGCGGCCTCGGCTTTTGAGGCTAAAGAAGGCGAGGTGGTATACACGGGTGGAAAATTGAGTATTGTTGATGAAGGTAAGCCGATAGATCTGGTTATTCCCCTAAAGCCCACCGGCGAGGCGGTGGGCTCGTTCAGAGCCCGCTGGCTGGGCTTATGGCAGGCGGCGCAGTACCAAGGCCACCGGCTGTCTTGGCCCGTGTTTATCGCCGGTTCCTTGCTTAATACGGTATTGCTGTTGATGTCGCCCGGTTCTCTGTTTCTTACCCTGGAGCTGGGGTACGTGTTGCTGGTGGTGGCCAAGATCGTGTCGGAAGCGCGCCGGCAGCCGTCCTATGGCCTGGTGCGGGACGCTGTCAGCCACGTGCCGCTGGGCCTGGCGGTGGTCAGGTTGTACGAGCGGGGGACCAACCGCCTGGTCATGACGCGCGTGGCGGACAACCGCGGGCGCTTTTTCGCTCTGCCGCCGCCCGGCCGTTACACGGTGACGGTGTCCAAGCCGGGCTACGCGCCTTTTACCCGGGACAATGTTCAAATTACCTCTGCCCGCGACGCCAAGCTTCAACTCAAGGTTGACCTTATGCCCGTGGTTCCCCAAGCAAGTCCCGCCCCGGCGGTGTAGCCAAAAAAAACGTGCTATACTTAATCTTCATGGCGAGCTCTTCTGTGGATAAGGAATGAGAAATAAATAGCGTATGGTTAGCCCTCCACCTGAAAAATGACGACGAGACGGAAAAAGAGGAATAATTTATTGTTTCTTAAGCCTGTAGTTTTGGGCCTGCTTGTAGTTGGGGTTGTGGTAGTGGTGGTCTATGTGGCTGGCTGGGAGAGATACGCCAGACAGCTTAAGACAGCGTTGCCGCCTCTTTCTTGTAGCGACACGCATGCGGAAACTGAAACGGTAGCGGCAGAAGGTGAGGCGTCCTGGCCTGGCTTGCCAGCGGGTACGGGTGAGGACGATGTTGCCGATATAATTTGGATGAAGTTGATAGAAGAGGCTCAAGGCAACGCCCTGGATAAAGCTAAAGAAGAATTGTGCAGCCGAGTGGAATCCAAAGTGAACAAGCCTGATTATAGTGACAAGTGTGGAGACTCCTGCCTAAGGCAAGGCAGTGCCAGTTGTGATAATCCAGAAGTGAAGGGGGTAGATTGGGAGGATGGCGGCTTCCAACGACAAGTGGAGGAGGGGGTGGCTTCCGTGGCGGTGACGGGGGAAGTTTTTGGGGGGTGCGATTGCAATTATGAGTGCGTGCCGGAGCCGCCCTCCGACGACTACGTGGTGGTAAACTGTCCGGAGTCGGACTATGGCTATAACGCTGGTACCAATACTACGGACCTTTTGGTGGGAACGGGGTCAAATGATAAGCCTCTGCGAGATCCGCGGGAAGCGTATAGAATAGCCAGGGAGAAAGCCGAGAAGAGGGCGTGCAGGCTCGCGGGATTTTCAGACGATTGTAAAGCGTCAGAGGTAGTGGAGCATGCGGAGAGAAAGGCTGCAGAGAAGATCTGGTGCGAGTCGCCTTGTATGCCGCCGGAGGACGGCGACATGCCCGCCTTCAGGTGCAACAGTAGTTACCGTAGCAGACCTGCCACGGCTTCCGCAAGTTGTTCTTATGAGAAGGATGAGAGCGGGAATCCTAGACACACATGCGTGGTGGCAAAGCACGTGGTAAGCGATTGTAAGCTAACGTGTGCCGCGCCCACTCCTCCTCCCAACCCGGTACTAAAAGCCTACCCAGCCTGGCAGAATCGATACCCCATGTCCTGGGCTTCGGGCTTGTACGCGACGGTTACAGGGAGTACAGCAAGTGATGTGGTGATAATAGACTGCTGGCTGCCGGCGCCAAAGGTGGAGTTGGGCACCGTTGGCCCCCAGGCGGGCCGGCGTTGCGAGACAAATGTGCCGTCGGGCCAGGCAGTGATTTTGCGTGGTAGTGTGGGAGAAGATCTTCCCCCGTACAGGGGTTACGATCAGGAATGGAGCTGTTGGCGGGTGGCTGGCCAGGAGAAGGAGCTTATTGTGGCCGGCCAGAAGGAGGAGTCTATTAAGTTTATAATGTCTGCAGATACCACCTGTAAGTTCAATATTACCCCTTGGGGGTCCCCCTTGCCTTCCGCTACCCCCACCCCCAGCGGCTAGAGTTTTATGGTAAGAGATTGACTGGGGCGCTGCTATGCAGGCGGTGGTGCTGATGGCCGGCAAGGGGACGCGGATGGCCAAGTATTATGAAGGACCGAAACAGTTGTTGCCGGTGGCCGCCCGGCCGGTGGTGGAGCACGCGCTGCGCATGCTGCCGGCAGAGGTAGACCGGCTCATTTTTGTTGTCGGCGGCCCCCATGAAAGAGCTATACGGGAACATTTTAAAACAAAGAGATACGAAGGACGCCCGATTACTTTTGTTGTTCAAGAAGAACAGCTGGGCTTGGCGCACGCCTTTGGGGCGGCTAAGCACCTGGTCAAAGGCCGGTGGCTGGGGATGGTAGGGGATGATATTTTCGGGCCGCGGGGTCTGCGGGAGCTGGTTCAGTATGACTTGGCGGTGCTGGCGTCAAGAGTTAGCAATCCGGAAAACTGGGGCATTCTGGTTACGGATGAAAGCGGGTATCTGGTCAAATCTGTGGAAAAACCGAAAGAGTTCGTGTCGGATCTGGCCTGGAACGGGGCGATGGTGATGGAGCAGAGCTTCTTTGAGGTGGAAGTGTCTCCTTCGGCCCGGGGGGAGTATGAGACTCCGGACGTATGGATGAAGATGATGGCGGAAAAAGGTAAAAAAATAAAAGTGGTGGAAGCGGACTGGTGGCTGCCGGTCAATGACAAGGAGCAGTTGGAAGAGGCACACAGAAAGCTTTCCGAATATTCCTGATTTAGCGGTTAAATCTTTGACTTTGCCGTTCGCCAGCCGGCGAAGGCGGATAACAATAAATAAACGGGTGGCGCGGCGCGCGGGGTCCCCCGCGCCCCGGAGCCACTGCACCGCGGCGTGGGGGCGCAGGGCCGCGATAAGGACCCGTCACGCGTATAGAGCGGCATGGCGTAATGTGATAGCTATGCAACTGCCTGGCCGGCTCCTAAAGATTAACGACTGGATTTATCCTCGTCCCACGCTGTGATACACCAATCCTTTCTTCTCCATCTCCTGGGGCTCATACATGTTACGGCCGTCAATGATGATAGGATTGTCAAGCAGTGAGGCGGCTTTGTCCCAGTCAACTTCCTTGAACTCGTCCCAGTCGGTTACTATCACCAGGGCGTCGGCGCCCTTTAAGGCGTCATACATATTTTTCTTATAGCGCACTTTATTGCCTAAAACGGCTTTGGCTGTCTGGTTTGCCTGTGGATCATAAGCCTGAATGGCGGCGCCGTCAGCGTGCAGTTGGTTGACAATCTCTATGGAGGGCGCGTTGCGCATGTCGTCGGTGTTCGGTTTGAAGGCCAGTCCCCACACGGCTACGGTCCTGCCCTTAATAACCCACAGGGCCCGATTTATCTTACGCATGAACAGACTGCGGGTCCGGTTGTTTATTTTAGCAACTTCTTTCAGCAGGCCGAAGTTGTAGCCTAGCTCCCTCGCTATGGAGATAAAGGCCGATACGTCCTTCGGAAGACAACTTCCCCCGTAGCCCAGCCCGGCTTTGAGGAAGTGGCGGCCGATGCGCTGGTCCAGCCCCATGCCTTTAACCACTTGGTCAATGTTAGCGCCTGACAGCTCGCAGAGGCGGGCCAGAGCGTTGGTGAACGAGATTTTAGTGGCCAGGAAAGAATTGCTGGCGTGCTTTATGAGTTCGGCGCTTTTCACATCCGTCACGATAAACGGCGCTTTAAAGGGGCGGTAGACAGCACGCATGATTTTCTCCGCCCGTTTGTTATCCACGCCCACCACTATGCGGTCAGGCTGGAGAAAATCTTCAACGGCGGAGCCCTCCCGCAGGAATTCAGGGTTGCTGACCACGTCCACGTCAACGGTTTTTTGGTTGTGCTGCTTAATAGTTTCCAGCACTCTTTCGCCGGTTTGCACGGGAACCGTACTCTTATCCACAATAACCTTGTAAGAGTTGGCCGCCTGCGCTATCTGCCGCGCCGCGCCGGCCACGTAGGACAGATCCGCCTGGCCGTCTGGCAGGGGAGGGGTGTTGACGGCGATGAAGATAACCTCTGACTTCTTGATGGCGGACGGCAAGTTGGTGGTAAAGGTAAGACGGCCCGCTTTCGCGTTTTTGCGCACCAGCCTTTCCAGACCCGGTTCATAGATAGGGATGCCTCCTCGCTTTAGCCGGGCTATTTTTTCTTTATTGTTATCGACCAGGATAACGCTGTGGCCCACCTCCGCCAGGCAGGTGCCGGAAACCAGCCCTACGTAGCCGGCTCCCACGAAAGCCAGGCGGTAAGGCTTTGTTTTTTGAGACTCTTTTTTCATGGGGTTAAGTTAGCAGAATGTTATACTAGACGGCAATGAACATTTTTTACCGGCTGTTCGCTGTCAGGCCCAGACGGGAAATGAAAGAGCTGTACGCGTTTACTGTTCTTTTTTCGTTTGCCAGCGCGCTGATACTGATCTTTGAGCCAGTCTTTTTTTACCAAGAGGGTATTACCCTGTCCAAGATAGCTTTTTATTACGCCCTTCACTACGCCCTGTACGCGGTCCTCATGCCGCTGGGAGGGAAATTCGTGGGCCGGTTCGGATCGGAACGCTCGCTTTCCCTTGCCATGCCCCTTTTTGTTATTTATTTTCTGACGCTGGCCTCGCTGCCGTGGCTGCCGGGATTGTTTTGGGTCGCCTGGATATTACTGACTTTGTTCAAGCTGTTTTACTGGCCGGCCTACCACACCGAAGTCTGCCTGTTTAGCGAAGCGAACAACCAAGGGACGGAACTGTCCTGGTTGTACGCGCTAAGCAGGGGCGCGGGAGTGCTGGGCCCGCTGGCCGGCGGTCTGATCGCCGCTCATTTCGGTTTTCCGGTGTTGTTTGTGGCCGCCGCCTGCCTGGCCTTATTAGCCGTGTTCCCGCTGCTGCGTACCAAAGAGGATTACCGCCGCCTGAAGTTTAACTACGGCACTCCTTGGCGTATTATCGCTTCCCCCCGGCACCGTAAGATGGTGCTGACCATGATAGGGTGGGGAGAAAATCTGATTGATATGGTACTCTGGCCCATTTTCATGTTCATTATTCTAGGCGGCGCGGCGCGGTTGGGCCTGGTGGCTTCCCTGAACGTGTTGGTAATGATGTTGGTGGGCTTCTTTGTCGGTGAGATAAGTGACCGCTTTTCCAGGAAGAATATTATAAGGATGCACATGCCTTTCATGATACTGGGCTATCTGTTTCGTCCTGTATCTTCCACCCCGCTTAGAGTTTTACTGACGGACACCCTGTCAAAAACGGCCTTCATAGGCATTAGGATCCCCATGTGGTACCGGCTGTATAAGCAGGGGAGGCAAGTCGGGGCTTTGCAGTACGTGGTGGCGCTGGAGATGGCGCTGGCTGTTTCCAAAGGCGTGGTGGCACTGGTCCTGGTGGCCGTTTTTGCCACGGTGCTGCCTTTCACCGGTTTTACCATAGCCTGGCTTTTAGCCGCGGCCCTGGTGCTGATGTATGTGTTCTTATAGGTATGACGTCCGGCGGAAGACTTTCGCCCCCGCCCGGCGGCACCCGGCCGCCTTGTCGGGGTGAACTTATCCAACTGGTGCCGCGGGAGAGACTCGAACTCTCACGGGATTGCTCCCAATGGCTTTTGAGGCCATCACGTCTGCCAATTCCGTCACCGCGGCCGCATGCAAGTATGATAGCTTACATTAAAAGAGCTAACTAGCAAGGAAATACCGGATAACTGCTCCCTAATTTTCTCCCCTTAAATTCCCCCATCAAGGGCATTACTATCTACACAAGTCTATTAGGAGGCATAACAAAGCTACTGTTAGGCCAATTATAGAGCAGAGAAACGTTATTCGCTTAAACAAGGCGTATGTAATCTTGCCTTAATTAAGCGTTCTTAAAACATCTGGATTAACCGATTTACCTCAATATGGCTGTAGTGGCTCAACATAGTCATAAGATGTGTAGATAGTAATGATCAAGGGAGGGGAAAATCAAGGAAGTTTTTTTTACGAATTACGAATTACGAGTTACGAGTTACGAATTACTGATCGCAAGGAGATAGGAATAGTTGCCAAGCTTTGTAGCTGTCCTTCTTGTGGAAAAGCGCTTACTGAAAGGGTTGTTGTGTAAAAGCCGGCAGTTATATTACAATAATAGCAGTATGCTGATTAATATAGCGGCAAATTCCTTCTCTTCGTAGCCATGGCGGAAGTGGTAGCCATCACTAATCAGAAGGGGGGCGTGGGCAAAACGACCACCAGCGTTAATTTGGGTGGCTACTTAGCGGCAGCCGGCTATCCCACCGTGGTCATTGACCTGGATCCGCAGGCTAACGCTACTACCGGGGTAGGGGTGCGGCTGTCGGCCGAGTCTGTCACTTTGTACGAGGTGCTGACGGGCCAGGAGAGTGCTTTGCGGGCCCTGCAGCCCACCGCTGTTCAGAATCTTAATCTGATAGCTTCCACTCCTAACTTAGCCGGCGCGGCTATAGAGCTGATGCAGCGGCCTTACCGGGAATATCGGCTGCGCCGGGCTCTTAAGCCGTTGAAGGATCATTTTGAATTTATCCTGGTGGATTGTCCTCCCAGCCTGGGTTTGCTGACCATTAATGGCTTGGTGGCGGCCGATCGTTTGCTCATACCCGTGCAGTGCGAATATCTGGCGCTGGAAGGCCTGGAGCAGCTCTTGCAGACGGTGGAGCTGGTGCGGTCGCACCTAAACCCCCGGCTGCAGGTTTTAGGGGCGCTACTGACTATGTATGACAGGAGAGTGTCTATGGCCAGAAAAGTGGTGCGCCAAGTGCGCAAGACCTTTCCCGGCCACGTGTTTGAAAGCGTTATTCCGCGCAATACGGAGCTGGCGGAGGCGCCCAGCGCGGGGCAGTGTATAATTAACTACGCGGGCAGGTCCCGCGGGGCTAAAGCTTATCAGTATCTTTCAGAAGAATTATTAAATTTATATTCATGAGAAAAAGAATGTTCAAAGGAGGACTTAAGTCTCTTATTCCCAGGCTGGGCGTGGACAGCGCCGATGACGTAGTGGATCGCCTTGAGGAAGAGGAAAAGGAGCTACGGACAAATGACGCGGCCGGCAGCGGACACACTGGTGGAGAGGAGAACGGTGGAGAGGGGGAAGCTGCTGCTAATAAGAAAGGCGCAGGACAGAGGGTAAGCGTGGTGGGCGAGGATTCGTCCCCGGCGTCAGGGCAAGCGGAGAGCGAGGCAAGAGACGGGACTTCCGTCCGGTCGGGAAAGTCCAGTCCGGCGAAACGTAAGATGCAGGACGTGCAGACGCGGACGAAGGAGGAAGAGAAGGAGGACAGCGGAACGGAAGCGGGAGCGGAAGAAGAGAAAACATTACGGCCCAAACAACCGTTAGTAACCCCTTTGACCGTGGATGGCGGCGAGGAAGAGGAAACTTCCGGAGGAGGGGAAGAGCGGGAAAAAGAGGGTGAAGGCACCCCGGCCGGCAGCGCGCGGCAGCCGGATGAAGAGCTGCTTGATAACGTGGTCAGCTCGGAGGATAGGAAGGGCGCTGCCTGGGATAAGCACGAGGAGAAGGTGCGGAGCGTGATAATTAGGGACATAGAAACCAATCCTACCCAGCCGCGGCGGCACTTTGATAAAGCGGAGATGCAGGAGCTGATGGATTCTATCGCCCAGCACGGCATTTTGCAGCCGCTGGTGGTCAGGAGGCATGGTGATAAATATCAGCTGGTGGCCGGTGAGAGAAGGTTAAAAGCTGCCCAGCAGTTGGGCTGGGAGCGCGTACCCTGCGTGGTGCGCCGGGGGGTGGGGGAGGACTCCACGCGGCTGGAAATGGCCCTGATAGAGAATATTCAGCGGGAAAACTTGAATCCCGTGGAGGAGGCAATGGCGTATAAACGGTTGTGCGATGAGTACGGCATGACGCATCATGAAATAGGAGAGCGTATCGGGCGCAGCCGGGTCAGCATTACTAATATGCTACGCGTATTGCAGTTGCCGAAAGTTATTCGCCAGGGACTGACTGACGGCGTGATTTCGGCCGGTCACGCCCGGGCCATACTTATGATTCCCGACGAAGAGAAACAAAAACGCTTTTATTCCCATCTGGTAGCTGAAGGACTGACTGTGCGCAAGGCGGAGACGCGAGCCAGGCGTATTCAGAGAGCTATGGAGGTGGACGACTCCGCCCGCCGCAGCCGGGGCGGCCGTACTCCTTTTGAGTCCAAATACAGTGGAGAGTTGGAAGACCGCTACGGATATAATGCCCGTGTCAGTTTCAGCCCGGAGAAGAACCATTACGAAATAAGGTTCAGGTGTTATAGCCGGGGCGATGTCAATGAGTTGTTGGGACGTTTGTTGGGCACCAAGCCGCTGCCGCAGGGAGAGGATGACGTGTAAAGGGCCGGGTAATTAAAAAAAGCGGAGATAATATAGAGGCAACATTTGCAAGGCCGCTATGCTTATTAGCGCGTCCTTATCGCGGCCCCGCACCCCCCGCCCGCGCCACCCGTTTATTTGCAGAGCGGCATGGCGTAATGTGATAGCTATACCTGCACCCGCAAGCCATGGTAGGCGGGTGGGCTGGTGTTTCTTAGGTAGAGTTGCCGGGGTTTTGAAACTGGCACTGCTTGTCGGAGCAGCGGACGGTGTTTTGAGCTCCGCTTACTAACAAACTGCCACACTGCGGGCATTGGTGGCCCGTGGGCTTGTTGGCAAAGGCGTTTTTGCAGTGCGGGTACTGATTGCAGGCGTAGAAAAGGCGGCCTCGCCGGGAGGTTTTTTCGACGATTTCCCCCTGGTTGCATTGGGGGCAAAGTACGCCGGTGGATTTCTCTATCTTTTTGATGTGTTTGCAGTCTGGGTAACCTGAACAGCCCATGAAGGGACCGAAGCGGCCTCGTCTGACCACCAGCTGCCGACCGCAGTCGGGACAGACTTCATTATTGTTCTGTTGTTGCAGTTCCTTTTCTTCGCCTACGGGCTCGGTGTATTTGCACTCGGGAAATCCGGTACAAGCCTTGAACTTGCCGAAACGGCCTAGCTTGATAGCCAGCTCTCCTCCGCACTCCGGGCAGGATTCACCCGTTTTCTCCTGAGTCAACTCCTTCTTGTTTATCTCACGCTCCTTTTTTTCTAAGTTGGCGTGAAATGGCTCATAAAAAGACCTGATAACGGGCTGCCACTGTTTATCACCGGCCGCAACCAGGTCTAGGTCATTTTCCATACCGGCGGTGAATTTGGTATCAACTATATCCGGGAAATGTTCTTTCAGGAGGTTGGTTACTAAAGCGCCCACCTCGGTCGGTTGAAATTTTTTATCTTCGTTTTTGATGACGTAATCTCTGCGCTGGATAGTGTCAATGGTGGGAGCGTATGTGCTGGGACGGCCTATACCGTGTTCTTCCAGGGCTTTAACCAGCGTTGCCTCTGAATATCGGGGAGGCGGCTGGGTAAAGTGTTGTTCCGGAAGCAGTTCCTGAAGCTGCGGGGTGTCTCCTTTTTCCAGCTTCGGCAAAACGGTTTCCTTAAAGGCCGCTTTGGCTCCCAGCGCCTTGACATAACCGTCGAATTCAACCGTGCTGCCGGTAGCTCTGAAAATAAAAGAGCCGGCCGCGATGTCGGCGCTGACCTTGTTAAGCCGGGCCTCGGCCATCTGAGAGGCTATCAGGCGCTGCCAGATAAGGCGGTACAGCTTTGACTGATCTTTTGATAGGTGGGTGGCTGTCTCATCCGGTGTCAGGGAGGGGTCTGTGGGCCGTATAGCCTCGTGAGCTTCCTGGGCACCTTTAGCCTTCTTCCTAAAAACACGGGGTGAGGATATGGCATATTCCGGTCCGAACAGGCGCGTTATTGTCTGCCTGGCCTTGGCCGTCGCTTCAGCGGCCAGGTTGGTAGAATCGGTTCTCATGTAGGTGATAAGGCCCTGGGGCCCTTCACTGCCCAAGCTTATGCCTTCGTACAGCTGCTGCGCTGTCACCATCGTTCTTTTGCCGGTAAATCCAAGCTGATGCGCTGCTGCTTGCTGCAAGGTGCTGGTAATGAAGGGCGGTGGAGGGGTTCTTTTGCTTTTTTTCTTCTCGACTTTAGTTACGGTGTAGGTTTTATCTTTAAGACCCGCCAGTATGCTGTCCATATTTTTTTTATTCCTGATGCCCAGTTTGGGAATTTTCTTGCCATCTTTTATTCGCAAAGAAGCATCAAAATGCTTGTTCTTGTGCTCCAGGCGGGCCAGCAGGGTCCAGTATTCCTGTGGTTTAAAAGCGTTTATCTCTTCCTCGCGCTCCACAATCAGACGGACGGCTACGGACTGGACGCGTCCGGCTGAAAGGCCGCGGCGCACTTTCTTCCACAACAAGGGCGAGAGCTCATAACCCACTAAGCGGTCAAGAATACGGCGTGCCTGCTGAGCGTCTACGCGGTTAATGTCTATACCGCGCGGATGGGAGATAGCCTCTTTGATGGCGTTTTGGGTTATCTCGTCGAAAGTGATCCGCTTAGCTCGGTCGTCCGGAGTTTGCAGAAGCTCTTTTAGGTGCCAGGCGATCGCTTCCCCTTCGCGGTCTTCGTCGGTGGCGAAGTAGATCTCGTTGGCCTTTTGGGCTGCTTTTTTTAGAGCCGATACGTTTTTCCTTGCTTGAGGGGGTACGACGTAGTTGGGCGTGAAGTTGCCCGCTGTATCCACCCCCAAGTTCTTCTTGGGCAAATCGCGCACGTGGCCGTAGCTACTTTTAACCTCAAAGCCCGGCCCCAAGTATTTCTTGATAGTTTTAGCCTTGGCGGGAGACTCTACGATTACTAGCTTCATAGGTATTACGTATATATAGAGGTAACGTTATGCCACGCCACTATGCTTATTAGCGCGTCCTTATCACGGCCCCGCACCCCCACCCGCGCCATCCGTTTATTTGCAGAGCGGCATGACATAATGTGACATCTATAATATGGCAAATTATAGTTCTGATACTAGCTGCCAGTTAAGGGGTAAGGCAATATTTAGTCAAGTGCGCTCTGTGAAAAGCGATTTAGTCTTTTAAGCGCGGGCGCGGCAGGCAGGCAAATCCCCGACAACTTTCCAAACACCAGCTTCCCCAGCGCAAACACCGTCACTGATCGGATGGCTAGGCCTGTGTTTTGGTGCTTTGGCATTTTGTGTTTTTTTGGAGTTTGCGCAAGTCTGGGTTTGGGGTTTTGCTTGCCTTAGGGCAGGCAGGAATAAATCACTTCCTAACGTACCGCAAGCCGCCGATGTTTTCCGCTACGCCGAGCAGTTCCAGCTCCGTCAAGGTAACGGCCAGCGACGAAGGGAGCATTTTTATTTTATTCGCCAACTGGTCGACGTGAAGCGGCTCGTTGCCCAAAGCGGACACTACGGTTTCCTGTTCGGCGCTAAGTTTGGACGTGGCCTGATAGTCGGCCGCCGTCCCTGTTTTTAGGCCAAACAGGTCAGTGATATCCTCGGGACAAGTTACGGGAGTGGCCCCGTTTTTTATCAAGAAATTAGTGCCTTCGGACAGGGGATCTCCTACGGCTCCCGGTACGGCCAGCACTTCCCGCCCCGATTCCAAAGCCAGGCGGGCAGTTATTAAGGAGCCCGATTTGCGGGCAGCTTGCATGACTACGGTAGCCTGAGCCAGTCCCGCTATAATGCGGTTGCGTTCTGGAAAACGGCCGGCTAAGGGAGGAGTGCCGGGGGGATATTCCGACACGACAGCGCCGCCCGCGGCAATAATCTGGCGCATAAGCTTTAAGTGCACCCTGGGGTAGACCGAGGCCTCGTCAAGCCCAGATGCCAGCACCGCTACGGTAGGCACGTCGCGCTTGAGGCACAGATGATGCGCCAGTGAATCTATGCCGTAAGCCAGGCCGGAGACGACGGGCAGGCCGGCTGAAACCGCTGGTCCCAGTATCGCGTCAATGCATTTTTTG